>JAZNAQ010000019.1:0-13574 GCA_045586595.1 Eubacteriales bacterium | reverse complement strand
TCATAGATAAATCCTCCATTGTGTTTTTAATTTGACTGGCAGGTCATTTTTATTCTAACACAATGGAGAATTTTTTGTTCATCGGCAATAGCCTCTTTTGAACCACGCGACTATCGCGTGGTTTTCATTATTCAAAAACAGCGTATCACATAGGTGATACGCTGTTACGCTTATATGAGTTTTTTTACTGCATCCGGCAGTTCGTGTGGTGCGTGGATGATTATATCTGCTCCGCTTTTGATAAGAAGCTCCTCGCTTCTGAAACCCCATGTGACCGAAATGCACGGAAGCCCTGCGTTTTTGGCGGTTTCGATGTCCACCTCAGAATCGCCGACATATACAGCGCTGCTGCGTGAGATGCCGAGTACGTCCAGTGTATGATAGACCATATCGGGCGCAGGCTTTTTGGGGAGTTTGTCTGTGTTGCCGAGTGCGAAGTCGGCATAATCGGAGAAAAACCGCCCTAAAAGCCCTTGCACTGCGTCATCGTGCTTGTTTGAAACAATAGCGAGTGAGTATCCCTGCGCCTTTAATTCGGAAAGAACGGGGAGTATGCCGTCATATGGCTTTGTTTTGTTTGCTTTGTTTTTTTCGTAATGCGATTTGAATAGCGCAAGGCAGTTTTTAAAATCATCATCCGTCGCATTCTGCGGGATTGAGCGCAGTATCAGATTTTTGACCCCGTTGCCGACAAAAGAGCAGATCTCTTCTTTTGTATGTTGGGGGAAATCTAGTGATTTGAGTGCGTGATTTACACTGTCTGTAAGGTCATCAAGCGTGTCGAGAAGTGTACCGTCAAGGTCTAAAAGGATTGCTTTGATTGCCATTGAAATAAAGCCTGCCTATCTCAAAAAAGTCTGTAAGTAGGTGTTACTGTTTGTTTTTTTCGTAAAATTTGCAGAATTTGCTTATGCTGCAAATCTCGCACTTCGGTGACCGTGCGTTGCAAACGGCGCGCCCATGCCAGACGAGGCGATGGCACATCATGTTCTGCTCATCGGGTGGGACGATGCCCTTAAGGCGTAGTTCCACTTTTTTGGGGTCATTTGAGTTGCAAAGCCCGAGCTTATTTGAAATTCTTATGCAGTGTGTGTCTGCAACCACTGCCGGCTTTTTGTAAACATCCCCGAGTATAAGGTTTGCTGTCTTTCTGCCTACACCGGGCAGAGAAATAAGCTCCTCCATAGTATCAGGTACACGGCCGTTGTATTTCTCTATGAGCACATTCGCACAAGCACGAATGTCCCGCGCTTTCATGCGGAACACACCGCAAGGGTGGATTATACGCTCAAGCTCTTCGATATCGCACTCTGCTATTTCACGAAGTGTCTTAAATCTTGAATACAGCTCTTTTGTAACTATGTTTACGCGCGCATCTGTGCACTGTGCCGAAAGGCGTGTTGCAAATAAGAGCTGGTACGGCTCCTCGTAGTTAAGCGAACATTCAGCATCGGGGTATTCGGCTTTTAGGCCCTCTACAATACCGAGCACTCTTTCTTTTAATCTCATGTATGTATATACCCGCTATTCTTCGTCGTTTTCTTTTTTCACAAAAAGCTCGTTGATTCGCTTGGTCTTTGATGCAAAGAAATAGCCAACACAGTAAAGAACTACTCCTAGAAAGGTGATAAAAGCAGTTATTTTGCTTAAAAAAGAAAAGAGTTTTTTCATTTTTTCTTACCTCAAAAATCAGTAGCCAAGGATTGAATCGTCAAGTGAGTCATCGTTCTTGACCCAGTCGGAAACAAGAGTAATTGTGTATTCGTCCGGCGAGTTGCGTACTACAACACGCTCAATGCCTGAGTTTATAATCATACGCTTGCACATGGCACAAGATGATGCGTCGCTTATAAGCTCGCCTGTTTTCATGTCACGCCCGGCGAGGTACAGTGTTGCCCCAATCATCTCGGAGCGCGGTGCGGCTATAATTGCGTTTGCCTCTGCGTGAACGCTGCGGCATAACTCATATCTCTGACCTCGCGGAATATTCATTTGCTCGCGTCTGCAATATCCAAGGTCACAACAGTTTTTGCGCCCTCTCGGCGCCCCTGTATATCCTGTAGATATGATTGAGTCATGGCGTACGATTATAGCGCCGTAGTTTCGCCTCAGGCAAGTGCCTCTCTCCAATACTGTCTCGGCGATGTCTAAGTAGTAGTTGAATTTGTCTCTGCGTTCCATTAAAAACACCTCTTTTTTGTCTTAATTATTAAGAATTTTGCCATCTGAGATTTCTATAACACGCTGAGCGCGGTTTGCAACATTTATATCGTGAGTTATAAGGACTATTGTTGCGCCGCCGGCGTTTAGTTCTGATAAAATTTTCAAAATTTCAGAGCCTGACTTGTTATCTAGGTTCCCTGTCGGCTCATCTGCGAGTATAACGGAAGGTCTTTGTGTTATTGCGCGGGCGATGGCGACTCGTTGCTGCTGTCCGCCGGAAAGCTCTCCGGGGCGATGCCCAATTCGCTTTGAAAGACCTACGCGCTCAAGGGCATCAAGGGCGATTTCACGCCGCTTGTTGCGCGGGACTTTGGCATACATGAGCGGAAGTTCAACATTTTCTATTGCCGTCATTTTTTCGAGCAGATTGAAGCCCTGGAATATAAAGCCTATCTCACTGTTGCGTATATCGGCAAGCTTCTTTTTTGAAAGCGAGAGTACGTCGCGCCCGTTTAAAAAATACTCGCCGTCGGTCGGCTTGTCAAGGCAGCCAAGCATATTCATAAGCGTACTCTTTCCTGAGCCCGATGCGCCGACTATAGCGAGGAATTCTCCACGCTCGACATGTAAGTTTATGTTGTGCAGCGCTGAAACCTCACCGCTCTTCATTTTATATGTTTTCGAAAGATTTTTAATCCTAATCAAAGGAAGAAGCTCCTCTTTATAATTATATTACAAATAGTTTCGGCCTTTTTAATTATAATATGCACAACCTAATATATATTATCATATCACGAAAGCAGGTGATTATCAAGCGTTTATAACAGCAGTTAATACAACTTTTGCGTGAAATTTATTGACAAATCAAGGCTGCGGGTGTATCCTTTTATAGGATATAAAAATATAATTATACTAATAATAAAAGGCAGGTGAAAATAATGGACGCAGGCGGTAGTAGAAGCACATCAAAAGAGCGAAGTAGCAAGCGGGCTGTTTTGTGTCCGTTATTTGTTGTTGCGTAGAGTTTTCTTTGCGTAAATACTTCTCTCTTGCTGTGACTTTGCTTCCTCAAAATCAGTAAAAGGAGGAAAAGAAATTTATGGGAGAGACAACTGCCACAATAGAAAAAATGATAACAGCGCTCCTTGAAGAGCGTAAATACACAACGCTTCGCGATGTGTTAAACACCATGGCGCCTGCTGATATAGCGCTGCTCCTTGACGATATGCCGAATGAAAAAATGCCGCTTCTTTTCAGGCTTCTTTCTAAAGAACTTGCGGCAGAAGCGTTCGTTGAGATGGATGCCGATTTGCAGGAAATACTCATTCGCGGTTTCTCTGATAACGAGCTTAAAGAGGTTGTCGATGAGCTGTATGTTGACGACGCTGTTGACCTTATCGAGGAAATGCCCGCAAACGTAGTAAAGCGAATTTTGCGCCAGACAGACCCTGATATGCGCAAGAGGATAAACGAAATCCTCAAATACCCGGATGATTGTGCCGGCAGCATTATGACAACCGAGTATGTTCACTTCCGCCCGGATTTAACCGTTGCTGAGGCTATCAAACATATTCGCCGCTCAGGTGTTGATAAAGAAACTATATATACCTGCTACGTCACGCAGAAGGACAGAAAGCTTATAGGTATAGTTTCTGTACAGAAGCTTCTTATGTCTGATGACAACGACGAGATTTGTGAGATTATGGAGGAAAACGTAATCTCCGTAAACACGCTCGACGACAGAGAAGACGTTGCCAATAAGTTTGCAAAGTATGACCTTATCGCATTGCCTGTTGTTGATCGTGAAAATCGCCTCGTTGGTATTGTTACGGTTGACGACGCTATCGACGTTATCCGTGAAGAGGCAACCGAGGATATTGAGAAGATGGCAGCCATAACGCCGTCTGATAAACCGTATTTAAAGACAAGCGCTTTTGAGCTTTGGAAGGCGCGCATACCGTGGCTTCTTCTGCTCATGCTTTCTTCAACGTTTACAGGCATAATAATAACTCGGTTTGAGTCAGCTCTTGCTGCAACCGCAATACTTGCGGCGTATATCCCCATGCTTATGGGAACCGGCGGTAACTCGGGAAGTCAGGCATCAGTTGCTGTCATCCGCGGCCTCTCGCTTGACGAGATTGAGTTTTCTGATATCTTCCGCGTCCAGTGGAAGGAGATTCGCGTCTCTGTCATGTGCGGGATCACACTTGCTGCGGCAAACCTCGTGAAGCTAATGTTGTTTGACCGTGTAGGGATATCTGTTGCGCTCGTTGTAAGCATTGCGCTTGCAGTAACCGTTGTTACGGCAAAATTTGTCGGTTGCTCACTGCCGATTCTATCAAAGAAAATTGGTTTTGACCCTGCGGTAATGGCAAGCCCGTTCATCACAACAATAGTAGACGCAATTTCGCTTCTCATTTACTTCTATTTTGCATCAATATTACTTTGAATAAAACAACACCTCGGGCACTGCCTGAGGTGTTGTTTTGTATCAGAAATGCCGAATTGTGCAACAAAAACGGATTATTATTTGCTATAATACTCTTATTAGAAGTAAATATAGGAGGGAGCACAATGAAAGGAATAAAAAGGTTTATATCATTACTGCTTGCGGTTGCGCTTGTGTCAGGAGTTATGCCTGTCGGGGGATTTTCTGCACATGCGGCTGATGGCTCGATAACGTATAAGTTTTATACCGCTTCAGGTGGAGGGCATTCTGACGTTACCGGTACTTCGCTTGAGTCATATTCGGGTGTTAAGTCGTATACAGATTACCCAAGTGAGGGCTCCGGCTCTGACCGCGCCTGGGCATATCTCGGAACGAGTGTGTATAAGTCCCTTAATGCTAATGATTTTGTTAATATTCACTCAAGTCTTTATTATGTCGGGACAGCGATAGCTCAAAATGGGGAGTGGCTCGCATTCAAGATAAAGGTTCCGAAAACTGCGGGATATGGCGTATCGGGTAAAGCATATTTTTACAAAAACTCAACCTCGAGTCTGGATATATATATTCTCCCGATGACGAGTGAGTTTGAAGAAAAGTTTAGGTATGATAATAAAACTACATATGGTACCGTTACAGAGGACACCGATGCAACCGATGCAGACGCTGATACGATGTCAGACAGAACCGGTGCGAAAGCGCTTGCGGAACTTGGTGTCTTTGATGCGTATAAAGTTGGAAATGTAAACATCAAAGACAGCTCCGCTAAAACGGTAAAAGAGTTTGATGCTTCAGCCCTCAAAGGAGTCAAGCTCGAAGCGGGAGAATATATTCTGATTTTCAGGGCAGTAAACGGTGGCGCAATTACCCCTGCTGAACTGACGTTGACAGAAACGCCGGTTGCTGCAACACCGGGCTCAACCCTATCTTCAGGTACTTACACAACCGCACAGACTACGACGCTTTCGTGCGCTACTGGTAGCGCGAAAATCTATTATACAACCGATGGAACAGAGCCTACGGCATCAAGCACGGAGTATACCGGAGCAATCGAGATTACAAGAACAACAACTCTTAAGGCGGTTGCCGTTTGTGACGGATACATTGACAGCGATATAGCAGAGTTTAACTATACTATAGGTATGCCTGAGGGAGTTGACCCTCAGGTTACCACAAAAGAAGAACGCGAGATTATACGCGAAAATATTGCTACATATAAAGAATGGGCGAAACCAAAGGCCGACGCTCTCGAAAATCGCGCAAAAACCTATGTTGACAATTATGAGAAAATATATGACTTGATTGTCGGCGAGGGTCTGCCGAGGTTCCATATGATAGGCCGCGATGCTGATGTTTCTACGGATGAGGCAAATCCGGGTAAATGTCATGTCTGCCTTGCATGCGGTGAAAATATACAGAGCTTGTATGGAAACTACGCATGGAAAACAGACGCACTTGATAATTCGTGGAAGGTGCAGTGCCCGAATTGTGAAAAGTGGTTCCCGTCTAATAACTTTGCAGAGTTTTATAAGCTGGGTTTGCAGGATGACGGGACATTTGACCGCATGAAGGCGCTTGAAGCTCACCATGACAAATGCGGATATCAGCCAAGCTGGTTGGAAAATTTGACAGGCACATACAATAATTTGGAAGAAGGCAGTGACAAGTGGTATAAATACTACGGTTACGGAGATGAGCGCGGCTACCTTTATAATGAAAGCTTTACCGATGAGGATGCACGCTATGCCGTAGACGACGGCTTGGGGTATAAGAACGGTGAAACTTTTGGAACAGAGGCTAATCCTCAAGACAGACACTATGCATATATTGCATACTATCTGCTTGAGGGGCTGTGGCACGGAAGCCAAGAAGACAAGGATGGTAAAGGCCTTGTGAGCACGGCAATAAAAACCCTTGCCGATGCATATATCTATACAGGTGATATTAAATATGCCCGTGCGGGCATACCGCTTCTTGACCGCGTGGCAGATATTTACCCGGATATGGACTGGTATCGATGGAAAGACTTCCGTCATGACAACGTTGACGGCAAGATACTTGACAGAATATGGAGCTGCGATTTGGCGGAGGACCTTGCATATGCATACGATGCATTTCTGCCTGCATACGGAGATGAGGAGGTTATAGACTTCTTGTCGGGCAAAGACCCTTCAAAAAACAATGAAACTGCTTTGAGGAAAAATGTAGAGAACAATATTCTCCGCGAGACATACAATAATGCATGTGATGGGAAGGTTTACGGAAACTTTGGAAAGCATCAGAGTGCAGTGGCAACTGCAGCGCTTGCTCTTAATAACGGGACCGAGACGGATACGTGGATTGACTGGATTATGGATTATGACGACCCCGCAACAGATATTGCCCCTGGTACAGAGGGTGAACATGAAGGCGGAAATGTGGGGTATAAGCTTGTCAACAATGTGGACCGCGACGGAAACGGAGATGAGGCGGCTTCCGGATATAATGGCGGATGGGTTGATGAGATGATAGAGGTTGCAGAGCTTCTTTCTACATACAAGCCGGGAGACTCAAATTTAAACCTTTATGCAAACCCGAAATTTGTAAAGATGTTCTCGGCTCAGATTCCGCTGATAATGGCGAACAGCTATGTTGCGCAGATAGGTGACTCCGGTGCAACCGGCAGCACAGGCATATCAGCTATAAAGATGGAAACGCTCAAACAGGGTTATCTGCATACAAAGGATTACCGCCTGGCGCAGCTTATTTACCGCATTAACGGAAATACAACAAGCGGTCTCAGATATGATATAGGTGTAGAAGATCCCGAGAGCCTTGCGAGCGAGGTGCAAAAGGTTATTGATACATATGGTGAGCTTAAGCTTGGCAGCACAATGTCAGCGGGATATGGCTTTGCCGCCCTCCGCGATTGGGACGTGAGCGGGAAGGAAAGTGATTTCGGCTTATACTTCGGAAGCAGAACTAACCATGGTCATGAGGATGCGCTTAATCTCTTTATCTCCGCATACGGGCTTAATATGGCGCCTGACCTCGGCTACCCCACACAGACAAGTGACGACCCGGAGCGCATCCAGTGGACACAGTCAGTGCTTTCTCACAACACTGTAATGGTGAACGGACAAACCCAGGCAAAAGACGCTGTTCGCGGCACACCGCTTCATTTTGATGATTCCGGCAAGGTTAAGCTGATGGACGTTGATGCCACTAAGGCATACAGCAATGTGGAAGATGTGAAGACGTATCGCCGTACGCTTGTTATGGTAGATGCAGGAGATGGGGTGTCCTATGGAGTTGACTTTTTCCGCATAAAGGGCGGTAATGACCATATCTACAGCTTCCATTCACAGTCTGAAGAAATAGCAGAGACTGATGGGGTGGCACTAACAGCGCAGTCGGGCGGTACTTATGCAGGAAAAGATGTGCCATACGGCAACGATGCAGACGGGAATTATCCGTTGGGATTTACCTGGCTTGAAAATGTAAGTCGTGATACTGCGCCTTCGCAGAATTTCAGTGTTGATTTTAAGGTTAAAGACTTCTGGAATGTAGTTTCGGAAGAGGGGCAAGAGAGGGGCCTTCATCTTCGCATGACGATGGTAAACCCATTTGAGCTCACAGAGCTTGCAACAGCAGACGGAACGGTTCCGGTAAGAGCGGGTAAACCCGCGGATCTTAATACTCTTAAATATGTTCTCGCACGACGTACGGGCACAAATCTTGATTCTCTCTATACCACGGTTTTTGAACCTTATGAAGATAATCGCTATATTCAAAGTATAGAACCGGCAACTCTTACAAAAGAGAATGAAGGAACGGGAGAAGATAAAATTGCCCATGCAGTAAAGGTCACGCATAAAGACGGAAGGGTAGACTATATCGTATATGCAAATGACAATACAACACTCTACCGTGTGGATGATAAGTTCAACTTCCGTGGCTTCGTGGGCGTATACAGCTTAGATGCAAACGGAAACAATGTTTATAGCTATGTAAACGACGGAGACGTTATCGGGAAGTATGATAGCTTCGTCAGTGGATATACAGGGTATGTTTCAGACTTTACAAAGAACTTGAGCTTAGAGAACAGCATAACAATCACAACAAGCGATGAGGTAGATACAGCTTCGCTTGCAGGAAAGTATGTTTATGTTGAAAACAAAGATGATATTCATAACGGCGCATATAAAATAGAGAGTGCTACAAAGAACGCTAATACGTTAAAGCTTGATATTGGAGAAGTATCTTTAATCCGCAGCTCTAATGCAGAGGTTGCAACATTTGAGTATAACATATCCGAAGATCAGAAAGTAACAATTCCGCTCTCGACCGAGGTAGAAGTGCCTGAGTTTGAAACGGCAAGTAGCGAAGCCTTCGGAGAACGAAATGGCTTTATCAGAAATATGCTTGAGAATGACGGAACATACAGCCTCTATCTGTTTGCGGGTATAGATTCGCTCAAATACCTTAAAGCGGGGTTCAGGGTGACGCATGACGGTGAAACCAAGGACTTTGCAACAACAGACGTATACAGCAAGGTGACAGACGATAACGGAGATATACTGCCTGAACAGTTTGGCGGAAACTCGTCATATATCTTCGCAATCAAGCTTTTGGGCTTTTCCGGTTTTGAGAAGAATAAACCCGTATTCTTCCAGCCATTTGCAATAATGTATGATGAGAGCAGAGTATACGGTAAAGCGACTGAGGTAAAACAAATTTATAAGACGGGGGTGGTGAATAATGAATAAATATAACAAACCCGAACTTGAGATAATAGAGATACAGACCACAGATGTAATAACAACATCAGGTCTGGTAGCAACGGCTTCAGAATTTTTTACCGGAACCCTTGAGTGGAGCGAGCCCCCGTCTATAACAGAATAAGTTAAAAGAAGTTCTCCTACAGGTAAAACCTGTAGGAGAACTTCTTTTGTGTAAGAAAATGTGTGTTATAAACCTTATGTAATTTATTCCGAGCAATACAGCTTGCGATAAGCTGCCGGTGATATACCGGTAAGCTTTTTGAATACACGTCCGAAATATGTAATGTCGTTAAAGCCGCATTCTATAGAAATCTGAATGAGCGAGTGCCGTCCTGTATTTAAAAGTATACAAGCGTGGCAAATTCTGAGGTGGTTGACATATTCTGAAAATGTTTTTCCTATAATTTGTTTGAATATATTGGAAAAAGAGCGGACGGACATAAGTGAAATCCGTGAAATATCTTCAAGCGTTGTGTTCTCGGTATAGTGAAGGTCAATATATTCGAGTACGGTTGTAATTGATAAACGATAGTCACAAAACGGTGCGATGTTGATTTTTGAAGAGTTGTGATTGCATTCTTGAATAATCACGTGGAGAGCTCGAACGAGTATACTGCGAATGCATGTGTAAAAAAATCCAATGCTGTTATTTGATAATTTTAAAAGCCTGTCGAGCAATATTTCAAGCTGTTCTTGCGCAGCTTTTGATAAAGACAGAAGAGTGTCGGCTTCGCGAGCATACACAAGAATCGGGCGGATATATGTCAGGTTAAATATGGTTTCTTTATCTTGGCCATCAGGAAATTCGTTTGGGAATGAGTAAGAAAAGTTGCATAATGTATGCTCGGATTCGTCGGAATTTGCGCTATCAACAGCATGGTTGCAGAATGGGGGAATAATAACCACATCTCCTGCTTGGGCTGTGAAGCGGCGGTTTTGTAAGGTGTAAGAGACACTGCCTTTTGATATGTAGTATAACTGAATGTAGTTGTGGGTATGTTGGATTTCTTCTTCTTGAGGAATTGTGCGGGATATTCTGAAAAAGGATGGGGTGTGGGCAAAAAGCTTAATAGGGGTTTCACTTTGTGCTATCTGATTTGTCACTGTAAACACTCCTTCCTTTACTGTTTCTGTCAAAAGTTTTATTTTATGTAAATAGATTAAAACAAAAAAGTTTTGCAATCAACCAAAAATGGGGAAAAGCGTTGACAAATCGGACGTTTTTGTCCTTGATGCAATGTTGGTTTTCGACAAAATACAAAATAAAATTTTAATTTCCCATTGACTTGACCCTGTAAAAATGTTAAACTAAAATATATTATTTTTTCATATATAATATAAACGCGATGATGAAATCAAGTACGCATGAAAAGGTCGTCTCAGAGAGCTGTCGGTTGGTGCAAGGCGGTGGCGCGATTTATGCAGAATACCTTTCGGAGCGGCTTTGCTGAACGGATATTTAAGTAGGTAAAGACGGGTCTGCCCGATACAGCTTGACCAATGAGGCTGCACGTTTTGTGCGGTAAACTGAGGTGGTACCACGATTTTTAGTCGTCCTCTGCTTTTTAGGCAGAGGACGTTTTTGTTTTCTGCACAAGAACTGAAAGGAAGAAAGTTATGGTTATTACGGATTTACTTGAAAGAAACGCAAGGCTGTATGGCTCTGAAACAAGCCTTGTAGAACTCAACCCGTCTGAGGAGAGAGATAGAGTAACCACATGGTGGGATTTTAATCTTATCGAGAGTGCGGGCACAGATGTTCCGTATCGACGTGAGCTTAGCTGGAAGGACTTTGACCGTCGAGCAAACCGTTTCGCAAACCTTCTGTTAAGTCGAGGTCTCAAAAAAGGTACAAAGGTAGGCATACTTCTTATGAATTGCCTTGAGTGGCTCCCGATTTATTTCGGTATACTCAAGGCGGGGTGTGTTGCTGTACCGATGAATTTCCGTTACTCGAGCGACGAGATAAAATACTGCCTTGAGCTTGCTGATGTTGAGGTTTTAGTATTTGGCCCTGAGTTTATAAGCCGTATGGATGCGATTGCAGGCAACATTGATGGTGTACATACCTTGTTTTTTGTGGGAGACGACGGCCCCTCATATACCGAAGACTGCCTGCGACTTACAGGTTTTTGCTCATCGAGCGCGCCGCCTGTGGCACTCTGCGAGGATGACTATGCGGCAATTTACTTTTCGTCGGGAACAACAGGTTTTCCGAAGGCAATTTTGCACGATCATCGTTCGCTTATATGCTCATGTGAGACGGAGCAGAACCACCACGGGCAGACGAGAGACGATGTTTTTCTGTGTATACCTCCGCTTTATCACACAGGCGCAAAGATGCACTGGTTCGGCTCACTGCTGTCCGGTAGTAAGGCAGTTCTTTTGCGCGGCGTAAAGCCTGAGTGGATTTTGCGCGCTGTAACTGAGGAGAAGTGCACAATAGTCTGGTTGCTCGTTCCGTGGGCACAGGATTTGCTCGATGCAATAGAATCAGGAAGAGCTGATATAAGCAAATACCGCCTTTCACAGTGGAGGCTTATGCATATCGGTGCACAGCCTGTTCCGCCGAGCCTTATTCATCGCTGGCTTAAAGTTTTCCCGCATCATAAATATGATACAAACTATGGCCTTTCTGAGTCTATCGGCCCGGGTTGTGTTCACCTCGGTGTTGAGAATGTTCACAAAGTCGGCGCAATCGGAAAGCCGGGTTATAAGTGGCAGGCAAAAATTGTCGATGAAAATGGCAATGAGGTTAAAAACGGCGATGTTGGTGAACTTATCGTTTCCGGAGACGGCGTTATGCTCTGCTACTATAAGAACGAAGAAGCTACTGCAGAGGTGCTGAAAAACGGCTGGCTATATACCGGTGATATGGCGCGTGCCGATGAGGACGGCTTTATCTACCTTGTAGACCGCAAAAAAGACGTCGTTATCTCAGGTGGAGAAAACCTCTATCCCGTTCAGATTGAAGACTTCCTCAGAGCATATGAAAAAATTAAAGACGTTGCTGTTATTGGGCTTCCGGATGCTCGCCTTGGTGAGATATGTGCCGCGATTATCGAGATAAAAGAAGGTATGGACTGCACAGAGGACGAAATAAATACATTCTGTGAAAGCTTGCCGCGCTATAAGCGTCCGCGCAAAATCTTCTTTGACAAGGTTCCGCGAAATCCGACGGGTAAGATAGAAAAACCTGCCCTTCGTGAGAAATACTGCAAAGGCAGGCTGGTTGAAGCTCAGATTACAGGTTGATGTAATGTGATAATGGTTTACATATAATTCTAAAAGAGGGAATTAATTATGGCTATTAAAATTGTAATGCTTGTGGTGTTCTTTGGCGTTATGGTAGGTGTAGGCATTTATTGCCGCAAGCACTCAACAAATATAGACGGCTTTGTCCTCGGCGGCAGAAGTGTAGGTCCGTGGCTTACAGCTTTCGCATATGGTACATCGTATTTTTCTGCAGTCGTATTTGTGGGTTATGCTGGCCAGTTTGGCTGGAAGTACGGTATTGCCGCAACGTGGGCGGGTATCGGAAACGCTATTCTTGGCTCGCTTCTTGCCTGGGCGGCTCTTGGCAGAAGAACACGCATTATGACTCAGCACCTTGACAGCGCAACAATGCCGCAGTTTTTTGAAACACGTTTTAACAGTAAGACATTAAAGATTGCCGCAAGTGCTATTATATTCATCTTCCTTATTCCGTATACTGCATCGCTTTATAATGGTTTGAGCCGTCTTTTCGGAATGGCGTTTAATATTGACTACGCTGTCTGCGTTATCGCAATGGCAGTTCTCACAGCAATCTACGTTATCGTTGGCGGATATATGGCAACAGCAATCAACGACTTTATTCAGGGAATTATTATGATAGCCGGCATCATCGCAGTAATTGGTGCAGTGCTCAATAGCCAGGGAGGTTTCCTTGCAGCTCTTGACGGCCTCGGGCAGATAAGCGACCCTACAGTTTCTTCGACTCCCGGAGTATTTAACTCCTTCTTTGGCCCAGACCCGATAAATCTTCTCGGCGTTGTTGTTCTTACCTCACTTGGTACATGGGGGCTTCCGCAGATGGTTCAGAAGTTCTATGCTATTAAGAGTGAAAAGGATATAAATAAAGGAACAATAATTTCAACTTTGTTTGCAATTGTGGTTGCAGGTGGCTGTTAAGTCGGATCGTAGCCATGTCGTTCTGTGGG
>JAZNAQ010000018.1:0-3090 GCA_045586595.1 Eubacteriales bacterium | reverse complement strand
CCCACCTTGCGGATTTGAATAGCTCCCATTATAGACTCTGAAGCCTTTATAACTTTGGCGCCAAACACAAACAGCTGCTCCCCTTGTTTGTAATCAAGGGGAGCTCCGCGAAGCGGTGAGGGGCTAAATGTGTATCAGCTTTGCGAAGCAGTGCGGAGAGGGGCTCATTAACCCCACTTTGTGGGCTTGAGTCTGCTCCCGCTCGGCATAGTAAAAGCAAGCTTTTCCTCTGCTCTTGCTTACCCGCAGCCTTAATCGTTATTATACCACCTCCTCGCCATGGAAGGCGTTGAAGCGGTCGGCCTTGTCTGTGTCCTCATCGCAGTAGAAGATAAGGGCCTTCATGGCCTGGGCGCTGTGTGTGGAGTCATTATTGAAAATGCCTGAAACGATGGCAAAGAACTCCTGCTCCTGCTCGGCTGTCAGTCCTTGGCCGCCCCTGAACAGATGGGCCAGTGTGGTGAAGCCGCAGTAACGGTAGAGTTCCTCGCTGCTATGAGCCCACTTGAGTGCCTTCGCTGTGGCGTCCGGCAGCTTGCACAGCACCCTATGCGCCAGATGGTCGGCGTTTTCGCGGTAACGGCATTCGCCAATCCATGCCTCGGCAAGCTCCTGATAACTCTCTTCGGGGAGCAGGAAGATGGCAAGCAGCTTGCTCTCGCGTATGTTCTCTTTCCACAGCTCTTTGGCAAGGTCGGCATCCACAGGGAATTTGGCTGCAATCTCCTTCAGGTGGGGAATGTCTACGCCAAAAATGATGTTATAGTTCATTCCCAACTTGCGTTGTTGTGCCGAGGTCACTCCGTTCATGAACAGGCGGAGCTCCTTCTTTATGTTTCTTATGGTTTCCCGTGTATCTTCCATTGTATGAGAGCTGTAAAAAATCTCTCCGGGTACCCCCGGAGAGTGTAGGATATGCGGTTCAATTATTTTATTTCGGTATGTCTTTTCCTGTATCCGTTGGGTGTCTCGCCCATGATGCGGTAGAACGATGCGTAGAACGACTGGCGGTTTGCAAAGCCCACGAGCGAACCTATCTCCTCGATGGTGAGCCCCAGATATCTCTTGTCGGTCATGCGGTGCAACGCCTCTTTCACGCGGTACTCATTGATGAGACACGAAAAGTTGGTGTTGAAACGTGAGTTTATGACTGCCGAGATGTATCTTGTGTTGGTGCCGAGCTCCTGTGCCAGCTCCTTTGCCGAGAAGTCCTTGTCGCGGTATCTCTTTTGGATGACAACGATGTTCAAAATCTTCTCGTATAGCTCATCTGCAAGTTCAGCGCGGATAAGCGAACGGTATGCAGCGTTCTTGTCCTGCTTTTCTCTGATGTTGTAAGGTTTAGTTGATTTTGTCATGACTACTGTTTTCCAATGTGCTCCCAAAAGTAACAAATTAAAAAGAGTCCGCCCAACAAAAAGAGGATTTTTTCTGTGTAATTTTTGACAAATCGTTAAAACAATGGGAAACTTTTGCAGAATAAGGTTCCTTAACACCCGAACAGAGGCTTTGTTAGCTTGACAATTGTAATGTGTCAGAAGCTGTACTTGAGTTTCAATGCGGCAGCTCTTTTGCGGCAAGCCTCGGCTTCTTTTTTGTTACCCAGCTTCTCGTACAGTATTGCCCTGAGCGTGTAATACTCCCCGTTGTCAGGCCATAGCTTTATCGCCTCGTCATTGTCCAGGAGGGCAAGTTCGTATAGGCCCATTTCGCGCTCAATGTCGCTGCGCACGATGTAGAGGGTGGAACTGTATGGCTGTTCCTCTATCATCAGCCCGATGAGGGCAAGCGCCTCGTTGAACATCTCCTTCTTCTGGTACACCTGTACAAGCCCCAGCTTGGCATTGGTGTTCTCCGGCTCAAGCGTCATCACCTTCACGAACCCATCCTTTGCATTGTCATATTCCCCCTTTAGCATGTAGGCCTGCGCGCTGATCAATAATGCTGCACTGTTGTCCGGGTGCTGCTCCATAATGCCGTTGCAGTCCTCAATGGCCTTGTCATATTGTTCCAGTTGCAGGTATGCGTTTGCCCGCTGGAACAGCAGAGCCGTCTCGCCCGGCTTCAGTTCAAGGGCTTTGGTGTAGCTGTCTACAGCTCTTTCTGTTGCGCCCGTCATCAGTTGAGAGTAAGCAAGGTTTACAAGAGTCTTGAACCTTGCAGCCTCACCGGCAAGCGGTAAGGCCCGCTCAAAAACCTTGGCGGCCTGCGCGAACTCCTTCGCGTCGACAAGCCTTACACCCTCTTTATAAAGAGTGTTGTAGTCCTGCGCAAGTCCCAGAAAAGTATATAATGACAATATGAAAGTCAATAGATGTCTCATAGCAAATAATTCTTAAACCAGACGCTAAGATAGCTCATTTATCCCAAGAGCCCGTCATTTGACAGCAAACTTTAAAACAAAATAACAGTTTTTGCAAGTTTTGTTTCGAAATAGCATTAAGATTGCGAAGAAAATGATTATCTTCGCACCGGATTTGCCACACGGCAGCAAAATGCCTTAGTAGTTCAATGGATAGAATAAATCTCTCCTAAAGATTAGATTCGGGTTCGATTCCCGACTGAGGTACAAGAGGGTGACCCTGAAGTAAAACGGGGCACTCTCTTTTTTGTTTAAAATTTTCGCAGGCCTTTTCGGACTCTGTACTCGCAGCCTCCAACGTTAATCGTTCATCGTTAAACGCTCCTCGTTAATCGCTATTTCACACATTTTGTTACTCGTTTGTTACCCGTTTTTGGCAGTTTTGTTACCAGTTTTTTATCCTTGAGTTTTCGTTGAAGCCTTACTTTGGTAGCTTGTGCATCGCTTTTTGTGATAAATTGCCCAAAACCCTCTGGAGAGAGTTTCCATTTGTGCTCGATTTTTAATTTCATCTTTTGTTACCAGTTTGTTACCCGCCCCAAGATGAGGCGGGTTTTTCTTTTGTATTTCAAACGCTTGTAAAATTCGTTTGATTAACGCCCACTTAAAGGCCACAGATATCCCAGAGGCGGATTTTGCGGTATAAAAGAGTGAGATTTGTTACCCGCAAACGTAAAGAAAAATTACTGTTTTCTTAAGGGCTGCGGGTGAGGGGTAAAAGGTTAAGG
>JAZNAQ010000017.1:0-55537 GCA_045586595.1 Eubacteriales bacterium | reverse complement strand
GAACAGGACGGCGCTCCGCAGAGCGCAAAAAGGCTGCCGGTGGCAGGCTTTTTAGTCCGCGGGTAGAATCCCACTCCCTCCGCCATATAGAAAGCGTACCAGCCGAAGGTTGGTACGCTTTCTATTTTGTCTTTTAACCCTTTTTGTTTCTTATGTTAAGAAGTCTCACAACAACGGGGCTGAGGATAATGTTTGAGCCGAGTTCAAAAAAGAAGTTTGCCCCAACCAGCCCGAAAATCATATAATGGGCAACTCCGCCGCCAAGCCCTGCCGCCGCGGCCCAACCTGCAACCGTATCCATAAAGAAGATGAGGCAGCCCAAAAGGAAAATGCCTGTGTTGACTACCGGACATACAATCGCTGCGACAAGCACGGCTATATACTTGTTGTTTCTTGCAATGAACTTAAGTACACCCGGCTCGCAACTTTCGCAAAGCCCATACTCTTTTTTGATACGTCCGATAAGTTTTTCTGACCGCGTGTTCAAAAGTGCAAGTACGCCTTTATATGCAAGCCCTGCGAATGCACCGCACGCCATACCCTTTGCAAGCACCGTTATAATTGTTCCGGGTACGTTTACGACCAAGAACGCCGCCGCATCACCGCTTGCGAGAACGACTACGCCGAACACCAGGCCGAGCCATGTGCTTATACCGACACCGCAGGTCGCCGCGCCGATAACTATGGGAATCAGCACAAGCGAGATTGAGAACGGGCCGAAGCGTATAAACGCACCCATAAACTGCAGCACTACTACGAGTGCGGTCAGTACGGCACCGAGAACCAGAGTTTCGGTTGGCAGTCTCTTGTTTGTTGTTTTCATAAAAATTCCTCCTTGCTGTCGTCCGCTTATTGCGGTACAACGCATATAAAATTTATATTATCTCCAAGTGGAGTAATATACAACAAAGCTATTTACTTATTCTTCTTATATAAAATATTAAGCCCCTTAAGAACCATATTCTTGTCAAGCGTTATGTCGTGCTTGCAGTGCTGGACAATGGTAGGGGCAAGCCCGCCGGTAGCATAAACCTTTAAGTTCTCGCCCATTTCTTCGTTGAAGCGGTCTATCATGCCGTCTATCATGCTGGCGTTTCCGAAGACAACGCCCGACTTCATGCAGTCGATAGTGTTTTTTCCGATAACGGATTTAGGCGCTTCAAGGCTTATCTGCGGAAGCTGTGCCGTGCCGCTTGCAAGCGCTTTGAGCGCGATGCTAACACCCGGGATTATGGATACGCCGATAAAGGTGCCGCTTTTGTCCATTAACATCATCTTGGTGGCTGTGCCCATGTCCACGGTGAGAGACGGGCTGCCATATATATGATGAGCGGCGACGCAGGCGCATATCAGGTCAGAGCCGACAGACGCGGGGTTGTCGCAGTGTATGTTGATGCCTGTTTTTATGCCGGGGCCTACAAGCAGGGGGTCAACGCCGTATGCTATCTTTACCGCCTGCTTCATGACTGAGTTGAGCGGCGGGACAACTGAGGATATTATAGCCCCTTCGATTTTTGAACTGTCTACGTCATGAAGTTTAAGGATACTGCATATCTTTGTTGCATACTCATCTTCGGTCTCGGTGGCGTTTGTTGCAAGTCTGGCAACGAAAGAAAGCTCATCGTCTTCAAAACCGCCAAGAACAATATTTGTATTGCCTATGTCTATTGTAAGTATCATGAAAATTCATCCTCCCGTGAAAATGTAGGGCATTTACCATATAACAGGCATTTCGCCTGCGAGAATAAGCTCGCGGTTTGCGGCGTTGAAGTGGCCGCAACCAAAGAAACCATTGTATGCAGAGAGTGGGCTGGGGTGCGCTGCGCAGAAAACTTTGTGATTTGGGTTTGTTATAAGCTTTTCCTTTGTGCGCGCATTTCTGCCCCAGAGCAGGAATACCATTGGTTTCTCGCGTAGGTTGAGCTTTTCTATAATGCAATCGGTAAAGACTTCCCAGCCTTTGCCGCTGTGTGAGTTGGCCTCGCCCGCGCGGACGGTCAGTGCCGTGTTGAGAAGAAGCACGCCTTGCTTTGCCCAGCGCGTAAGGTCGCCCGACTCAGGCTGAGCATTACCCGTTTCTTCATATATTTCTTTGTACATGTTGCGCAGTGACGGCGGGAGCGCAACCCCGTCTTTTACGGAGAAAGCAAGCCCGTGAGCCTGCCCCTCACCGTGGTACGGGTCCTGCCCGAGTATGACAACCTTCACATCACTGTATGCGGTAAGTTTCAGTGCGTTATATATATCATACATATCGGGATAAACCGTGTGTGATTTGTATTCTTCCTTCAAAAACTCGCGCAGCTGCAGGTAATAGTCCTTTGAGAACTCATTGGAGAGCACGTCATTCCAATCATTTCCGAAATCTATCATTTGTCGCCTCTTAGCTTTTCATAAAGCTCATCATATCTTTTAAGCTCGCGCCGCAGAAGTGCGGGCGTGTCAAGCCCATAAGGGCAACGCGACTTGCAAAGCCCGCAGTTTTTGCAGTCTTTTATTTTATCCATCTCAGCGCGCCATTTATCGCTTACCCACGGCGCCGCAGGAGCCCTGCCAATCATAAGGCTTATTCTTGCACACTGCCATATGTCTATGCCGACGGGACACGGCTGGCAATAACCGCACCCGCGGCAGAAGTCGCCCGAAAGCTCGCTTCGCTGTTTGTCAACCCGAGCCTGCATCGCTGCGTCAAAGACAGGTGGGTTTTCTGCATAGCCGAGGAACTCCAAAAGCTCTTCTTTCTTCTGCACACCGAATATAGGAACTACGTTATCAAACTGTGATATATAGCTAAACGCCGCCTCAGGGTCTGAAATGAGGCCGCCTGACATCGCCTTCATAGCGATAAAACCTACGTTTTCTTCTTTGCAACGCTTAACAAGCTGAGTGTCGCGCTCGCTTGCAAGCAAAGAGAAAGGAAACTGCATTGTGTCGAATATATCCAGGTCAAGAGCACGGTTTGCAAGCTCAATTCTGTGGTTGGTAAAGCCCAGGTATCTGATTTTGCCGTCGCGCTGTGCTTTATAGAGAAAGTTGAGTATATCGTCATTCGGGAGTGTTGCGGGGTTGTGGAGCTGATATATATCAATATAGTCAGTCTTCATCATGCGGAGGCTCTGCTCGAGGTTCTTTTCCATAAATGCAACGCTGTCCGTTGCAGACTTTGTGGCAAGTATTACCTTGTCGCGAACGCCGGAGAGAGCATAGCCAATCTTTTCTTCGCTGTCGGTATAGAAATTTGCCGTATCAAAGAAGTTTACACCCAGCTCATATGCGAGCATCAAAAGATCACGCGCGTCATCCCGTGATATGCGCTGTATGGGCAACGCGCCGAAGCTTACTTCCGTTGCATAGAGATTTGTTCGTCCGAGCTTTATTTTCCGCATATGTAAAACCTCCGTATTCTCTGATTAAATTTTACCATAAAAAGCCTTAATATACAACAAAAACCGAAGTCGATTTTCGACTTCGGTACAATTTGGCGTAATCAGATTACTTGTCCTGAGACAAACCAAACTTTTTGTTGAACCTATCAACACGGCCGCCTGTATCAACAAGCTTCTGCTTGCCGGTGTAGAACGGATGGCACTTTGAGCAAATCTCGACCTTTATGTTCTCCTTTGTGGAGCCCGTCTCTATAACCTCGCCGCATGCACAGGTAATTGTTGTCTGCTTGTAATCGGGATGGATACCTGCCTTCATGAAATTCACCTCTTTCGGTACGCATTAAATAGCAAAGTAGATGATATCACATTATCACGCAAAAATCAATACATTTTTTAACTTTTTTCCGAAAAAACATTTCCAATACTAAATCTGCTGTTCTCATTTGCCGTAATTTAGCATATATTGTTTTAACTACTATATTATAGGTGTGATGTTTATGGAAATTTATGTGGTCCGACCGGGAGATACTCTGACGTCGATTGCCGCGCAGTTTGGTGTGAGCGCAGAGCGGCTTTCGGTAACAAATGAAATACCGTTTGATGCGCCTCTTGTTGTGGGGCAGACCGTGGTGATACTTTTCCCGACAACCATACACACGGTAGAGCAGGGGGAAACGGCGGCATCAATCGCAAGCCGGTATGGCATAAGCGAGAACCGCCTTTACAGAAACAACATAAACCTTGGCGGTTTGCCGCAGATATACCCCGGGCAAAGCCTCGTCATTGCCTATGACGATACCCCGACATACACTGCCTCGGTTTACGGCTATGCCTACCCGTTTATAAACATACCTCTGCTTCGGCAAACACTTCCGTATAACACATATCTCGTGCCTTTCACATACGGAATAACTCCGTCGGGAGGGCTGGTAGACCTCAATGATTCTGCACTGCTTATCCTTGCGCGTGAGTATGGCACACTGCCGCTTATGCATCTCTCAACCCTTACCGAGGACGGAGGCTTTGACAGTGCGCTTGCAGATATTGTGCTCAATGACCCCCAGTCGCGTGCAAATTTAATTGAAAATGTAATAGCCACGATTGACGAAAAGGGCTATGCGGGGCTTGATATAGACTTTGAGTATGTTCCGGCAAGAAATGCCGCTGTCTATGCAGAGCTTGTTTCTGAGCTTCGCACGCGGCTAAATACTGAGGGGAAAATCGTAATTGTTGCGCTTGCCCCCAAAACCTCTGCAGACCAGCGCGGGCTTCTATATGAGGGGCATGACTATGAGCTGTTGGGCGCGGCGGCTGACTTTGTTCTTCTTATGACGTATGAGTGGGGGTATACCTATGGGCCACCGCTTGCCGTCGCACCGCTTCCTAATGTGCGCCGCGTCATAGAGTATGCAGTTACCGTAATCCCGAGGAGAAAAATATATCTCGGCATCCCGAACTACGGCTATGACTGGCCGTTGCCGTTTGTGCAGGGGCAGACGCGCGCGCAGTCAATCTCAAATGTCCGCGCTGTAGAAATAGCCCGCGCCGCAGGTGCTGAGATAGCGTATGACGAAACGGCCGAGAGCCCTTACTTTAACTATACTGCGCCTGACGGCACGCCACATGAGGTGTGGTTTGAGGACGCGCGAAGCATAGATGCAAAGCTTTCGCTCATCAGAGAATATTCACTCTACGGCGCGGGGTATTGGAACCTGATGCGCCCGTTCCCGCAGAACTGGCTTGTTCTCAATGCGCGATTTAATATACGCGGTAGATAGGTGACTTGACAAGGCAAATATTTTTGCACTATAATAATCCTTGCGAGTAAGCCGGACAGCCGCGTGCGTCATATGCCGAAAGGCGGCGCATGAGGAAAGTCCGAGCTCCATAGGGCAAGGATAACGGGTAACGCCCGCCGAAGGCGACTTCAGGAAAAGTGCAACAGAGATATACCGCCGAACCTCGCCGCTTGCGGCGGGATTCGGTAAGGGTGGAAACGTGAGGTAAGAGCTCACGGGTGAGCAGGGAACTGACTCATCCTGCAAACTCTATCCGGAGCAACACCGCATAGGAGGACATAAAGGCTGGCCCGGCTGTCCTCGGGAAGGTGGCTAAAGCGCCGTGGCAACACGTCGCGCAGATAGATGGCTGTCTAAGACAGAACTCGGCTTACAGACTTACTCGCACTATAGAAAATAATCCCCCGCGCACCGACAGTGGGCGTAGGGATTTTACTTTTGCTTGTTGTCAATATGTTTTCGGAGTACGAGATTGATATACTGCGACAGAGAACGCTCATCGCTCTCGGCTTCAAGTTTTAATTTTTCGAGTAAGTCACCGTCTATTGTTATGCTGATTTTTTCTTTTAAAGGTTTCATAAAATCACCTCGTACACAATATAGCACAAAATAAGACAAAATATTGACAAGTAGTATAAAGTAGTATATAATATTACTAAAGTGAAAACTTTATGTTGCCACACAAACACACAACCACTTGTGAAGTATTCTTCATAAGTGGTTGTGTGTTATAGTTTTATTTACTTTTAATGTATCTGTGCGCCGGGCTCTATTTCGTCGTCTGCAAAGATTACCTTACAGCCGCCGTCGGGCATGTCTGCCGCGAGGAGCATACCGTGGCTTTCAACGCCGCGGAGCTTTGCCGGAGCGAGGTTTGAAACAAGGATGACCTTCTTGCCGATTAAGTCTTCGGGGGTATACTGTTTTGCAATACCCGAAACTATCTGGCGGGTTGAGTCGCCTGTGTCAACGATGAGGCGCAAAAGCTTGTCGGATTTCTTGACAGGCTCGCACTCAAGGATTTTTGCAACGCGGAGCTCAACCTTGTCGAAATCGTCTATCGAAATCTGCTTGTTTTCTTCTTCTTTTTCTTCTGCTTCTTTTGCAGCCGCGGACATTGAGGCTTCCATCTCGGCAGAGAGCTCGGAGAGCTTCTTGGCCTCGTCAATTCGTGCAAAGAGCATTTCGCTCTCTCCAACGGTTATGCTGCCGCTTTCTGCAAATGCAGAGAGGGATGCAACCGTGCTTTCCTTTGCGCCGCACTGTGCGATGATTTTGTCTGCCGTTTCGGGGAGGAAAGGTGCAATAAGCGTGCCGATAAAGCGGATTGATTCGAGAAGGTTGAAGAGAACTGTCTCGAGGCGGTCGCGCTTTGACTCATCCTTCGCAATAGCCCACGGCTCTGTCTCGTCGATGTATTTGTTGCTGCGGCGGGCAAGGGAGATAATCTCCTCAAGCGCGTCTGCAACGCGGTATTCGTCCATCTTGGCGGCGACAGCGTCGCGTGTTTTTGTTGCGTGCGCGATAAGGTCTGCATCAAAGCTCTCGCATGCACCCTTATGAGTGACTGTTCCGCCAAAGTACTTGTTTGCCATTGCGACGGTACGGCTCACAAGGTTGCCGAGCGTGTTTGCAAGGTCTGCATTATAGCGTGCAATAATTGTTTCGTAGGTGATTGTACCGTCCTGAGCAAACGGCATTTCGCGGAGAACGTAGTAACGCACCGCATCAACGCCAAAATGTCGTACCAAATCATCTGCATAGATGACATTTCCGCGCGACTTGCTCATCTTGTCTGCTCCGAAGAGAAGCCACGGGTGGCCGAAGACCTTTTTGGGGAGCGGCTCGCCGAGAGCCATAAGCATAATCGGCCAGTAGATTGTATGAAAACGTAGAATGTCTTTGCCGATGATGTGAACATCTGCCGGCCAGTATTTGTTATAAAGCTCGCCCGAGCCGTCGGGAGAGTAGCCGAGTGCCGTGATGTAGTTTGAAAGCGCATCTATCCAGACGTAGATGACGTGCTTGTCGTCAAATGTGACGGGAACGCCCCATTTAAATGAAGAGCGGGATACGCAGAGGTCCTGAAGACCCGGCTTTAAGAAGTTGTTTACCATTTCCTTCTTGCGGGACTCAGGCTGGATAAAGTCGGGGTTTTCTTCAATGTGGCGCATTAACGCATCCTGATACTTGCTCATTCTGAAGAAGTAGGCTTCTTCGTTGGTCTTCTTAACCGGTCTTCCGCAGTCGGGGCAGACACCGCCCTCAACCTGTGTGTCGGTAAAGAACGATTCACACGGTACGCAGTACCAACCCTCGTACTCGCCCTTATATATATCGCCCTGGTCGTAGAGCTTTTTAAAAATCTTCTGAACAGTCTCGACATGCTCCGTGTCGGTTGTGCGGATGAACTTGTCGTAGCTTGAGTTCATCATATCCCAGATAGCGCGGATTTCGCCTGCAACGCCGTCAACATATTCTTTGGGAGTGATGCCGGTTTCTTTGGCTATATCTTCAATTTTCTGCCCGTGCTCATCTGTTCCCGTAAGGAAGAAAACATCATACCCCATCTGACGCTTGAATCTTGCAATGGCGTCTGTGAGCACCACCTCATAGGTGTTGCCGATATGGGGCTTGCGCGAGGTGTAAGCAATGGCAGTTGTAATATAAAACTTTTTCTGCTCCATATATAATTCCTCTTTCTGATGGGTATTTATAATAAATTAGTATATCATAAAACAGGTAAAATTTGCAACAGCTATATAAAAATAAGGAAATTTCCGCAAAAGTTACAAATATGTAGTTGAAATTGAATAATCAAAAAGATATACTATATAATGTAAAAAAGTATTTTGCGAAAGCGCGGGATGATTATGATTAAACTCTTTGGAAACGGAAAAGCCTCTAAGTGGATACTTGCAGCAGTGGCGGCGGTTGCGGCTGTTGTTGTGCTATTTTTCGCGTTTGCAATATTTACATATGCCTACGGCGGCATTTTCCCCGGTGTTTCTGCCGGTGGGGTGCGCCTCGGCGGAGACAGCATCGAAGAAGCCACGGCGGCTCTTGATTCGGTATGCAGTGAGCGGTATGCAACAGCATCGCTTAACATAAAGCTCGAGGACATTTATACACGCAAGGTTTCGGCGAGCGAGCTGGGGCTCAGTTTCTCGTCTGACGATACGGCAAAGGCGGCATATGCCTTTGGCCGAGAGGGAGGCTTTTTTGGCAGGGTATTTTCAGTGATCGGGGCTATGATAGCGGGGCATGAGGTTGATTTATCCGTAAAGATGGACGAGGCGGCGGTTGCCGCGCTTTGTGCAGACCTTTCAAAGTATGATGTTGCGCCGGTTGATGCGGCGTATACTATAGAGGAGGATACAACCCTCGTTCTTCACCCGCGCACCGACGGCAAAAAGCTTGATACAGAGGCTCTTATGGCACTCGTTGCAGAGCGGTTCTTCAATGAAGACTACTCTGATATAGAGGTGTCGCGTGAGGTTTCTGAGTCTGTCGCGCTTGATATAGACAAGGTGTATTCAGAGGTCCATAAAGAGGTAGCCGATGCGCACCTTGAAAAGGATGGCGAAGGAAACAAGATAATCCCGCACGTTGTAGGTGTTGATTTTGATTTAGAAGCGGCAAGGATTGCGTATGAACAGAATGCCGATGAGGTTATAAGAATCCCGCTTACGCTCACTCAGCCAAAGGTCTTCACAAAACATCTTGAGGTAAATCTGTTCAAGTACTGTCTTGCTGAGGTAGAAACCCACTTCAGCCCGAAAAAGGTCGAGCGTACGTCAAACGTCCGCCTCTCGGCAAGCCTTATAAACGGAACAATATTAAACCCCGGTGAGGAGTTTTCTTATAACAAAACCGTAGGACCGCGCACAACCGCACGCGGATTTAAAGCGGCGTCAATATTCTCACAGGGCGAGGTTGTTGACGGAATAGGCGGCGGTATTTGTCAGACATCGTCCACGCTGTATATGGCGGCGGTAAAAGCAAACATGAAGATTACCGAGAGAACGAACCATTCGTTCTATGTTGACTATGCGCCAAAGGGCGAGGATGCAACCGTTGTTTACGGCTCGCTCGATTTCAGATTTAAAAACACAAGCGAATACCCGATTAAAATAGTAGCTACGTCAAAGAACAATTATATAAGAATAAAGCTTATGGGAACAGAGCCTGATAAGCAGTATACCGTAAAGCTCACCAAAAAAACCCATTCAACAACTCCGTATACAACCCGC
The DNA here is from genome assembly GCA_045586595.1 of Eubacteriales bacterium. Lineage (GTDB taxonomy): Bacteria > Bacillota > Clostridia > Oscillospirales > JAAYXM01 > SIG480. The sequence continues at coordinate 46,099 of JAZNAQ010000017.1, read as the reverse complement.
GAAAAACAGACGAGCGAGCTCAAGGTCGGAGAGCGCAAGGTTGAGCAGAAGGGTCAGGAAGGGCTTTCAATGACAGTATACCGCAACGTATACGACAAAAACGGCAAGCTCGTCGAGTCGTACGTTGAGAATAAATCAAAGTATAAACCTATGCCTGAAATTGTCCTCGTCGGGACTGCGGCACCGGCAGATTCATCGTCGGGCGATAGCGTGCCTGCGGTTTCCCCCGAGACAGAGGAGCAAGAAGAGACAGGAACATCAACAGATACTCCGGTTACAGAAACTCCCGAAAACCCGGCACCGTCCGAGGAGCCTTCGGTAACGCCTGCAGACCCTGAGGCGGAAGCGATAGAGAACCAGGAGGCAGCAGGTGACACTTCCGAGGGGCAAACGCCCGACTGGCTCGGATAAATTATTAGGAGATATAAACAATGAACAAAACATTAGCACGGCGCATGATGAAGGCAATGGCTATGAAGAATATGCAGGGTAACTGGCTGCGTGCGTTTACACTGTTTCTCATAAGCATTCTTGCTACAACAGTGATAATAGGCTTTCTCCCTGTTCGCACTCCGCTTCCTGAAGAGCTTGCGGCAGTGACAGACCCGGTAGAAATGATTATGCTGTTTGTGCCGAAGACCATAACATATAAAACAATAGCCTCTGTCTGCGTGACCGCGGTTTTATACCTGCTTGTAGCAGCGCCGTTTTCTGTCGGTATATGCAGATTTTTCCTCAGAGTTGCAAGAGGCGAGAAGGCTCGTTTTGCAGATGCGTTTTCTCCGTTTACAAGCCTTAAGACAGTATTCTCGTCGGTATGGCTCTTTCTTCTCATGCTGTTCGTATCGGCGTTCTGGAGCTTTTTGTTTCTTCTCATACCCATAACGATTATGATTCTTGCGATAATAATCGACTCATGGATTCTCTCTCAAATCGCACTGATTGCTTCTGTTGCGGTTTCGGTGTTCGCGATACTCTGGACGAGCCGCTACACATTTGCGACATACCTTCTTGCAGAGGGCAAGAGCGGCGGCGCGTTCGCAAGCCTTCGCGAGTGTATAAGGCTTATGCACTACCGTAGCGGGGAGTGTATGAAACTGCGGGCAACTTACTTCGGCTGGGATATAGCGGCCTCTCTTGTCAATCCCCTTAATTTCGTATACAATGCGCTTTTCAGTACGGTTTATGCCGAGTATCTTTTCTACCTTCGCGGTGAGCTGGCCTTTGAAATAGAGCAGCCGTCAAAAGACGTGTAACTTTTTCTTAGAATATCATTGACAAATATATATCACGGTGATATAATCTCATACAAATAACGAAAGGTAAGTAAAGAAATGACACTTTCTCTTAAAGCATCTGCAATATTTTACTACTTTTACTTTTTTAACACAAAAAGGTAAAAGTGATTTCTGTTGCTTAAAAGAGAGTTTTTAAGACTTGTTAAAGGCTTTGCAGTAGAATCACTGTAAAGCCTTTTTTGAATTTTAAGGAGGAATATAAAAATGATAGCAGTACTCAAACGCGATGTACCCCAGCCACAGGTAGACAACCTCATAGCTTGGCTTAATGAGCAGAATATACAGGTGCATATTTCAAAGGGTGAGTATCAGACGGTACTTGGTTTTATCGGAGATACGAGCAATGTTGATGTTGAGCTTATCGAGGGGCTTGACATTATTCAGAGCGTAACGCGCATAACAGAGCCGTTTAAGAGCGCGAACAGAAAGTTCCACCCCGAAGATACCGTTGTAGACATAAACGGCATAAAAATAGGCGGCGGTAGCTTTGCGCTTATTGCAGGCCCGTGCTCAGTAGAGTCTGAGCAGCAGATACTCGGCATTGCTCATGCCGTAAAGGCGTCGGGTGCGACTCTTCTTCGCGGAGGAGCATTCAAGCCGAGAACCTCGCCGTATGACTTTCAGGGCCTCAAGGCTGAGGGGATAGACTTCCTGCTTGAGGCAAAAGAGGCAACAGGGATGCCTATAGTCACTGAAATTATGAACGCAAACCATCTGCCGCTTTTTGAAAATGTAGATGTTATTCAGGTCGGCGCAAGAAATATGCAGAACTTTGAGCTTTTAAAGGAGCTCGGCAAAACAAATAAGGCAATTCTATTAAAGCGAGGCCTTGCCAATACACTTAAAGAGCTTTTGATGAGTGCGGAGTATATAATGGCGGGAGGCAACGAGAACATAATTCTCTGTGAGCGCGGCATACGCACATTTGAGACATATACAAGAAACACGCTTGACCTCTCGGCAGTGCCGATGCTTAAAGAACTGACGCATTTACCCATTGTAGTAGACCCAAGCCACGCAAGCGGAATTTCGCGGCTTGTTAAGCCGATGGCGCTGGCTGCGGCAGCATGTGGGGCAGACGGACTTATGATAGAAGTACACAACGACCCCAAGCACGCGCTTTGCGACGGCGCACAGTCGCTCATCCCTGAGCAGTTTGACGATGTTGCAAAGCGTGTATTTGCAGTCCGCAAGGTGGTAGAAAGATGACAGTAGGTATAGTAGGCCTCGGGCTCATCGGAGGCTCGTTTGCAAAGGCATTTAAGTTTAACACCGATTACACGGTGCTTGCCCACGATATAGACGAGGTGTCATATAAGCGCGCAGTGCTTGTCAATGCGATTGACGGAAAGCTCACAGAAGAAAATATAGGCGAATGCGACTTTTTGTTTGTTGCGCTTTACCCGAAGGCTGCAGTTGAATATATGGAGAAAAATGCACATCTTATAAAGTGCGGTGCGGTTGTTATAGACTGTTGCGGTGTAAAAGAATGTGTATGCCCGCCGCTGTTCGAGCTTGCAGAAAAGTATGGCTTTCACTACATAGGTGGCCACCCGATGGCAGGCCGGCAGTTCTCGGGCTTTCGGTATGCTCAGGAAAACATGTTTAACGGTGCGTGTATGATTCTTGTGCCACGCGCGGGTGAGGATATAGTGATCCTTGAAAAGACAAAAAAATGTCTTACAAAGGCAGGCTTTCGCCATGTAACCGTTACAACGGCAGAAAAGCACGATGAAATAATAGCCTATACCTCCCAGCTTGCCCACGTTGTTTCAAATGCGTATGTAAAGAGTCCGCGTGCAGAGGCGCATAAGGGTTTTTCTGCGGGCAGCTATAAAGATTTGACCCGTGTTGCAAAGCTTGCGGAGAATATGTGGACAGAGCTGTTTCTCGAAAACCGCGGGAATCTCGTATCAGAGCTTGACTTTATAATAGATTCGCTTACCGAATACCGCGATGCGCTGGTTGAAAACGATGCCGAAAGGCTTTGTGCGCTCCTTCGTGAAGGGCGTGAGCGCAAGGAAAGGATAGATGAAGAGTGGAGAGAATTAGAGTAGCTGCCTCAAAAGAGTATGATGTGGTAATAGGCGCCGGCGTGCTCTCTCGTTTAGGAGAGGAGATAAAACCTCTTGTGAGGGCTAAAACGGCTGCGATAATCTCCGATGACATAACCTCAAAGATGTTCTCCGCTACGGTGAAGGAGTCGGTTGAGGCACAGGGGATAAAAACAGTTGAGTTTACAATTCAGAACGGAGAGAACTCAAAGAGTGCCGAGAATTATGTAGAAATACTCAACTTCCTCGCGGACAACAAGCTCACGCGTGCAGACTGCATAATCGCCCTCGGCGGTGGCGTGGTAGGCGACCTTGCGGGCTTTGTTGCGGCAACGTATCTCCGCGGTATTGATTTTGTTCAGATACCCACGACACTGCTTTCTGCAGTCGATTCGTCTGTTGGAGGTAAAACGGCTATAAACCTTCGCGCGGGCAAAAACCTCGCGGGGGCCTTCTATCAGCCGTGCATCGTTCTGTGCGATACAGACATCATAAGAAATTTGCCCGAAGGTATTTTCGCCGACGGTATGGCAGAGGTTATAAAATACGGCGCAATAAGAAGCACACACGTCCTTGAGCTTATAGAAAGAGGCGCACATGAAAACTTAGACGAGATTATTGCCGAGTGCGTGAAGATAAAGCGCGATGTGGTCGGTGAGGACGAGTTTGATACGGGGCTGCGCCAGCTACTCAACTTCGGGCATACTCCGGCCCATGCGATTGAAAAGCTCTCGGGTTTTGAAATCTCCCACGGCAAAGCTGTAGCGGCGGGCATGTGTATTATGGCGCGGGCGGCAGAGAATCTCGGCTTATGCCATGATAACGTATCACGCGAGATAGAAAAAATGTGCAGTATGTTCGGCCTCCCGACATCGGGTGCTTATACACCTGAGACGATGGTAGATATTGCTATGTCAGACAAAAAGCGCGGAGCGGGATACATCACGCTTGTTGTGCCGGAAAAGCGCGGATTTTGCGTGCTTAATAAGGTGCCTGAGCACGAGATAATAAAATACTTCAGCGCAGGGGCGGAGGAGAAAAGATGATAGCGGACATAAGCTGTTTATCACCTCGCGGCGAGGTGACGGTAATTCCCTCAAAATCGGTTGCCCACAGAAGTCTGATTTGCGCTGCCCTTGCGGATAAGCCCACAGATATAATATGCGAGGCCTCGTCACAGGACATAGCCGCGACGGTGCGGTGCTTAAATTCACTCGGAGCCGAGATAAAAGAAAAGAGCGGCGTGTATCACGTCCTCCCCATAAAGAAGAAGATAGAAAAGGCAGTGCTTGATTGTGGCGAGAGCGGGTCTACACTCCGCTTTCTTGTGCCTGTTGCGGCGGCACTCGGTGGAGAGATAAGCTTTCGCGGTGAGGGAAGGCTCCCTACACGGCCGATGTGGCCGCTTGTTGAGTGCTTGGAGTCGATGGGCGCGGCTATTGAGTATGGCGGCACGCTTCCGCTTACGACAAACGGGAATTTAAGCGGAGGGAGATTTGCTATAGCGGGCAATGTGAGCTCGCAGTTTATATCGGGTCTTATATTCGCGCTTCCGCTACTTGAGAAAGACAGCGTGATAGATATTTCAGGCAAAATAGAGTCTATGCCGTATATAGAAATGACGCTTGATACCGTTTCAAAGTTCGGCATAACCGCAGAAAGGTGCGGCAACAAAATACATATACCCGGAGGGCAGAGCTATCGCTCTCCCGGCTCGTTTACCGTTGAGGGTGACTGGTCAAATGCCGCGTTCTGGCTAAGCCTCGGCGCATTTTCCGACGAGGGCATAACCTGCAGAGGGTTGCGACATGACAGTATTCAGGGCGACAAAAAAATTGTGGATATACTTCGCCGCTTTGGCGCGGAGGTTACGCAGGGCGATGATTTTGTAACCGTAAAGAAAGACACTCTCTCTGCGGTGAGGATTGACGCGGCAGAAATCCCCGACCTCGTTCCCGTGCTGTGCATTGTTGCGGCTGTTGCAAACGGCGAGACGGTGGTGTATAATGCAGAAAGGCTGCGAATAAAAGAAAGCGACAGGATAGAGTCTACTGTTGCAATGCTTCGCGCGCTCGGCGCAGTGGCTGAGCCAACGAGTGACGGAATCCGCATTTTTGGCCGCCGTGAGCTTTCGGGCGGCAAGGTCAATTCGTATAACGACCACAGAATAGTTATGAGCGCGGCGGTCGCCGCAGCAGTATCGACAGGCAAGGTGAGCGTGAAGAACGCCGAGGCTGTGAGGAAATCATACGGCGACTTTTTTGAAAAGTATACTACACTCGGTGCAAGTGTCGAGATTTCGGAGGTGTAAGAGAAATGGCATCACTCATCGGTCATAAACTCAAGGTTTCAATATTCGGTCAGTCACATTCCGAGGCGATAGGGGTGGTGATAGACGGCATCCCCGCAGGATTTCACATTGATGCGGAAAAACTGGTCTCGTTTCTCGCTCGCCGCGCACCCGGAAGCGGCGCACACACTACGTCAAGAAAAGAAGAAGACCTACCGCGATTTGTCTCGGGTGTAGTTGATAGCGTTACCTGCGGAAGCCCCATATGTGCGATAATAGAGAACACCAACACACGCTCAAAGGACTATGGCAATCTGCGGGATGTTCCGCGCCCCGGCCATGCGGACTTTACTGCATATGTAAAATACGGCACGGCTCACGATATACGCGGTGGCGGCCACTTCTCTGGCAGGCTTACAGCACCGCTATGCATTGCGGGCGGCATCTGCCTACAGTATCTTGAGAGCCGCGGCGTAAAAATCGCGGCACACGTTGCGGAGATTGCAGGTGTCTGCGATACGCCGTTTGACGCGGTTTCACCCGAGCTTGATAAAGTGCGGAGTGATTTGCCGATTGCCGTAATAGACGACAGCGCCGGAGATAAAATGATGGAGAAAATCCTCTCCGCGAAAGAAAACCTCGATTCGGTTGGCGGCATAATTGAGTGTGCGGCCGTAGGAGTTCCTGCCGGTCTTGGTGAGCCGATGTTTGACGGCATCGAAAACAGAATTGCCCGTATAGTATTCGGCATCCCCGCAGTAAAGGGAATAGAGTTTGGTGCGGGCTTTGCCTCGTGCAGAATGACAGGCAGTGAGAATAACGACGCGTTCTGCATCATTGACGGCGAGGTAAGAACAAAAACAAATAACCACGGCGGTGCTCTTGGCGGGATAAGCTCGGGTATGCCCGTTATATTCCGCGCAGGGATAAAGCCGACTCCGTCAATAGCCAGAAAGCAGGAAAGCGTAAACCTATCAGAAACGAAGGAGACTTCACTTGAAATATGCGGTCGTCACGACCCGTGTATCGTACCGCGTGCCGTACCGTGCATGGAGGCGGCGCTTGCAGTCGCACTTGTCGATTTGATGTTATAGGGAGGTAAAAACCAATGGATATTAAAGAACTTCGCAAAAATATTGATAACATAGACGAAGAGCTTGTGGCGCTTATTCGCGAGCGCATGGACACTGCCGCAAAAATCGGTGAGTATAAGCGTGAGAACAAGCTCCCCGTGTATGACCCCGCGCGTGAGCGCGAGCTGTTTGACCGCGTCGCGGAAATGGCGGGTGAGGAGTTCGGCTCATATACCCGTGTTCTCTACTCAACAATAACCGACGTTTCGCGCGCATATCAGAGAAAGCTCTTTGGCAGAAAGAGTGATCTGGCAGAGCGTATGCAGGCGGCAATAAATAATACGAACAAGCTATTTCCTGAGAGCGCGGTTGTTGCCTGTCAGGGCGTCGAGGGTGCATACTCTCAGCTTGCGTGCGAAAAGCTCTTTAAGAGCCCGAGTATAATGTACTTTTCAAGCTTTGAGGATGTTTTCCGCGCGGTAGACAAAAAGCTCTGCCGCTACGGCGTTCTCCCGATTGAGAACAGCACTGCGGGCTCGGTTAATAAGATTTATGACCTTATGGCGAAGTTTAAGTTCCACATCGTAAGGGGAGCAAGAATCCAGGTGGGTCATGCGCTTTTAGCAAAGCGCGGCGCCGAAATTGGTGATATAAAGGAAATCTACTCGCACGAGCAGGCGATAAGTCAGTGCAGTGAGTTTCTCGCCGCGAACAAGAATATTAAGGTGAATATATGTGAGAATACGGCGGTTGCCGCGCGCATGGTTGCTGAAAGCGACAGATGCGATATTGCAGCTCTTTCATCACCCGGCTGTGCTGAGCTGTATGACCTCACAACCCTTCGCGATAACGTGTGCGACCATGTGGGAAATTATACACGCTTTATCTGTATCGCCCGCGACCTTGAAATATACCCCGGCGCAGATAAGACGAGCATTATGATGAAGATTCCTCATAAGCCCGGCTCGCTCTACCGCATAATGGCACGCTTTAATGCGCTCGGGCTTAACCTTGAAAAGCTCGAAAGCCGCCCGAAGCCGGGGAGTGACTTTGAGTTTATGTTCTATTTCGACATAGGCGCGTCAATCTACTCGCCTGAGCTGTTTGAGCTTGTGTGCGAGCTTGAGGACGACCTCGACGGCTTCAAATACCTCGGTAGCTATACAGAGATAGTTTAAAAGAACAGTCAACAGCCCCACCGCCTGCGGCGGTGGGGCTGTGCTATGACAGAGAATAAAAGTATCGTTAGTTTGACAAATTTCTCTATATGCAGTATAATTTATCACAACTTAATACATCACGGATGTGTCGGCTGTACCGCAAAAAGGTGCGGCCGGTGAAAAGGGAACCGGGTGAAAGTCCCGGACGGTAACCGCCGCCGTGTGCGTCACGAGTCCCGGAGCTTTTTCGGCGAAAGCCGGTCATTGGGAAACTGAGAAGGCGAAGCTTTCGGGATGCAAAATTTGCGTAGGACGTGAGTCGGAAGACCTGCATTGACACACCTTGTACGGGTATATTCCCAGAGGTGTAAACATACTTCATTCACTAAATGTTCTCGGTGGATGAGGTTTGCTTGTGGTGCAAGCACACAGAAATAAGTCGGCTGTGGCAAATTTATATTTGCCGCAGCCTTTTATATTGTCTGCGGCAGGGAAGGGATGATAAAAATGAAGAGAACAAAAAAACTTGCCGCGCTTTTGCTTGCGATAGTGATTGCGGTAACCTGCGGCTGTTCGCCCGCCTACGGCGAGGTAGATGAGGCTACACTTCCCGCCTACGGCGAAATTTATGAAGAAATAGCCGAATCTCTGAAAAAGGCCGAGACGCTTTCTGATTGGCAGGTGTTTGACCTTGCTGTATACAGTACGGTTTCGGGAGAGGACGCACTTTCGCAGGCACAAATTGAGAGCTATGTAAAAAATGCGATTGCGTCAGTAAGCGCTGAAAACCCGTATATAACCGACATAGCGAAAGCAGAGATCATTCTCAATTCCGCAGGTGTTGACACAACCTCACTACAGGTTGATGAGGAGAAAACATTAAACAATAAAGCCTTGCTTTCTGAGGTATCCGATTACGCAACATACTCCGACGCAATCTGGGCACTTTTGGCATATGAAAGCGGAAATATAGAAGTGACCTCCGAACAACTCACGAAGGCGCTGGCTGTGATTTCTGAAAGCATGAATGACTCGGGCCTTCTTTTTGGCACTTATGGCGACTATACATATACCGACATAGACTCAACAGGTGCGGCAGTAGGCGCGCTTGCACGCTTTGTTCGTAACGAAGACGATGCTCTGGGCGTAAAGGTCAAGGCACAGGAGCTCTATGACAGAATGCTTGCCGCGCTTTCGCAGAGCCAGGGTGATAATGGCTCATATGGTAGTGCGTGCACAGATGCTTTTGTAATAATAGGGCTTGTTTCCGCAGGTATTGACCCTGCAGATGATGCACGCTTTGTAAAAGGAGAAGGAGAGGAGAGTAAGAGCCTTGTTGATGGCCTTCTTTCCTACGCAGTAGAGGGCGGCTTCTCCGGATATGATGGGACACTTGACCTTGAATGGTCAACAGAACAGGGGTTTCGTGCACTTGTTGCACTTTCAGCCTTTGAAAAAGGTGAGAAAGAGCCCTGTAACCTTTACAACATAAAGCCTGTGGACAATGATGTTACACCCGAGCCTGAACCCGAGCCAACCCCAACACCTGCCCCCACACCTGAACCTGACAACACAATAACTGTTTCGTTTGAGCTTAAAACACATAAAACAACATGGGTGGAAAAATACTTCCTTAAGGTGGAGAAGGGCACAACAGTGCGTGATTTGCTAAAAAAAGTATTCGAAGAAAAGGGGATTATCGCTGTCGGCCTGGGTACAGGGTATTTGCGCTCAGTAACTTACAATGGCGAAACCCTTTCAGAGTTTGATGTAGGTGCAAACAGCGGCTGGCAGTATTACGTTGACGGAGTCTTGCCTATGCGCGGTATATCGGGCTACAAGCTGTCGGACGGCGAAGAGGTGCTCCTGAAATTCACAGCAGACTATACAGGTGGTGGCTTTGCTGACGGAAAGAAAGATGAAGAAGATAAGGGAGAAATAAAAGAAGAAACTCCCGAAGCCGAAGAGCAGACAGTAGGCATTGCATATTCAGATGTTTCCGAATCTGACTGGTTTGTAGGTTCTGTTTCATTTGTGAGCGGCAAGGGTTTCATGAAGGGCGTGTCGCAGGGTGAGTTTGCGCCTTATGCACCGTTGACAAGGGCGATGTTCGTGACCGTTCTGTACAGAATAGCCGGCGAGCCAACGGCAAAGGGAGAGATGTTTGTTGATGTCTCCGACGGTATGTGGTACACTGATGCGATAGCCTGGGCAAGCGAGAACAAAATAGCCTCGGGCATCGGTGGTGGCAAGTTTTCGCCGGATGCCCCAATAACGCGTGAGCAGATGGCGGCGCTCATATACAGATATGCGCATCAATGCGGGCTAGAGAGCGATAGCAATGAGCTTCTCTACTCTGACAGAGACGACATATCCGGCTACGCGAGGGATGCTGTGGCGTTTGCAAGTGCTACGGGCATTATGCAGGGAAGCGGCGAGGAGTTTTATCCGCAGAGAAATTCAAAGCGCTGTGAGGCGGCAGCTGTATTTGAAAGATTGTACAACGCAACGGCAAAGTAAGACAGAAAAGCAGATGCATAAGCATCTGCTTTGTTTTATTTACTCTTACGGTTGTGTGACAGTGAGTTCATAAAATATATTCAGAACGGTATGCAGAAAAATGCAAAAAAGACTTGCAAAATCGCGGAAAATGTCATAAAATTATTCGAAAAGAAGTTTTTGGAAAACGGAGGCGTGAGTTTTGTTCAATATTGTCCTTGTCGAGCCTGAAATTCCCGCAAATACCGGCAACATCTCGCGCACCTGCGCTGTTACGGGCGCGGCACTCCACCTTGTTCGTCCGCTCGGCTTTGATATTTCAGACAGGCAACTGAAAAGAGCGGGGCTCGATTATTGGAAATATCTTGATGTTACCCTCTATGACAATATAGAAGATTTTTTTGAAAAGAACCGTGAGGGTCGTTTCTTTTTCTGCACTACCAAGGCAAAAAAGGCATACACAGACATAGAATATCAAGAAGGCGATTTTTTTATTTTCGGCAAGGAGACAAAGGGCCTCCCAGAGCCGCTTTTGGCAGAGAATATGGACTCATGCATACGCATACCCATGTTGCCCACGCTTCGTAGTCTTAACCTTTCCAACTCAGTTGCAATAGTGGTCTATGAGGCTTTGCGCCAGATAGGTTTTGACAACATGCAATTAACGGGAGAGCTCCATAATATAAAATAATAGTGTATTTTGGCAAAAAAATGTTATGAAAAGGCTTAAATATAGTTAAAATAACAATGTAATACCACTGCACGATATGTTATAATAATAACAATGATAAAATGGAATAAAAATGGAGGTATAGATTTTATGAATTACAACAAGAAGACAATCGAAGACATAAACCCGTCCGGCAAGCGCGTGCTTGTACGTTGCGATTTCAACGTAAAGCAGGATGATGCCGGCAATATTACTGATGATAAGCGAATAGTTGCCGCACTTCCGACAATTCAGTATCTTATAGATAAGGGGGCTCGTGTAATTCTCTGCTCCCATCTCGGTCGCCCGAAGGGTGAGGTTAACCCGAAATTCTCTCTTGCACCCGTTGCAAAGCGTCTTTCAGAGCATCTTAACCTTGAGGTCAAGATGGCAGGTGATGTCGTAGGGGAAAGCGCAAAGGCTCTCGCAGCTTCTCTCTCAGACGGCGAGGTTATGCTTCTTGAAAATGTACGTTACCACAAAGAAGAAGAGAAAAACGATGCGGCGTTTGCAAAAGAGCTTGCTTCTCTTGCAGAGCTTTATGTAAATGATGCTTTCGGTACGGCTCACCGTGCTCATGCGTCTACTGCAGGCGTAGCTGATTATCTCCCGGCTGTCTGCGGCTATCTTATCGGCAAGGAAATCGGCATTATGGGCCAGGCTCTTTCAAATCCGAAGCGTCCGTTCGTTGCAATTCTCGGCGGTGCTAAGGTTTCAGATAAGCTCGGCGTTATAAACAACCTCCTCGAAAAGGTTGATACGCTCATTATCGGCGGCGGTATGGCATATACATTTGCAAAGGCAAACGGCGGCACAATCGGCACATCTCTCTGTGAGGATGACAGGCTCGATTATGCCCGCGATATGATAAAGAAGGCTGCCGAGCGCGGCGTAAACTTCCTCCTTCCGACAGACACTGTTGTAGCGCAGGAGTTTGCTGCAGATGCCGAGAGCAAGGTTGTTCCCACAAAGGAAATCCCCGACGGCTGGATGGGTCTTGACATCGGCCCGAAAACCATTGAGGCGTTTTCTGATGCAATAAAGGGTGCAGGCACTGTTATCTGGAACGGCCCTATGGGCGTTTTCGAGTTTGAAAAATTTGCTGTCGGTACAGAAAAGGTTGCAGAGGCAATCGCTGAGAGCGGCTCTGTTTCAATAGTCGGCGGCGGAGATTCTGCAGCTGCTGTCAAAAAGCTCGGCTATGCAAAGAAGATGTCACATATTTCAACTGGTGGCGGCGCAAGCCTTGAGTTCCTTGAAGGAATTGCCCTCCCGGGTATCGCTTGCCTTGAAGATAAGTAAGGAGAAAATAGCATAATGAACAGAAAATATCGTAAGACCATAATCGCGGGCAACTGGAAGATGAACAAAACCCCCGCAGAAACAAAGAAGATGTTTGAGGAGCTTCGTGCAGCGGTCGGCAAGCAGAAATGGTGCGACGTTGTGCTCTGCGTTCCTTTTGTAGATATACCTGCTGCATGCAGAGCGGCACGCGATGCAAAAATTGCAGTAGCGGCTCAGAATATGCACTATGAAACATCCGGTGCATATACCGGAGAGGTATCTGCCGAAATGCTCAAGGAGCTTGGTGTAAAATTTGTAATTATCGGACACAGTGAGCGTCGTGAATACTACGGCGAGACAGACAAGAGTGTTAACCTCAAGGTAAAGAAAGCTCTCGAGGTAGGCCTTCGCCCCATAATCTGTGTTGGTGAAACCTTAGAGCAGCGCGAGTTTGACATTACAGCAGAGCACATCACAATGCAGGTCAAAATTGCCCTTAACGGAATTCCTGCAGAAAAGATGAGAAAAATAGTATTTGCTTATGAACCTATCTGGGCTATTGGTACAGGCAAGACAGCTACTGCTGAGCAGGCAGCTGAGGTTTGCGGCCTTATCCGCGCGGTTATCCGCGCCAAGTACGGCGCAAGAGTCGCCCGTGCGGTTACTATTCAGTACGGTGGCTCAATGAACCCGAAAAACGCGGCTGAGCTTCTCGCACAGGGCGATGTTGACGGCGGTCTCATCGGAGGTGCATCACTCAAGACGGAGGATTTTGCTGCTGTAATTAACGCGGCAAATCAGTAATACTATGAACACAAAAACACCTATTACACTTATTATAATGGATGGCTTCGGCATTGCTGAGAGCGGTAAGAGCAATGCAATTTCATGCGCTGCTACCCCCAATCTCACAAAAATCTTTGCCGAAAGCCCCAAGTCTTCGCTCAAAGCTTCAGGTCTTGCCGTAGGGCTTCCCGACGGACAAATGGGCAATTCTGAAGTTGGGCACACAAACATCGGCGCAGGTTGTGTTGTGTTCCAGGACCTTCCGCGCATTACCCGCGCGATTGAGGACGGCAGCTTCTTTGAAAATCGCGAGCTCGTCGCTGCGTGTGAAAACTGCGTCAAGAACGGCACGGCACTTCACCTCATGGGGCTTATGTCCGACGGCGGTGTTCACAGCCATTTGAGCCACGTCTGGGGGCTTCTCCGCCTTGCTAAAAAGTACGGCGTGTCAAAGGTATATGTTCACTGCTTCCTCGACGGGCGCGACGTTTCTCCCACATCGGGTGAGGGGTTTGTCGCCGAATGTGTCGCTAAGTGTAAAGAAATAGGCACAGGTACCGTTGCTACACTCATGGGCAGATACTTTGCTATGGACCGCGACAACCGTTGGGACAGAGTAGAGCGTGCATACCGCGCAATCGTATTCGGCGAGGGCAAAAAGTGTGATGATGCGGCAGAGGCTGTCAGAAAGTCATACGAAGACGGCAAGACAGATGAGTTTGTTGAGCCGACAGTATGCGGGGATTATGCAGGAGTTTCGGAGAATGACTCTGTCATATTCTTCAACTTCCGCCCCGACCGCGCTCGTGAGATTACCCGCACGTTTGTTGATGAAGCGTTTGACGGGTTTGACCGCGGCGAAGGTTTTTGCAAAGTATTCTATGTCTGCATGACTCAGTATGATGCAAATATGCCCAACGTGCATGTTGCATACGGCCCCGAAAGCCTTGAAAATACATTTGGCGAGTATATAAGCTCGCTTGGTATAAAACAGCTTCGCATCGCGGAGACCGAAAAGTATGCCCACGTCACCTTCTTCTTTAACGGTGGCGTTGAGAAAATGTATGAGGGAGAGGACAGAATACTTGTAAATTCTCCAAAGGTTGCAACGTATGATCTTCAGCCTGAGATGAGCGCATATGAGGTTACCGATAAGGTAATAGAGGCTATCCAGAGCGGCAAGTATGACGTCATCATTCTAAACTACGCAAACTGCGACATGGTCGGCCACACAGGCGTGTTTGATGCGGCAAAATGTGCGGTTGAAACTGTTGACACCTGTGTGGGCAGAGTGGTTGAGGCGGTCAGAAACGTAGGTGGTGTAAGCGTTATTACGGCAGACCACGGCAACGCCGATAAGATGCTTGAAGAGGACGGAGTATCTCCGTTTACCGCACACACCACAAATGAAGTTCCGTTCGTTATCGTTGGTGCAGACGTCACCCTGCGTGATGGTAAGCTCTGCGACATTGCTCCTACAATGCTTGACCTTATGGGCATTGACCAGCCGTCTGAAATGACGGGCGAATCACTTATAGTCGAATAAACTTCTCAAATAAATTTTTACAAAAAGGAGAAAAGAAAAATGAAGAAATTTGCAGAAATCGTAGATGTAGTCGGCCGTCAGGTCATCGACTCGCGCGGCAATCCGACAGTTGAGGTTGACGTTTATGTTGACGACGGCGTAAACACTTACATGGGCCGTGCAGCTGTTCCGTCAGGCGCATCTACAGGTATCTTTGAAGCTTGCGAGCTTCGCGATGGCGACAAGTCAAAGTTCATGGGCAAGAGTGTTTACAAGGCTGTTGACGCTGTAAACAACGACATTGCTGAAGCAATCATCGGCATGAACGCTCTCGACCAGGTCGAAATTGACCGCACAATGATTGAGCTTGACGGCACACCGAACAAGACAAAGTTCGGCGCAAACGCTATCCTCGGTACATCAATGGCTGTTGCTAAGGCTGCGGCTGAAGCACTTCAGATGCCGCTCTACGCATACATCGGCGGTATCAACGCTAAGACTCTCCCTGTTCCGATGATGAACATCTTAAACGGTGGCGCACATGCTTCCAACAACGTAGACATCCAGGAATTTATGATTATGCCGGTTGGCGCACCTTCATTCTCTGAAGCTCTCCGTTGGTGCACAGAAGTATTCCACAACCTCAAGGCTGTTCTCAACGAGATGGGAATGACAACTGCTGTTGGTGACGAAGGCGGATTCGCTCCGAACCTCAAGAAGGACGAGGATGCTATCAAGGTTATCCTCACAGCTGTTGAACGTGCAGGCTTTAAGCCGGGCGACGACTTCATGATTGCTATCGACGCTGCATCTTCTGAGTGGTATCAGGAGGACGGCACATACCTTCTCCCGAAGGCAAAGAAGAAGATGACAAAGCAGCAGCTCGTAAACTACTGGAAGAACCTCACAAGCAAGTACCCGATCATCTCTCTTGAAGACGGTGTTGCTGAAGAGGACTGGGAAGCATGGGGCATGCTTACAAAGGCTATCGGCAACCGTGTTCAGCTCGTCGGCGACGACCTCTTCGTTACAAACGTTGAGCGCCTTTCTAAGGGTATTGACCTCGGTGTTGGTAACTCCATCCTCATCAAGGTTAACCAGATTGGTTCTCTCACAGAGACTCTTGACGCTATCCAGATGGCTAACCGCGCAGGCTACACAGCTGTTGTTTCTCACCGCTCAGGCGAGACTGAGGATACAACAATCGCTGACATTGCTGTTGCTCTCAATGCAGGTCAGATTAAGACCGGTGCACCGAGCCGTACGGACCGTGTTGCAAAGTACAACCAGCTTCTCCGCATTGAGGAAGAGCTTGGAGACAGCGCAATTTACCTCGGCCGCAAGGCATGGTTTAACCTTAAGTAAGGTTTCTTAAATCAAAAAACGACAGGGCTGTTTTACAGCCCTGTTTTTTCTTATAAAAAACCACAACACCTCAGACGTTTTGCTGTCTGAGGTGTTGTGGTTAAATGATGGTGGGGTGGAATGGTATTGAATTTAGTACGCTACACCATATGCAAGCATTGCCGATGCAACTTTCTTAAAGCCGGCTATATTTGCGCCTATCATGAGGTTGCCCTCAAATCCATAGTCCTTTGCTGCCTGTGCTGTGTTTTTGTATATGCCGACCATGATTTCCTGAAGCTTTGAGTCAACTTTCTCAAATGTCCATGAATAACGAATGCTGTTCTGTGACATTTCAAGAGCAGATGTGGCAACACCGCCTGCGTTTGCAGCCTTTGCAGGTCCGTAAAGCATATTGTTTGCAAAGTATACATCAATCGCCTCGGGTGTTGAGGGCATGTTTGCGCCCTCAGACACGCAGAAGCACCCATTCTTTGCGAGAAGAGCGGCAGATTCGCCGTCTATTTCGTTTTGTGTAGCGCAGGGAAGTGCTATATCACACGGGATTGACCATATCCCCTTGCAGCCCTCTGTATACGTTGCACTGCTGTGGTATTTTACATATTCGCTGATTCTTTGGCGGCTACGCTCCTTAAGCTCTTGAATTGTATTCAGGTCGATGCCGTTGGGGTCATATATATATCCAGAGGAGTCGCTCATTGCAATAACGGTTGCGCCGAGTTCTGCTGCTTTCTTGTGAGCATAAATCGCGACATTACCCGAGCCTGAAACAATAACACGCTGCCCTTTGAATGATTTGCCTTGTGCGCGGAGCATTTCTTCTGTGAAGTAACACAGGCCGTAACCAGTAGCCTCTGTTCTTGCAAGTGAGCCGCCATAACGCAGCCCTTTACCCGTAATTGCTCCGGTAAACTCGTTTACAAGCCGCTTGTACTGGCCGTAGAGGAAACCGATTTCGCGGCTGCCAACACCTATGTCCCCTGCGGGGACGTCTGTGTTTTCGCCGATATGTTTTGAAAGCTCTGTCATAAAGCTTTGGCAGAATCTCATAACCTCGCCGTCGCTCTTACCCTTCGGGTCAAAGTCTGCGCCGCCCTTACCGCCGCCTATAGGTAGGCCGGTGGGCGAGTTTTTGAAGATCTGCTCAAAGCCGAGAAATTTGATTACAGACTGGTTTACTGATGGGTGGAAACGAAGACCGCCCTTGTACGGGCCGATTGCAGATGAAAACTGCACGCGGAAGCCGCGGTTTACCTGAACAACGCCGTTGTCATCTACCCACGGTACGCGGAAGTAGATAACGCGCTCGGGCTCGACAAGTCGCTCAAGTATGCCCATTTTTTGATAACGCGGGTCTGCATCGCAGACCGGCTCGAGTGATTCAAGCACTTCACGCACTGCCTGATGAAACTCGAGTTCGCCCGCGTTTCTTTTGACAACATCATCATATACACGTTGCACATATGCATTTTTAAAAGCCACAAAAAACACTCCAATCAATTTTCGTTTGTGTCCTAGTCTATATTATGTCCAATATTATACCACGCAATTTATTATATGTCAACTTTCAAAAAGCTGTGATTTGTGCCGTAGATTGTTGGAATTTTAACAAACTTTTGAAATTTTATTGCTAAAAAATTGCAAAACAGGCAAGCGTATAATAAAGCATTAAGAAAATAGCAAATAGGCAGTCACATAGTGACTGCCTATTTAGCGGTTATGTAGTTTTATATTGTTTTGTATTTTTCGCGCTCGGTAAGAAAAAGGTTGCCACCCACAGAGTCTATTGCAACAGTGCAGGGGAGTTCTTCTACTGTCATGCGCTTAATTGATTCACAGCCGAGCTCGGGGAAGGCTATAACATCGGCGCTTTTTATTGATTTTGCAACGAGTGCGCCTGCTCCTCCGACAGCACAGAGATAAACAGCGCCGTTTCTTACGATAGCATCGCACACGCTTTCATCGCGCTCGCCCTTTCCTATCATACACGAAAGCCCAAGGTCCAAAAGGCGCGGAGCAAAGCCGTCCATGCGGCCGGATGTGGTGGGGCCGCACGCTCCGACGGGGGCACCGTTCTTGCCGGGGGTAGGCCCCGCATAATAGATAATAGCACCACGAAGCTCAAACGGGAGAGGTTTGCCCTCGTCAAGAAGAGCAAAGAGCCTCTTGTGAGCCGCGTCACGCGCTGTGTAAATTGTTCCAGAAAGCAGAACTGAATCGCCTGCACGGAGTGTGTGGAGAACTTTAGTCAGTTCATCCGTTGAAACGTGAATGGAAGACACTGTGAAAATTCCTTTCTGAATAAGCTACTGGTCACTCTCTGAAAGACGTGCTCTGATGCTTCCAACTTTATCCTGAGCATCGCTCACGGCATCGGAAAGCGTGGACACATTGTTTTTGACAGCATCCGCTATTCGTGTAATGCGGGAATCCATGCTGTCAACCTCGGACTTAAGAGAATCCATAAGACGTGAAATACCGCCGACAACATCACCTGTTTCGCGGAAAAGCTCATCGCGCTTTGCTTCAAAATTTTTGCGGCGAAGAGAGAGCTCCTCATCGAGCGCACATCTCTTACTCTGCGCCTCGCGCTCTGCATCTGAAATTATTTCACCTGCACGGCTTCTTGCAGAAATTTCAATGTCTGCAAGCTCTGCCTTGCGTGCTGTATACTCGCTTTCAACCATATTGAGTGCAGATACCTTTGAAGAAAGCTCTGAAATCTCGGCGTTAGCCTTTTCAAGCTCTTCTTCACGCTGTGTAAGCTTTGTCATCGTATTGGCGTGTTCTGCAGTCAGTGAGTTGTGCTTTTCTGTAAGCTTCTCAAACTCTTCGTTCTTTTTTATAAGCTCCTCAATTCTTGCCTCAGCAGCAGAGAGCTTTGTTGCAAGCTCACTTCTCTCGCGGTCGGCGGCGAGGAACTTTTCTTCAGCGTCTTTAATTTTTGCGGTGTATTTTTCGGTGGACTCCTCTATATACTTGTTGACGTCTTCTTTTGAAAATCCGCCGAGAAAAGATTTGCGAAATGCTTTTTTCTCTGTGATGTCCATTTCTTTACCCCCCCAAAATGCGGTTTTTATTTTAATGCGTTTTCAAGAACACCGGCTATGCTGTCTTTCGGCACAACTCCGCGAATTGTGTCAAAAATCTCGCCGTTTTTAAATATAATTAGCGTAGGAATTGACATAATCCCAAATTTTGCCGCGAGCTCGCCTTCGTCATCAACATTGACTTTGTAGATGTCAACACGGCCTGTAAAATCATTTACGAGCTCGTCTATGACAGGAGCGAGCATCATGCATGGGCCGCACCATGAAGCCCAGAAATCAACAAGGACAACACCGTTTTTGCCAGTGACCTTGCTTTCAAATTCAGTTACGGTAAGAGCCGATGCATTTGACATAATAATTTCTCCTTACAGTAAAATACAATATTCTTATTGTAGTATATCACGTTTTTACAATTATTACAAATATATTTTCTGAAAATTGACGATGACAATTATATATGATAAAATAATTAAATGAATGAGTTGATAAGGAGATATAAAACATGCTTGTACTTGACGAATATAAGCTTCGAATAAACGCGCTTGATGCGCCCATAGCAGAGCTTCGCGCCGCGCTTGACATCGACGGTATAGGGCAGGAGCTCAAAACTCTTGAAAAAAACACCGAGGCTGAGGATTTTTGGGGTGACCTTGAAAATTCACAGGTGGTATTAAAACGTATATCGCGCATAAAGGAGAAGCTTGCGAGGTTTGAGAAGTTCAATGCCGACCTGTCCGATATTCAGACTCTTTTTGAGCTTGCCGTTGAGGCGGACGACGAGGATACCGCAAAAGAGTGCGGCGAGCTTCTTACGGCACTTGAAAAAGGCCTTGCAGCGGCAAGGATAGAGACTCTTCTTTCGGGAGATTATGATGCCAATAACGCAATCATGAGCTTTCAGGCCGGTGCTGGAGGGACTGAGGCTCAGGACTGGGCTGAGATGCTCTACCGTATGTATACCCACTGGGCAGAACGCCACGGGTTTTCGTACAAGATACTTGATTACATCGACGGAGATGAGGCGGGGCTTAAGAGCGCAAGCATACTGATTGAGGGCGAGAACGCCTACGGATATTTAAAGAGCGAAATGGGTGTTCACCGCCTTGTGCGCATATCACCGTTTGATTCCTCGGGCAGGCGCCACACATCGTTTGCCGCGCTTGAGGTTATGCCAGAGATTACCGATGATGTTGAGGTTGAGGTCAGAACTGAGGACTTGAAGGTAGACACCTACCGAGCAAGCGGCGCAGGTGGCCAGCATGTCAACAAGACAGAGTCGGCAATACGAATTACTCATATACCGACAGGTATTGTCGTTGCTTGCCAGAATGAGCGAAGCCAGCATCAGAACCGTGAGGTTGCAATGCGTATGCTGAAGTCAAAGCTCATAGAGATAAAAGAGCGAGAGAACCTCGAAAAGATAGAGGACATAAAGGGAGAGCAAAAGCTCATCGAGTGGGGCAGCCAGATACGCTCGTATGTTTTCATGCCCTATACTCTTGTCAAGGACCATCGCACAGGGCATGAGAACGGTAATATCGGTGCTGTTATGGATGGCGATATTGACGGCTTTATAAACGCATATCTTACGCAGATGGCGGCAGGAGGAAAGACAAGTAAGTAAAAGGCGGCATTTTTATGTGGATAAAAAAACTGTACGCGACGTTCGGAAAGCTTGATAACAGAACACTTGAACTCTCAGAGGGGCTAAACATTGTAAGTGGCGAAAATGAGGCGGGAAAATCTACATGGAGCGCATTCATCCGCGCCATGTTCTACGGAATATCGACGAGGGAAAAGGCTCGTGCCGGATATCTTCCTGATAAGGAAAAATACCGCCCGTGGGACGGAAGCCCTATGTATGGAAGAATGGAGCTTTGTCGCGGTGGCAATGAGCTTGAAATCGAGCGTACATCTTCGCGCGGAGGAGTTTTCTCAAAGGAAACCGCAAGAAACATAACAACCGGCGAAACGGTCGAAACCGGAGAGGCGCTTGTTGGTGCGGCACGGGGTGTATATGAACGCTCGGCGTTTATAGGCCAGCTTAAGCTGAATGTAGATCGAGATGCCGATACCGAAAAGAGAATACTTGCCCTTGCATCCGGCGGAGACGAAGAAATATCTGCAACCGAGGTAAAAGCGCGCCTTGAGAAAAAACAGCGCGAAATCCGCTCGGTGCGCAGTCTGGGAGCCTTGCCTGAAACTGAGGCGGAGAAAGAAACGGTAGTGCGTGAACTTTCGTATATTGAAGAAACAGAGTCGGAGATTTTGCTTGAGGAAGAAAGCCTTGAGAATTGGCAAAAAGACCTTGTCAAAGTTTTGAGGTCTATAAGCATTGTCGAGTGCGAGGAGAGAGAAAAGCGCGAAGAACACATAAGCCGGGCGAGGGTTGATTTAGAAAATGCAGAAAACGCAGTAAAAGACCTTGTAGGTTATCCTGCACGCGATGTACTAAACAAGCTTTCTGATATGCGGGATGAGTGGCAGACACTTTCGCTGTCTTGCGAACGGCTTGAAAATGAGCTTTCGGGAGCAAATCTTGAGAGCGAGAGGGTTTGCGAGCAGATAAAGGCCTCGCCGTTTGGAGGTGCGTCGGCAGACGCAGCCAAACAACAGGCAACAGAGGACAAAGAAAGCCTTTCCCAAAGAGTTAAAAGGTCATCGTTTGCGATTATTCTTGCGCTTTTTGGCATTGCACTTTTGCCATTCGTGAAGTTTATCCCCGTCGCAATAATTGTTGTGGGTATTCTGTGGTTTATACTCTCCGGAAAAAAAGAGAAAAAGACCCGTACAGCTTCTCTTGCAGAAAAGTATGGGAAAGCCGATGGTGTGCAGATTGACACTGCTCTGCAAGAATACTTACAGCTGCTCTCACAGGCAGAGCAGATCTCAGAGAGGACAGAGAGCATAAAGCTTTCCTCTGAAAAAGCAAAAACAGCGCGGGATATGCGCTTGAGCGATATTCTTAAAATCTTCACAGAGTACGGAATAGAAACAGAAGACGTATCCGAAGGAGCGCGCGCACTGCGGGATAAAGTAAATAAGCTGGAGGAGAGCGAGCGGGAGTTAGAAAACGCAAAAATTCGGGTTGAGGCACTTTCTTCAACCGCCGAGGTTCCGCTTGAGAAAATACAGTACACCAGTGAAGAAATCCCAACTGAAACAACAGAAGAGCTAAAAGCTCGGGAGAGCGCGCTTCGGGCTCAGATAAAAGGTTGTGAGTTGAAACTAGCAGCGCTTCGTGAACGTATTTCGGGGGTCAACAAGCAGGACCTTAAAAAGAGGCTTTTACAGCTCTCACAAAGAGAAGAAGAGCTTTTGCGTCGGTATGATGCATATACCCTTGCCATAAAAACGGTGAGTGAGGCAGACGCAGAGCTTAAGGCAAGGTTCTCGCCTGAGCTTGAAGCCCGCGCAGCGGAGATTTTTCACATTCTGACGGGCGGAAGCTTTGAGGCTGTAAGAATAAGAAATAATGACTTTGAGATGGAAGTGGCCCGTGGTCAGGCCAGTGAGCCGCATAACGAGCTTACGCTGTCGCAGGGTACGCTTGATGAGTTGTATTTCTCATTAAGGCTTGCGCTGTGCGAGATGATTCTCTCAGGAGACGATGCTCCGCCAATGGTGCTTGACGATGCGCTTGTAAATTTTGATGATGTGCGTATGAAACGTGCACTTGAATTGCTAAAAGAGCTTTCGAAAACGCGTCAGATAATACTGTTTTCTTGCCATAAGCGCGAAGCGGAGTATTTTGCACATGACACAAGCGTTAATAAAGTAAATATATAAAAACAGAAGCACTTTTAAGGTGCTTCTGTTTTTATGAGCTCATATTCACCGGATTTAAGCAGGTCACGAAGCTCACATGAGGTGCGCAGGCGTTTGTTGGTAAGTATACCTCCGCGGCCCACATGCTTTTTTTCGTGGCAGTCGCTTCCCGAGGTCATAATATAACCATGTTCAAGTGCAAAGCTTTCAGCTTTGTCATTTCGGGCTTCGTGGTTCTGGTTTCCGTTATAGACTTCCATGCCGTCGAGCAGGTCAAGGTGTCGAAGCTCCATATTATTGCGCATCGGGTGAGCCTGAACAATAAGCAGATCATGCTTTTTTGCTATCTTTGAAAACTCCGGCAGTGTAAGGTGGTGAAGCTCGGGGTATGCATACAACAGCTCCTCTGTAATGCCGTATACAAGATAGTCGTTTGATTTATAAGTGTGGCGGCTTCGGCTTCCGAAGTGAAGCTCTGCGCCAAGCATGATGTCAAGCCCGTCGGACACTTCAAGCGCGGCCTTGTAGCCTTCGAGAAATCGGTCGCACTTTTGCCTCCAGG
Source organism: Eubacteriales bacterium (assembly GCA_045586595.1). GTDB lineage: Bacteria > Bacillota > Clostridia > Oscillospirales > JAAYXM01 > SIG480. The sequence goes on along the minus strand of JAZNAQ010000017.1, from coordinate 22,676 downwards.
TACCATCCTCCCAGTCAAAACATGAGTGCGAGTAATGGTCGGTAATGCACAAGCCGGAATAGCCCGCCTCCTTATACAGCTGTACCGTTTCGGCTGCGGTCATAAGGCCACATAGGCTTGTTTCGGAGGTATGAACATGGATATCGTATTTAAACATAAAAACTCCTATTCGTATTTAAAAAGCGATTTAGGAACACCGCATACAGGGCAGGTGAAGCTGTCGGGAAGCTCGTCAAACGGAGTGCTGCCGTCATAGACATAGCCGCAGATAGAGCACCTCGCGGTTTTGCTGTTTTTATCTCCAGCTTCTTCAATATAAGTTGGGGCGTTTTTCGGGCTCTTGCCTTTTACAACACAATAATAATAGGCATACGTCATGGGCTCGCCGCCCTTTAAGACGTCTGCATCGCAGACCTCGCCCAGAAACACCGTATGAGTGCTTGTTTCAAGCGTGCCGATAACGCGGCATACTATATAACTCGTTGCGTCAAGCAAAACTTTTACACCTGTTTTTTCGGCACTTGCGACAGAAGAGAGTTTGTCCGTGTCACGGCTTGTTTTAAAACCAAATGTGCCGATGACAGATTGATCGATGGTCTCGGGGAGCACTGAGACGGCAAACACACCGCTTTCTGCTATGCAGGAGTTTGTGTAGTTGTCGTGGTTTACCGAAACGGCAATCGTCGCAGGAGCGCTTGTGACCTGCATAGCACTGTTTGCTATGCAACCGACGTCGCGGGCCCCGTCCTTTGATGATACAACATATACGCCGTAGGACAAATCGCGGAATGCGTTTTGGTTCATGTTATACACCTCTTGCCTCGTCTATATAAATTTCTTCCCGCCGTTTTCCGATGGCGGGAAGAAGCTTTTGACTGTATTAGTAGTTTGTCTTAAGAAGCTCAAAATATGCCTTCGGGTGAGCGCAAACCGGGCAAAGCTCGGGAGCGTTTTTGCCGACATGGATGTGGCCGCAGTTAGCGCACTGCCAAACAACATCGCCCTCGCGTGAGAAGACGGCGCCGGTCTCTACGTTTTCAAGAAGCTTTAAGTATCTTGCCTCATGCTCCTTTTCAATTTTGCCGACAGCGTCGAAGAGGTAAGCGATTCTGTCAAAGCCTTCTTCTTTAGCGGTCTTTGCAAAGCCTGCGTACATATCTGTCCACTCGTAGTTTTCGCCCTCAGCGGCATCTTTGAGGTTTACGGTTGTTGTGGGAACCTCGCCGTCGTGGAGGAGCTTAAACCAGAGCTTTGCATGCTCTTTTTCGTTGTTGGCGGTCTCTGTAAAAATAGCTGCAATCTGCTCGTAGCCCTCTTTTTTAGCCTTTGATGCATAGTATGTATACTTGTTTCTTGCCTGGCTCTCGCCTGCAAATGCTGCCATGAGGTTAGCCTCTGTTTTTGAACCCTTTAAATTCATAATATAAATCTCCTTTCATATAAGAAAATGTGTTTACTTTTCTTTGAAAATATAGTATCATAGACTCATGTGAATTTCTGTTGCATTTGCAACAAGAGGGTGAAAAAATTGAAAATTGAGGAAATTTTTTTATTTGACGGAATAGACCCATATGACAAGAAACGAATGGTAGAATGCTTCAATATTCGCATGCAGAAGTTTGAGGCAGGAGAAACTGTGTGCGACTTTGATGAGAAGGGCGATGTCATAGGCATTATTATGTCGGGTAACGTCTCTCTTATCAGAGTGGATGCAAACGGTAACAGAGTTGTGCTTGAAGTTCTTTCGGAAAATGATGTGTTCGGCGAAATGATAGCTTTTTCCGACAAGGCAGAGCGCGGGGTGTATGCAGTATGTGAGAAAAAGTGCGAGGTTGCATTTTTGATGTATGAGCACATTGCAAAGCGTTGCTCAAACGCTTGTAGATGCCACACCGTTGCGGTTGAAAATATGTTCAGAGTGGTAACTCGCAAGGCACAGCTTTTGTCAGAGAGAATTGAAATACTTAGTAACCGCTCAATTCGTGAAAAGCTCATGTGCCTGTTTTCAATGTACTCAATGCGTGAGGGCAAGGATGTGTTTGAGCTTCCTTTTTCGCTGAGCTATCTTGCCGAATATATCTGTGCAGACAGAAGCGCAATGATGCGAGAAATAAAGAGGATGAGCGACGAAGGAATTATAAAAACCGACAGAAGAAGAATCGAGATGTTACATTGATATGCCGAAAGTTCATGCAGATATTAAAATAAAAGGTATAGTGCAGGGCGTTGGGTTTCGCCCGTTTGTTCACAAGCTCGCATCAAAGTTTTCTCTTGTCGGCTTTGTGAGAAATACGCGCCGCGGTGCCGAGATTTCGGTAGAGGGGGGCTCTTTTGCCGTTGATGAATTTATAATGGAGCTTCGCAGAAACCCACCAAAGCTTGCGTTTGTCGAGTCCGTTTGTGTGGAAAAGTCAGATGAACTGTTTGGGTATCGCTCGTTTGATATAGCCGAAAGTGAGCCCGAATCGGCGCGGAGAACACTCATTTCACCTGATGTTGCTGTTTGTGACGATTGCCTGCGAGAAATGCTTGATGGGGCAGACAGACGGCATAAATATCCGTTCATCAACTGCACAAACTGTGGCCCGCGGTTTACCATTATAAAGGATATTCCGTACGACAGGCAAAATACTACGATGGCAGATTTTGAGATGTGCAAAAGCTGTGAGGAAGAATACGGCGATATAGGCGACCGCCGCTATCACGCCCAGCCCGATTGCTGCGGAGAGTGCGGACCACATCTTACATTTTATGATGTAAACGGTAAACGGGTCGGTGGGGACCCGATTGCTCTTGCAAAGGAGTATATCCGAAACGGCAAAACCGTTGCTGTAAAGGGCCTGGGCGGCATACATCTTGCGTGCAACTGTGATGATGTAGCGGCAGTTAATGCTCTGCGCAAGCTGAAACGCCGTGACGAGAAACCCTTTGCAATTATGTGCCGTGATATGGAAATTGCAAAAAGGTATGCGGAGATTTCGGAGGATGAAAAAAGATTTCTCACATCTCACCGCAGGCCGATTGTATTACTTAAAAAACGTGACAAGCGAGGCCTTCTGCATATAAGCGAGAACGGCTATGTGGGAATAATGCTGCCGTATACGCCGCTGCACCACCTTCTGCTTTCGGGCGATACAGAAAGCGTTGTTATGACGAGTGCAAACATTTCAGACTTACCAATTATATATAAAAATGACGAGGCGTTCGCCTCGCTTTCGGGAATCGCTGATGGCTTTCTTATGAATAACCGTGAAATACACGCGCGTTGCGATGACTCGCTTATGTGGGTGTATCGCGGGCATGAGTATTTTGCGAGAAGGAGCCGTGGCTATGTTCCGCATCCTATTGTGACGGATAAGGCCTTTTCTGAAATTCTCGCCTGCGGAGCAGAGCAGAAGGCATCGTTTGCTCTCTCATGTGAGAATCATATCTTCCCCAGTCAGCATATTGGGGACTTAAAAAATATTGAAACACTTGAAAATTATGAAGTTCAGATAAAGCATTTTGAAAATATATTCGATATAAAGCCGCAATGTATTGTTTGCGATATGCACCCCGACTATATGTCAACAACGTATGCAGAGGAGCGAGCATCCCGCGAGGGGCTTTCTCTCTGTCGAGCACAGCACCATCACGCACATATGTGCTCGTGCATGGCGGATAATGGCTATGACGGAAAGTGTATCGGTATAGTGTGGGACGGTACGGGCTACGGCACCGACGGCAATATCTGGGGCGCGGAGTTTCTTGTCGGTGATTTTTCGGGCTTTACGCGCTTGGGTACGATACGCCAGATACGTCTACCTGGCGGGGATAGGGCAACCCGTGAGATTTCACGTTGCGGAATCTCTCTTCTTGCCGATGCGGGGATTGACCCGACGGAGATTTTCGGGCAGGATGCAGATAAAACGGCGAGAGTTCTTGATGCAGGGGTGAATTGCCCGACTGCCACGAGTATGGGCAGGTTGTTTGACGGAGTTGCCGCAATAATCGGGATTTCGCATACGGTCTCTTATGAGGGACAGGGTGCAACACTTCTTGAAGCTGCGGCGGATGAAGCGTGTGATAAAACATATCCGTATTCTGTCAAAACATTTGATGGCATGTACGTTTTTGACTACCGCGATATGATACGCGAAATTGTAAAGGATAGGGCAACGGGGGTTCCGGCGGGTGAAATTGCGGCGGCGTTCATGAACACGCTTGTGGAGTTCGCGAGGGATTTTGCCATAAAAATCTCGGACGATACCGGCATAAAAACCGTTGCACTCTCCGGCGGAACCTTTCAGAATATGTATTTACTCGGACGGCTCGAAGAAAAACTCTCATCACTCGGTTTTTGTGTGCTTACACACAACAGAGTGTCAACAAATGATGAGGGGATTTCGCTTGGGCAGATAATGATAGCGCAAAGAGGAGGACGGTAAAATGTGCCTTGCAGTACCGCTTAAAATAACTGAGATAAACGGCAAAGACGCGATAGGCGAGCGTGACGGAGTCAGAAGAAAAATAAGACTCGATTTTATAGAGAACCCGAAATTGGGCGAGTATGTAATCGTTCACGCAGGCTTTGCCATAGAGCGGCTTGGCGCCGAACAGGCCGAGGCGAACATCGCCGCGGCCGAGGAGGTTGAAAATGAACTCAGAAAACTATGATGCAAAAAAACTTTTTTCTGAAATAGCCTCAATGAATATCGGAAGTGTCAAGCTCATGGAGGTCTGCGGAACGCATACCATGGCGATAGCAAAGTCTGGGCTTAGGAGCGCACTTCCTGAAAACATCAAGCTTTTGTCGGGCCCCGGGTGCCCAGTATGCGTTACTCCCGCCGAGGTTATTGACGAGATACTCGCGCTGGCTATGCGAGAAAATATAATAATTGCGACCTACGGCGATATGATAAGGGTGCCGGGCAGTGTATATGGCGAAAATCTTGGCAAAATGCGTGCGCTCGGCGCAAGCGTTGAGGTTGTTTATTCTCCGCTTGATGCGGTGGCGATTGCCCGGGATAACCCACAGCGTGAGGTGGTGTTTCTCGGTGTCGGTTTTGAAACAACAGCGCCCGGGACTGCTGCGGCAATAGGCGCGGCACATGACGCGGGAATTTGCAACTTTTCTGTTTTGTCGATGCTCAAGACCGTAGAGCCGGCTCTGAGGGCGCTTATTGCAGATGAGGGCTTTGACGTACAGGGTTTTCTCTGTCCCGGACACGTCGCAACAATTATAGGAGAGACAGGCTTTGATTTTCTTGCCGATGAGTTTAAAATACCGGCAGTAATCGGCGGGTTTGAGCCTCGTGAGATACTGCTTGCAGTATATAAGCTCCTCCGACAGATTGAGAGCGGAAAGCCAAGGATAGAGAATGCGTACCCGAATGCAGTAAGGCGTGAGGGAAATCCGCTTGCAGTAAGAATGATTGGCAAATATCTCATACCCCGTCGTGATATATGGCGCGGGCTTGGGGAAATAGACATGAGCGGGCTTGGTATACGCGAGGAGTTTGCAAAATACGATGCTGAGCAAAAGTTTGGCATAAGGTACAAAAAGAGCGACACGCAATCGCCTTGCCGATGCGGGGATGTAATATGCGGAAAACTTGAGGCTACAAGCTGCCCGCTTTTTGGGAAGGTGTGCGTTCCCGAAAACCCGGTCGGACCTTGCATGGTATCCGGTGAGGGCGCATGTGCCGCGGCATATAAATATCGTGTGTAAATTCGGAGGAATAACTTTTGGACGAGATAATAACATTGGATTATGGCAGCGGGGGGAAAAAGACCTCTGAGCTGATAGAAAATTTAATAGTAAAAAAGCTTAAAAACGACGCACTTGCAGCTCTCGGCGACGGCGCTGTTCTGAAAGGGGATGAAAGGCTTGTCTTCTCGACGGATAGCTTTGTTGTCTCTCCCGTATTCTTCCCGGTGGGAGATATAGGGTAGCTTTGTGTTTGCGGTACGGTAAACGATGTTGCAGTCTCCGGTGGACAGCCGAAGTACTTAAGCCTTTCATTTATAATAGAAGAGGGTTTTGCTGTTTCAGATTTGGAGAAGATAACGGATTCAATCGCAAAAACTGCCGAGCGTGCAGGTGTGACGGTAGTTACGGGCGACACAAAAGTTGTTGAAAAGGGGCGCGGTGACGGAATATATATCAACACTGCCGGCATAGGATTTTTAAGACATGAAAATCTTTCGCCGAAGAACATACGCCCCGGTGATAAGGTGCTTTTGTCGGGCACTGCCGGTGACCACGGCGCGGCAATAATGCTTGCGAGAAACAAAAATCTTGCAGAGGGCGAAATTATGTCCGATTGTGCGCCATTGAATAAGCTTTGCGAGAGGCTTTATTCTCTCGGTGCTGGGCTTCGCGTTCTTCGTGACCCGACCCGAGGTGGGGTGGCGACAACTCTTTGTGAGTTTGTGGAGGGCACAGAACTCTCGATAGAGCTTACGGAGGAGGATATTCCGGTTATGCCGTCCGTTTCCGGAGTGTGTGATATACTGGGGCTCGACCCGCTTTACTGCGCATGCGAAGGAAAGCTTTTGGCAGTTGTTGCGCCGGAGTGTGCGGAAGGCGCGCTTAAAATTATGCGCGATACTGAGGAGGGCAGAGCTGCTAAGATAATCGGAGAGGTTTCCGAGGTGCGCGCGGGCAAGGTTGTTTTGCGCGGAGAATTCGGCTCGCGGATAGTATCAAAGCTTACCGGAGCCCACCTTCCGAGGATATGCTAAAAAAGTAATACTTGCCGCGTCGAAATGTGAAAAAGTAAACAATTTAAACGCATATTTTGCATGATAATTTCGTTTTTTGGGGTTTTCAAGAGCGGGATATTGTGCTATACTAAAAGGTGCAAAAAAATAAAACTACTTAACTATATGGTGAGGTGGAGAAATGCAGGAATATAAGAAAATTGAAATCACCAAGGACGAGATAGTTCCAGTTGCCGAGAAGATGAGAGCTGAGGGCATAGCGCTTGCTATGATTCATGGCTTTATCAATGATGAGGGCAAGCCGAATGTTTCGTACGAATACGAGGTGGGTAGCGGCATTGAGTCATATACGGTTGACGGAGAGAGCGTTTTGCCCTCAATATCTTCTATTTATGACCTTGGTGCTGAATGGGCAGAGCGTGAGCTTTGTGAGCTTATGGAGATTACTTTTGAGGGGCTCGATACCTCAAAGCGTCTTTTCATGCCCGATAATATGCTCGACGGTCAGGGCCAGATTATAGTTACGCCTATGGATGAGCTTATAGACCGCGCACATGGAAAGAAAGGGGAGTAACACATGAGCTATATTGTTCCTATCGGACCGTACCATCCGGCGCTTGAAGAGCCGGTACACGCAAAACTCTATACGGACGGAGAGCTCATTACAGATGCCGAGGTGTTTATAGGCTACAACCACAGAGGCATCGAGAAGCTTGCACAGCAGAAAAACTTTATACAGACTATCGTTTTAGTTGAGCGCGTCTGCGGTATCTGCTCTCACTCACACGCACTCGGCTATGCCATGGCGCTTGAGAACATTGCGGGTATGAACGTGCCTAAGCGCGGCCAGTACATTCGTGTTATCATGAACGAGCTTGAGAGGCTTCATTCGCACTTCCTCTGGCTCGGCATTGCGCTTCACCTGGTCGGTCACGACAGCCTGTTTATGCACACATGGAATGAGCGCGAAGTTATCATGGATATGCTTGAGGAAATTTCGGGCAACCGTGTAAACTACGGCATGGTAACAATCGGTGGCTCACGCCGCGATATTGACGATGACAAGCGCCGCAAGATACTTGAAATGCTCGACAAGGTTGAAAAGTCAATGATTCGCCTTCGCGATATTCTCCTTTCGGACAAGACGGTTGCGCTCAGAACACAGGGTGTAGGAGTGCTCACAACAGAAGACTCCATCCGCATCGGCGCTGTAGGTCCGCACGCAAGAGCGTCAAATGTTGCGATTGACGTCCGTAAGGATGCGCCGTACTGTTGCTATGAGGATTTTGAGTTTGATAAGGCGGTTTATCACACCTGCGACGTTTTCTCGCGTGTTGTTATCCGCGTTCTCGAAAACTTTGAGAGCATAAAGATTATCCGTCAGGCACTTGAAATGCTCCCGACCGGCCCGATTAACCTCGGCACAAAGATTCCGAAAATCCCGGCAGGCGAATATATGGTACGTCATGAAGCTCCGCGCGGCCAGCTCTGCTATAAGGTCGTAACGGACGGCAGCGAGTTTAATAAGCGCGTAAGTATTCATGTACCTACATTTAAGACAGCTCCGACAATCCCGACCATGCTCAGAAACAACTCGGTTGCGGATGCGGGCCTTATCGTAGCGAGCATCGACCCGTGCTTTAGCTGTATGGACAGATAAGGCTATGCACGAGCTTGCGATTACAGAGGGCATTATTGAGGCGGCTGTTCCCGAGGCAGAACGTCACGGCGCAAAGAAAATTCTTGAAATTCGCCTTAAAATAGGCGAGCTGTCTGGGGTGCTTCCCGAATGTATTCAGGAATATTTCAATATTGCAAGCCGTGGCACCATTGCTGAGGGTGCACGTCTTTGTGTTGAGAAAATCCCGATTACCATATTTTGCAGGGATTGCGGCTATGACGGTGAGATTCCCAAACGCAAGATTCACTGCCCGAAATGCGGCAGTGCCGAGATAAAGCTCAAATCAGGCCGTGAATATTATGTGGACAGCCTGGAGGTAGAATAGTATTGGAAATAAAAATTGTAAAGCAGATTCTTGAATGGAATGAGGACGTGAGCGCCCAGATCAAAAACCTTCTTGCTGAGAAGAAGGTCTGCCTGGTAAACGTGATGGGCTCGCCCGGCGCAGGGAAGACCAGCCTCATAACCGACATTATTAACCGCCTGCGCGGCACATACCGGATAGGTGTTATCGAAGGTGACATAGCGGGGAAGATTGATGCGGACAAGATTGACAAGATGGGTATACCCGTTGTTCAGCTTCAGACAGACGGCGCGTGCCACATTGAGGCGATGTCTATTCAGCATATGCTCGGCTTCTTTGATTTAGATAATATAGATGTTCTCTTTGTTGAGAATATAGGAAACCTCGTCTGCCCGGCGGAGTTTAACATAGGTGAGGATATGCGCGTAGCTATCCTCAGTGTTCCTGAGGGGGACGACAAGGTTGAGAAGTATCCACTCATGTTTGCGACGACCGACGCTCTTGTTATGAATAAGTACGATATGATTCCGTACTTTGAGTTTGACGATGCTCGCGTCGAACAGAATGTTCTGGATTTAAACGGCAAGGCAAAGGTTTTCCGAGTCTCCACCAAAACCGGTGAGGGTGCGGCGGACTTTGTCGCGTGGTTATCGGATATGATAGCCGCGAAAATCAAGTTTTAGTTGGAGGTGTTCCCTTGAAAAAGACAAAATTTTCAGAGTTTTTGTCAACAGCCATTGTTTGCTATATCTTCTGGCTGTTGGTAACGGGACAAATCGTTTCAATTTTCACGGGCGGAGCATCCGCACAGGTTCTTGTTGCGGGCATCATCGTAAGCGTTCTCACCGCCCTTTTTACCGCACGTTTCTTTATTCACTCTAAGGCTTTTTACCTCTTTAATCCTGTGAGATTTATTATCATGCTTTTCTACTGCCTGATAATTTTCATGTGGGAGCTCACAAAGGCGAACATAGACGTTGCAAAGCGTGCACTGAGCCCGAAGCTCAACGTAAACCCCGGCATCGTAAAGGTTGAGACTGACCTTAAGAGCGAATATGCACAGTCAATGCTTGCAAATTCTATAACTCTTACTCCCGGTACCATTACCATGGATATTGCCGAAGAGGGCGAAAAGACATATTATTACATTCACTGGATTGACGTTGCGACCTCTGACATAAAGGAAGCCGGCGACTCGATAAAGGGCACAATGGAGAAATGGATAAGGAGGATTTGGGAATAATGGACGTACTCGTATTTTTTGCAATTTGCTTTGTTGTTCTCGCACTTTGCCTCTGCTACCGTCTTGTCAAGGGTCCGAGCGTTGTTGACCGCGCAATAAGCGCAGACAGCATCGACATCCTCTCTGATATGGCGCTTATCCTCTTCGCACTTTCGAGCGGCAGAAGCATTTATCTTGACATTGCGATGGTCACGGCGGTTCTCGGCTTTATCGGCTCCGTTATGGTTTCGCGTTACTTGGAGGGCAGATTATGATTTATGCAATATATGTTCTCGTGGGTTTAAGCGTCCTTTTCGCCCTCGCAGGCGTTGTGGGTATGCTCAGAATGCCGGATTCGTTCTGCCGTATGCAGTCGAGCACAAACATCTCGACCTTCGGCGTTCTCGGCGTAATTCTCGGAGGCGTGCTCTATTCGATTTTTGTATTTGAAACTCCCGACTGGGCGGTGGCCGTAAAGCTTGTTGTCATGGGTGTGTTCTACATAATAACAAACCCGATCGCGGGCCATGCTATCGCAAAGGCGGCATACAAAAAGGGTGTACGCCCTGAAAAAGAAATGACATGTGACAAGTATGGGGAGGATTTGGAAAATGCAGATTGATTTGGTATTTATTCTCAACACACTTGTAATGATAGGTGTTCTTGTCTCCGCGGCATTTGCGGTGTTCTCAAAGAAGATTCTCTCGTCCGTTATCGCACTTGGTGTTACAGGCGCGTTCATGGCCCTTGAGTTTATTCTTCTCCACGCACCGGACGTTGCGATTGCAGAAGCGGCTGTCGGCGCAGTTCTTGCGACAACAATATTCGTTATCGCCGTTAAGAAAACAACAGGCAAGGGGGATGAAGAGAAATGAAAGCAAAGAAAATAGTTGCGATTGCATCTCTCGCAATCATCCTCATAGCAGGCCTTTACTCCGTGGTATATGCCTATATGAATATCCCCAAGACATATGACGGGTCAGATGTGAATGTTGTTGACCTTTATAACAACCCGACAGAATATGATGTGTCTAACCCCGATGGCGTTTCCGACATAATAGTAAAGCAGAATCTTGAGAAAACAATGGCTGCAAACAATGTCGCAGCAGTGGTTTTTGACTTCCGCGGCTATGATACACTCGGTGAGTCATTTATACTTCTCACCGCGATTGCAGGCGCGTATGTCATCCTCTCAAAGTCTAAGAAAAGCAAGAAGGAGGATGAGTAAATGAAATTCAGAAACGGTATAACCGAAAAGAACGTAATCATGAAGTGCGGCGCGGATATGATGCTCCCGTTCGCGGTTGTGTTCGGTATCTACATCATCCTTTTCGGAACGGTCTCCCCCGGCGGCGGATTCCAGGGCGGCGTTATGGTCGCCTCTGCAGCACTGCTTTTATACCTCGCTTACGGGTATAAGGGCGCAAAAGACGCGATTAACACAGAGGTGCTTCGCGTAAGTGAGGCGCTTGGTGCTACTCTTTATGTTATCTTTGGTCTCTGCGGTCTCTTTGTAGGCGCAAACTTCTGCCGTAACATCTTCTTTGACAACGGCGCGGTAGGCGACCTTATTTCCGCAGGTACAATAACGTTCATGGGTTATTCGGTAGGCTTTAAGGTTCTCACTGGCGTTGGTTTTCTCCTTCTCCTTATGATGGGCCTTCTTGCACCCGATACAGACGACGAAGAGGAGGATGAGGAGTAATGATTATAGTAAACTATGTAGTTGCAGTCCTGCTTCTTGTTCTCGGCCTGTATGCGGTCTGCACACAGAAAAACCTTATCAAGGTTGTTCTCGGTCTCGGCATCATCGACTACGGTATAAACCTTCTTATAGTAAGTGTAGGTTTTAACGACGGTGGCACAGCTCCGATATTCACGATATCAGACCTTTTGAACGGCATTTCAAGCAATTTCTTTGTTGACCCTGTTCCTCAGGCTCTCACACTTACCTCAATCGTCATCGGCGCGTGCGTAGACGCAATGGCTCTCGCTCTTGTAATTATGATTTACCGTAAGTACAAGACGATAAACTCCGATGAAGTAAGGAGGATTCGCGGATAATGATGATTAATGTACAGCATTTTCCGGTAATCGCAGTTATGGGGCTGTTCCTCTGCGCTTTCCTGGTAGAAATTTTTGGTGCAAAAAACAAATATGTAAGAAACACAATCGTGTTGCTCGCGTCGGCAGGCGCATTTGCACTCATTGCAACTCTCGTTAAGCCCGTTCTCATAGACGGTGAGATTATCTCGTACTGGATGGGCAACTGGGCACCGGTAAGCGGTTATGCAATAGGTATCGGTTATGAGATTGATGCGCTCAATATGTTCTTCGCGCTGCTTGTAGTAACAACAATTCTTCTTGCGGCAATTTATTCTATGAAGTACATGGCGCGTGACCATCACCTCGGCCATTACTACACGCTGTTCCTTATGCTCTCCGGCTCGGTTCTCGGTCTTGTCTTGACAGGCGACATATTTAATATGTTCGTTATGATAGAGATTATGACATTTGCCTCCGTTGCGCTTACAGCGTTTCGCAACAACAAGTTCGGCTCACTTGAGGCAGGTTTTAAGTATCTCATAGTCGGCTCTGTCGGCTCGTCTATGACTCTTGCGGGTATCGCACTTCTATATGCACAGTGCCACACGTTAAACATGGCACAAATCTCCGCGGCACTCACAAATTCACTCACTCCGACAACCATTCTCGCATTCGCGCTTATGTTTGCGGGCTTTGGAGTAAAGTCATATATCGTTCCGTTCCATGCCCCGGCGGCTGATGCATACATGACAGCGCCCACATCCATATCCATGGTGTTCTCGGGTATGGTAAACAAGGCCGGCGTTTACGGCATGATAAGGCTTGTCTATGTAATATTCAGAGCTATGGACCTCGCTCCACTCCAGCTTTTGCTTGTAACATTCGGCACGGTGACGATGTTTGTCGGCGTAACAATGGCTCTTGCGCAGCATGACTTTAAACGTCTGCTCGCGTTCCACAGTATATCGCAGATAGGCTATGTCATAACGGCGATCAGCCTTGGCACAGTTCTTGGCCTTCAGGCAGGTCTTTTCCACGCTATGAACCATACGTTGTTTAAAGGGCTTTTGTTCCTCACAGCAGGCGCAGTCCTGTATGCGGCAGGTACGACCGACCTTGATAAGCTCGGCGGTCTTTCAAAGAAAATGCCGAAGACAACGATTTGCTTTCTTATCGGTGCATTCTCTATTTCGGGGCTTCCGCCGTTTAATGGCTTTGCCTCAAAGTGGATGATTTATCAGGCTACATACGAAAAGGCGGCACAAAGCGGAAACTTTGCATATGCATTTGTCACAATCGTTGCGCTCGTTGTATCGGTTATGACCCTTGCATCGTTCATTAAGGTAACTCAGGCTGTGTTCTTCGGCCAGCTTCCGAAGAATCTTGAAAAGGTCGAGGAAGTTCCGCTCGCTATGCGCGTCCCGATGTGGATTATGTCTGCACTCTGCGTACTCACGGGCGTATTCTACAACGTAGTTTCAAAATACCTTCTCGCTCCTGCGGCAAACGCTGCGTTTAATGTAACAAACTACATTGACAAGATGATGGGCGAGGGTACGGCTGCAGCGGCAGGCGTTTCAAACATCGCCGTAGACCCTGTGGCAATAAGCCTCTGGAACCCGATTTTGTGGCTTGTTCTCTTTGCAATCGTCCTCATTGCTGTTTGCATAGTAATACTCACCGGCGAGAACACACGCGGCAGAGTGCTTGCAAAGACAGAAGATGACTCGGATGACGGCAAATATGCAACGTTCTTCGGCGGAGAAAAGAGCACACATTCGCACGTTGCGGGCTCTGACCTCTTCTGGGGGTTCAAACACGACTTCAAGGGTTATTTCAAGTTCATTCAAGGCATGCACTCCGGTGTTGTCAACGACTATGCCCTCTGGGCTGTTGTTGCGGCGGCGGTCATAACAGTGTTCATGTTCATATTTGTACACTAAGGAGGTGAGCGAAAGTGGAAACAATTATAACTATTATTACTAATGCATGGTCTGTTCTCGTGTTTCCGGGTCTGCTCTTTGTAGCAGTTGTAGGTCTTTTGCTCGCCGGAATAGACAGAAAAGTCCTTGCGCGTATGCAAAAGCGCAAAGGCCCTCCGATAATTCAGCCGTTTTATGATTTTTTTAAGCTTATGGGCAAGGAGACAATCATTCCGCATGCGGCAAACAGGCGTGCATTCCTTATCGCGCCGATTATCGGTTTCGTAAGCCTTGTTGTAATGATGTTGTTTATCCCGATTTTCGGTTACAGCGCATTTGCAACAAATGCAGACCTTATCATAATTCTCTACCTTCTCACAATCCCTGCCGTTGCGCTTATAATCGGCGGTTCGGCATCCGGTTCTCCCTATGCGGGTATCGGCATCTCGCGTGAGATGGTAACCATGATGGCGTATGAGCTTCCGCTCGTTATAGTGCTTCTCACTGTTGCTAAAAAGGTAGGCGGCGAAGAACTTGTATTCTCGCTTGGCGCAATAGGTGATTGGCAGGTATTAAACGGCTCACTCATCACTCATTGGGCGCTTATCCCCGCGGCACTTGCAATGCTTCTCGTCATCCCGGCAGAGGTAGGCACACAGCCGTTTGACGTTGCTGAGGCCGAGACAGAAATATGCGAGGGTCCGCTCGTTGAGTATAGCGGCGCACCGCTTGCTATGTTCAAGCTCAATACAGCGGTTAAGATGTTTATAATGACAGCACTGTTTACCGTCCTGTTCTTTGGCGGAATAGACACCGGCTTCATTGCACTTAACGCGGTAATTCTTGTTGCGATATGCATAGGTCTTACAATTCTCTGTATGACTCTTATCCATGCAATATGTGCACGCCTAAAGATTGAGCATTTGTTTAAGTTCTACTGGACAGTTGTCACCGCGCTTGCGGCGATAAGCCTCATTCTTGTGTGGTTAGGTCTGTAAGGAGGGAGATTAGATATGTTTAAGAAAATTATTGCAAACAGCATGGCTAAATCCCCGTGGATTTATCACATAAACACAGGCTCTTGCAACGGCTGTGATATAGAGCTCGTTGCAGTTCTTACTCCGAGATATGACGCTGAACGCTTCGGCTTTAAGCTTGCAGGCACGCCGCGTCATGCCGACATTGTCGTTGTATCGGGCCCGATTACAAGCCAGTCAAAGGAGCGCCTTATCCGCACTCTTGAGCAGGTTCCCGAGCCGAAGTGCGTAGTATCTATCGGCTCATGCCCGCGCTCGTGTAACGTGTTTAAAGGTAGCTACTCTGTAGAGGGTCCGCTTGAAAACTACACACATGTAGACGTTTCAATCGCAGGCTGCACTCCGAAGCCTGAGGCGATAATTGAAGGCCTTGCAAAGGCTGCGGAGATACTCAAAGAGAAGAGGGAGGCGATGAACAAATGAAGTTTTCATTCCCGTTCTTAAAAGAAGCTATATTAAACCTCTTTTCTAAGCCCAGCACGGTAAACTACCCGGCAGTGCCGGTTGAGGCTGCGCCTAAATACCGCGGCCGCATAGTGTATGATGCTGAGAAATGCATTAACTGCGGTATGTGTATCAAGGTCTGCTCGCCTATGGCCATTACAAGAACAAACGAGGAAGTAGAAGGCGGCGAGAATATTACATACGAATTCGACCTCACATCGTGCACATTCTGCGGCATGTGTCAGGACTTCTGCACGACCAATGCAATCGAGCTTACGGGAGACTATCACATGGTAGCTACCGACCCGGCTGACCTTATTAGCCGCGGAACAAAGTTCAAGGCAAAGATTACGGGAAAGCTTACCTGCGGAGATGACTGTGTATATTGCACGCTTTGTGCAAAGCAGTGTCCCGAGGGAGCAATTACCGTTGACCGTGCAAACAAGACTTGGGAAGTCAATGAAGAAAAATGCGTAAAGTGCGGAATCTGCATTGACAAGTGCCCGAAGAAGTGCCTGAGCTTTGCCGAAGGCGGAAACGAGGGTGTTGTCTGCAGTGATACCTGCGTATACTGCACACTCTGCGCTAAGAAGTGCCCGGCAGAAGCTATTACGGTTGACCGCGCTAACAAAACGTGGGAGATTGACCGTGAGAAATGCACACAGTGCGGAATCTGTGTATCCGCCTGCCCGAAGAAATCGCTCTCGATGGGCAGTATAGACTAAATAAAACAAAAAACAGAGCTGTGATTTCACAGCTCTGTTTTTACTTTAAATTATGTTTTATTTCCTCAAGAAGCCTGTGCAGCTCAAGGAGCGTTGAAACATTTGTTACGCGTATTTTATAAGCATTGCCTCCACGCACACCGCGCAGATACCACGCAATGTGCCGCCGAGCCTCAAGCACTGCGACTTTTTCGCTCTTTTGCTCTGCCGAGAGCACAATCTGTCGCTCAGCAACGTCCA
The DNA here is from genome assembly GCA_045586595.1 of Eubacteriales bacterium. GTDB lineage: Bacteria > Bacillota > Clostridia > Oscillospirales > JAAYXM01 > SIG480. The sequence continues at coordinate 6,350 of JAZNAQ010000017.1, read as the reverse complement.
GCCGCTCAGACAGAGGCGGAAGCTTTGGTATTTCTTTGCCTTCAAGTGCGGCTCGGCACTGCGTAAAAATCCACGGGTTTCCGAAGGTGGCCCTGCCTATCATGATGCCGGCCGCACCCGTGCGCTTCAGTATCTTTACGGCGTCTTCTGCCTCGAACACATCGCCGTTTGCAAGCACAGGGATTCTTACAGCGTTTACTACATCGCGTATAATGTCCCAGTCGGCACGGCCGGAGTACATCGCAACACGAGTCCTGCCGTGGACGGTGATTGCATCTGCCCCTGCATCTTCGAGAACTTTTGCAAACTCAACAGCATTAATGTTGCCACCGTCCCAACCTTTGCGGAATTTAACTGTGACCGGGACATTTATGCCGCGCTTTACCTCGCGCACGATTTCGCCTGCGAGCTCGGGGCTTTTCATAAGTGCCGAGCCGTCGCCGTTTGATACGATTTTAGGTGTCGGGCAGCCCATGTTAATGTCTATAAAATCTGCCCCTGTGCGCTCTATAGCTATTTCTGCCGCCCTTCGCATAACCTCGGGTTCATTTCCAAAGAGCTGTACTGCAAAGGGGCTCTCGCCGTCGTTGCGATAAAGCAGCGTCTTGGTTTTGCTGTCCTGAAATACGAGCGCGCGCGAGCTTACCATTTCAGTGTATGTAATATCAGCACCATGCGCTTTGCATACGTTGCGAAAGGCTGCGTCCGTAACACCGGCCATGGGCGCGAGCGCAAGCGGTGTGTTTTTAAAGATTTCGGATATATTCAAAGCATTTATCCTCCGATGCTTATGTTGGTAGTATTTTAACACATATGGCAAAATCAATCAAGTAATTGAAAAATCATATCTAAGATGATATAATTAAACAAATGAATTTCGTAAGGGGAATGAAAAAATGAAAGACGGAAAGCTTCAGGTAGCACTTATCGGTTGTGGCATGATAGGTGAGAGTCATGCCGAGGCAATAGTAAATGACGGCCGCGCAGAAATTGCGGCGGTGGTATATGGCAAAAACGAAGAAAAGGCAAAAGCATTTGCCGAGAAGTTCAACATACCGTTTATGACAAGGGACTATAATGAGGTAATTGCGCGCGGTGGTATTGATATGGCCATTGTCTGTACGCCCAGCGCTTTCCATGCAGATTGCACAATAGCATTTGAGAATGCCGGAGTGCATGTGCTGTGCGAGAAGCCCCTCGATGTTACGGTAGAGAAGATGACTGAAATGATAGATGCTGCAGAGAAAAACAATGTTCTGCTCGGATGCGTTTTCCCAAACCGCACACAGTCTGGGCTTATAAATGCAAAGAAGATTATCGACAGCGGAGAGCTTGGTCAGATGCGCATTGTAGAGTTCCAGTACCGCGGATACCGAAGCCATACATATTATAATTCTTCTGACTGGAAGGGTACTAAGGCTGTTGATGGCGGCGGTTGCCTCATGAATCAGGGCAGCCACGGTATAGATGCACTCATGTATCTTGCGGGAAGTGTAAAGAGCGTTTGCGCTGTTACCGATACAATGGGCAGAAATATAGACGTAGAGGATACAGCCTGTGCGCTGCTTGAGTTTAAAAACGGTGCTCATGGCACTCTTATGGGGACAACGCTTTCATATTTCCCTGAGACAAACTCTGAATGTGAACGTATAAGAATGGAGTTTGAGAAAGGAACTATTGTGTTTGCTGAAGGAAAAACCATGCTTTATAAGAGTCTTTCCGACGATGAGCTAAATGTAGAATCGATACAGCTCTCTGATGAGGTGAAGAGCTTTGGAGCAAACCCTGAAGATATGGATATGGGAGCTCACTTCGCTATAGTCTCAAACTTTATCAGCGGCATACTGAATGGCGAAGAGCTCATTGCACCTGCACGCGATGCACGCCGTGCAGTCGATTTGATACTTACTGTGTATGAATCTGCAAAGACTCGCTCGTGGGTTGACGTCCCGAGCTTTGATTATTGATATATAATATATAATAGTAGATAATAAAAAAGAAAAAATTGCCAAATTTGGCAATTTTTTCTTTTTTCTTCTTTTTGTGCGGATTTTTGCCATATACAGGATTGAATATGACGGCGCAATTTCGCCTTATTTACAGCACGTCGAAATCCATTGACCTTGAATTCAAAATGCGTTATCATAGCACTCGTAACAGGCGACGACCTGAAAATTAAAGGAGGAATTCTAACATGAAGAGCTTTAAGAAAGTTCTCGCACTCGCAATGGTGTTCGCACTCTCGCTTTCACTCTTTGCAGGTGCAGTAGGGTTCACCGACGCAAATGACATTCATGAGAATTATCAGGACGACGTAAACATGCTCGTTGAACTCGGCGTACTCGGCGGATATCCCGACGGGACATTCCGACCGGAAGACAAAATTACCCGTGCAGAATTTGCTAAGATGGCATATGTTCTCAAGTACGGGTCGGATGACGAAGGTAAGCTTTTTGCAGGGCAGACAAGCTCATTTACCGACGTTGAAGGCAACGGCAATGTTGCTTGGGCTAAGGGTTATATAAACTACTGTGAAAACCAGGGCATTGTCTCCGGTGTAGGCAATAACAAGTTTAACCCCAACGGCAACGTAACTGTTGCAGAAGCAAGCAAGATGCTTCTTGTTATCCTTGGCTGTAACGCAGACAAGGAAGGCTTCAAGGGCAAAAACTGGGCATCAAACACAGTTGCAAAGGCTATGGAGCTCGGCCTCTTTAACGGCTGGCAGGGCGACCCAACTGCTCCGGCATCACGTCAGCTCGTTGCAAAGCTCATGCGCAATGCAATCTTTGCTCCGGTATACGTCTACAGCCCGATAACAGGCATAGGCTCTCAGTACAACGCTCTTAACGGCGAGAAGAACCAGACTCTCGGTGAGCAGGTAATGGGCCTCAAGCACGTAACTGGTCTTGTCGTTGCAAATGATAACTATGCAATCACAAAGGATGCAGACGGCGAGGAGATTAAGGTTTCAAACGGCCCCGCCATCGAGATAACAGGCGATGACTCAAATGAGAGCATCATCTACTATGTCTCACGCACAGAAAGCGGAACTGAGATTGGTTCTACAATCAAGATTGACCGCGATGTTTCAGACGAGCTTCTCGGTGCCAAGGTTGATGTATACTTCAAGGCAGACAGCAACAGCTCAAACCTTGCATATACAAATGTTGAGGTCATCGGCGATATAATCGTAAGCTCCGATACAAAGATTTACAATGTTCCTGCAAGCGACGTTGAAATGATGCCGAATGGCGATTCAACAAGCTCTGCACTCATCACTCCGTATATCTCATTTGAGGTAGACGGCAAGGAGTATCAGGTAAAGGCAAACTCCTCTGCAACAAAGGTTGCAAAGAATAAGGACTATAACTCACTCTGGGGCAAGGATGAGGCAAACGATTTCACAAACTTCGCATACGCATCTACCGCAACCTATAAGGATGGCGGCGAGCTGTTCCAGCCGAAGGGCGACAACTCATTCTTCCAGGATATGGGCAAGGGTTCGGTTGCAAACTACCGCTTCGTTTCTGTTGACGGCGGCAAGACCTTCTCGTATATCTTCAAAATGCAGAACGGCGCAGACTCCATTCAGTTTGGCCAGGTATCTTCAATCAGCGAGTCTAAGAAGACAATTACACTCCCGAAGCTCGGCGCTGTTGATTTTGAGGACGTTGTAATGTATGAGGGTATTGCGAAGGATGACTATGTTGTATACTACTTCGCAGACGGCAAAATCAACATCGAAAAGGTTGAAACAATCACCGGCGCAGTTGAGAACATCAATGACGACGGTTCTGTGACAATCGGCGGCAAGGCATATTTCGCAGACGAAACGCTCTGCCAGCAGATTCTCACTTACGGCTCACTTTCGTCCTTCTATATGAATAATAAGGAAGCAATGAAGGCGGGCACAGTTTACCGCGTATACGGTAATACAATCCTTGATATTGAGTCATCAACTGAGGTTTCAAACGCAGAAAACTACGCAGTAATACTCAACTCAAGCTACGATGAGCACCTTGATATCGCATATGTAAAGCTCGGCTTTGCAAACAATACTGAGGGCACTTACAAGGTAGGCAAGTTCTACACCAAGTATGCGTCAACTCCGAACCACGAGGAGAATGACCGCGCTCAGGACTATGCTAACAACGGAAGATTCGGTTGGGTTGTGCAGTACTCTATGAGAGAAGACGGCAGCGTTGACCTCTCGCATCAGGACTTCAAGAGCCTTGAGAAGAACTCAAACCTTCAGGCTCCGAGCACAAAGACCTACAAGATAGTAGATAAGTCGGTTTCTGTTGACGGTAAGCGCTACTACGGCGATTCATCCTCAATCGTGTTCGTTCTCTACGGAAACCTTGAGGGCGACTACTCAGACCAGAACTATGCTCCGGTAAAGGCACGCGCATATAAGCTCTCACAGCTTATTGATGCAAGCGCACAGCCCATCGCTGGCCTTAAGAAGAACGGCGTTTCAGTAAATGCCGCACTCGGAAGTGCTGTTGTTGATACAAACGGCTACTCCAACTCTGTTGTTGCAGCGGCTATCACACATGGTGACGCACTCGGCAACATCACTTATAAGAGCTCTGACAGCCTCGCATACGTTGTATCCGCAAAGCAGAGATACAATGTCGAGACAGGCTCAGCATACGCAGTGTTCAAGCTCATCACTGAGGAGGGTCTTGTTGAGCTCACATCTGTTGATAATGTAACAGACCTCAACAACAACGCAATCTTCTCAGAAGCAGCAGGCTATATCGGCGACATCAAGAACTACGAGAGCGGAACAGTTGTACGCTACTCTGTGAACGCAGAGGGCATGCTTGAGACAGTAAGCTCCGCAGGCGGTCTTGCAACGGATATGAACAAGAACCCGAGCGGCGCACAGAACGGTCTCTTCTATGTAAACGCAGCTCAGATAGTTGATGACAGATTCATCTACTACAACTCTCAGGAAGCACATGAGCTCGGCCTCGACGGCAGACTCAATGCTGATGAGACGGATTCAATCCTTCTCTCTGAGGATGGCTACAAGATTATCACAATCGGCGATGACGAGTACCTCGGCTCTTACCTTGTAACGGTTGCACGTAATCAGGCTCTTGCAAAGGGCGACTACAACGCAATCATCGAGCTTGAAGAGGGCGAAATCATCAGAATCTTCTCCTTCGAGGAATAAGAGCTAATCTTGTTATAGGATAAAATGCCCAAAGTCCGCGCCGCACAATTTCTGTGCGGCGCGGATGATAAGTTAATTCTACATATTATTATATAATAGTAATATGTCAGAGCAAAAAAACCAAATGTCGTCTGATAAAAAAGTCAATCATTTAGTTAATTTGTCGAAAGCAAAAAAAATCCAAAAAAAATTGAAAAAAAGGGTTGACAATGAGGAATGAATTTGGTATATTATTAAGGCACCTCACGCGAGGGGGTCGAAAAGAGGCCCCGAGGTCGACGAAAAAAGTTTGAAAAAACTAAAAAAAGTAGTTGACAAAGGGTGAGGAGCATGATATAATCATTAACTGTTGCGCCCCACTTCGGAAGGAGCGGGAAGCGACAGGGGAATGAGATTTGTACCTTGTAAATTAAACAACGTGAAAGACAACAAACGCCGGTGCTCGGTATAGGGTGGGCCCCATACTGAGCGCATGATAAAAAATAAAACTTTGCTTGGAGCAAAGCTCAATAAAAGATATCAATAAATGATATAAATTTTATAGAGAGTTTGATCCTGGCTCAGGATGAACGCTGGCGGCGTGCCTAACACATGCAAGTCGAACGGAGTTACTTTGACAGATCCCTTCGGGGTGACGTTGATTTAACTTAGTGGCGGACGGGTGAGTAACGCGTGAGCAACCTGCCTCGGAGAGGGGGACAACAGCTGGAAACGGCTGCTAATACCGCATAATGTATCATTTCCGCATGGTTATGATACCAAAGGAGCAATCCACTCTGAGATGGGCTCGCGTCTGATTAGCTAGTTGGTAAGGTAACGGCTTACCAAGGCGACGATCAGTAGCCGGACTGAGAGGTTGAACGGCCACATTGGGACTGAGATACGGCCCAGACTCCTACGGGAGGCAGCAGTGGGGGATATTGCACAATGGGGGAAACCCTGATGCAGCAACGCCGCGTGAAGGATGAAGGTCTTCGGATTGTAAACTTCTTTTCTTAAGGACGATAATGACGGTACTTAAGGAATAAGCCACGGCTAACTACGTGCCAGCAGCCGCGGTAATACGTAGGGGGCGAGCGTTGTCCGGAATTATTGGGTGTAAAGGGTGCGTAGACGGGAACTTAAGTTAGTTGTGAAATCCCTCGGCTCAACTGAGGAAGAT
>JAZNAQ010000016.1:0-3178 GCA_045586595.1 Eubacteriales bacterium | reverse complement strand
GGCGTTCTCTCCGAGCTGCGTAAGCGAGAGCATTATGAAAGCCCGAGCGTAAAGCGCCGCAAGAAGAGCGAAGCCGCCCGCGCAAAGAAAAAGAGATATTAAAAACAAAAACCGCAAGGCAATTAGCCTTGCGGTTTTTTATAACATAAAAATATAAAGAAACGGTGTGGCCAGAAAAGGCCACACCGTGACTTTTGATTAAGGTTCTAATTATTCCTCAGAGATAGCCTCAACCGGACATGCGCTTGCACACTCACCGCAGCCTGCGCATGCGTCCTTGTCGATAACGTATTTTGTATCGCCCTCGGAAATTGCGCCTAACGGACATGCACCTGCGCAGGAACCGCACATTACGCAATCATCGCTAATTACATATGCCATTCTAGTAACACCTCCATCTGTTTGTTATAACTATTGTAACAATGAATAAAGAAAAAATCAATGGGGTAAACTAAAAAAATTACAAAAAAATAAAAAAGTTTTATTTGTCGTTTTTTGTGCCGAAAACAAAAAATACTAAAACATGAAATTGCGGGAATAATTAAATAGTAAAAAAAGTTAGCGGAGGCTGCAATGTTTTTTGAAAACAGATTTACTTTGCGTGCCGAATGTGTATTGCGTAGTTCACATGAGTGTGCGGCGGAGATGGGGCATGGATATGTTGGCAGCGAGCATATTTTGCTGGGTCTCTTGCGTGAGCGTGAAGGGCGTGCTGCAAAAATTCTGGCAGATGCGGGTGTGAGCACTAAAGATGTCAGGAAAAAGATTTGTGAATATATAGGAATGGGTACAGCGGCAAAAAACACAGTGCAGGGGCTTACGCCATGTGCACGAAGAATAGTAAAGAATGCATACACCGAGGCAGAAAAGTCGGGGCAGGGTTGCATAGGTACAGAGCATCTTATGCTCGGAATACTTTCTGAAGAGATCTGCGCCGCAAAAAAACTTTTGCTTCTTATGAATGTAGACATTCAAAAAATGAGGAGAGCTCTGCTTTCCTCAAACAGTGAGAGCGATGCGGATTATCGTAGAGGAGAAGTTCGTCAAAACCGCGAAAAGGGCGAAATGAAGCTTCTTAAAACCTTTGGCCGCGATATGTGCGCGCTGGCCAGTGAAGGAAAGCTCGACCCGGTAATAGGAAGAGAGGCAGAGATTGACAGAACAATACAAATTCTCGCCCGAAGAACAAAGAACAATCCTCTTCTTTTGGGCGACCCCGGGGTTGGTAAAACAGCCGTTGTTGAGGGGCTTGCTGCACGAATAGCAAGCGGAGACGTGCCTAAGCCTATTGCGGGAAAGCGCATATATATGCTGGATATATCAGGTGTTGTAGCAGGAACAAAATACCGTGGTGAGTTTGAGGAGCGCGTAAAGGCGATACTTAAAGAGGTGAGCCGCGCGCGTGATATAATCCTTTTTATAGACGAAATACACACAATCGTTGGCGCCGGCTCGGCTGAAGGGGCAATAGATGCGGCAAATATCTTAAAACCCGCAATGTCGCGTCGCGAAATACAAGTTATAGGAGCAACGACGTTTGACGAATACCGAAAGTATATTCAGCGTGATTCCGCGCTTGACCGGCGTTTTCAGCCGGTAGAGCTTTGCGAACCGTCTGCGGAGCAGGCATTTGAAATTCTTTCAGGTCTTCGGAAAAAATATGAGGAACACCATAAGATAGCAATAACCGACGAGGCTATCAGGGCAGCAATAGATTTGTCTGTTAGGTATATAAATGAGCGCAGGCTTCCCGATAAGGCGATAGATTTGATAGATGAGGCTGCAAGCCGGGCAAGGCTTTACACATCAGCCCCGCCCCCGCGTATGCAAGAGCTTGAAACAGAGATAGTGAAGATGGTAGAGCAAAAGGAAATCTGCGTTCGCGCACAGAATTTTGAAGCTGCGGCGAGCTTTCGTGACCGTGAGATAAGATTGCGGGATGAGCTTTCAGAAGTAAGCACGAGTTGGCAAAAGATAATTGAGGGCAAAGCTGCGGTAGACAGTGAGAACATAGCTTGTGTGGTCAGCGAGCAGAGTGGTGTGCCGGTGTCACAGATAACAGAATGTGAGAGCCAGAGATTGTTAAAACTCGAGCAGATGCTAAATGAAAGGGTTGTAGGGCAGAAAGAGGCGGTAGCTTCAGTATCGCGCGCAATCCGCAGAGGTCGCACAGGCCTTTCGGACCCTGAAAGGCCGATTGGCTCGTTCTTGTTTGCAGGCCAGACCGGCGTGGGGAAAACAGAGCTATGCCGTGCGCTTGCAGCGGCTGTTTTCGGAGATGAAAAAAAGCTTATACGCATAGATATGTCTGAATATATGGAAAAACACGAGTTATCAAAGCTTATTGGCTCGCCACCCGGATATGTAGGCTACGATGAGGGCGGAACGCTTACCGATAAGGTGCGGCGCACACCTTACTCGGTGGTACTTTTTGACGAAATAGAAAAAGCCCACCCTGATGTTACGAATCTTTTGCTCCAAATTCTTGAAGACGGAATACTCACCGACTCTCACGGTAAACAAGCGGACTTTAAGAATACAATAATCGTTATGACATCAAATGTTGGTGCAACCAGAATGAGCTCGAGTGCGGTCGGTTTTTCTGCAGGCGCTGATTCAGAGTTTAAAGAACTTAAAAAAAGCGTTATGTCGGACATCAAGCGCATCTTCCGCCCGGAGCTTGTAAACAGAATTGATGAAATGATCGTGTTTAATAAACTTTCGGAAAGCGATGTTTCGCAAATATGCGAAATAATGCTCAGAAAAACGAGCGAAAGAGCAAAAAAGATGGGGATACAGCTTGAAATTTCAGATGATGTGAGAACGCTGATTGTGAAACAGGGCTTTGATGATAAATATGGCGCACGCCCGCTTCGTCGCACAATACAGAGTAAGATAGAAGATGTGCTGGCTGAAGAATACCTTAAAAATGAACAAAAAAACGGTTTGTACAGGTTCAAAGTTTTGGGGAACGAAATAAAAGCAGAGTATACGGAATTGAAGTAAATAAAAAGGTGCTGTAATAGGATACAGCACCTTTTTTGTATAATGAAAACCACGCGATAGTCGCGTGGTTCAAAAGAGGCTATTGCCGATGAACAAAAAATTCTCCATTGTGTTAGAATAAAAATGACCTGCCAGTCAAATTAAAAACACAATGGAGGATTTATCTATGAAA
>JAZNAQ010000015.1:0-49799 GCA_045586595.1 Eubacteriales bacterium | reverse complement strand
GTTCCGAAGGCTGAGGACATCAACCGCGAGGGCATCGAGGATGAAGTAACAATGGATATCCTCAAGGACATCCTCTCTGTTGATGCAGACCTCTGGAAGGAAGACGCTGCAAACCTCGAGCAGTTCTACGCTAAGATTCAGAGCGTCGGCAACAGAATGCCGAAGGAAATGTACGACCAGCTCGAAGGTCTCAAGTCACGCCTCGGCTAATATAAAAATTAAAAAGAACAGTGGGCAACCACTGTTCTTTTTGCATGTATTTTTTGAAAAAACTATTTTCTTTAAACACAAGATGTGGTATAATATATAATGATTAATTGTATACCGCAGCTTTCGGCGGTAGGAATATTTAAGGGAGTAGGAAACACTTCATACTATGAAAGTTAAAGAGTTATCAGAAGAAATGATTTGCCGCCAGCAGGAGTATATTCAGGCCGTTGCGGATTTAAACCGGGGCAAAAGCCTCACCGCGTTTGTAGATACATATGGTTGCCAGCAGAATGAGGCAGACAGCGAAATCATCCGTGGTATACTTTGTGAAATGGGTTATACTCAGGTAGATGATGAGAAAGACGCGGACGTAATTGTAATAAACTCCTGTGCTGTGCGTGAACACGCAGAACAGCGCGTGCTCGGCAATGTAGGCCAGCTTATACATGTAAAGAGAAAGAGGAATTGCCTTATTGCTGTATGCGGTTGTATGGTACAGCAGGAGCATATGGCAGAGAAGATAAAGAAGAGCTACCGCCATGTCGATATGGTTTTCGGCGTTCATGCTCTGCCGAGGTTTCCCGAGCTTTTGTACCGCGCTCTCACAACAAAAAAACGCGTATTTGATATAGAACAGTCAGACGGTGTTATTGCCGAAGGGTTCCCCGTACTTCGTAAAGCCACAACCAAGGCGTGGGTATCTATAATGTACGGCTGTAATAACTTCTGCACATACTGCATAGTCCCGTATGTCAGAGGCCGCGAGCGATCACGCGCTCCCGAAAAAATTGTGCAAGAGGTAACAAGGCTTGTAGAAGCAGGTTGCCGTGACGTTACGCTTCTGGGGCAGAACGTAAACTCATACGGAAACGACCTTGATGCAGACATTGATTTTGCAGGGCTTTTGGAGCTTATAAACGCAATCCCCGGCGATTTTCGTATACGTTTTATGACGAGCCACCCGAAGGATGCTACTCCGCGCCTATTTGACACAATGGCAAAGTGTGAAAAGGTGGCAAAGCATATTCATCTTCCGTTCCAGTCGGGTAGCGACAGGATTTTGCATCTTATGAACCGCCGTTATGACAGCACGAAATACCGCGAGCTTGTTGCATATGCAAGAAGCAAGATGCCTGATATATCAATTACAAGTGATGTCATAGTGGGTTTCCCGGGCGAGACGGACGAGGACTTTGAAGGCACGATGAAGCTTGTGGAAGACATCGGCTTTGACGGGCTGTTTGTGTTTATATATTCAAAACGAAGCGGAACACCCGCCGCCGAGATGGAAGACCACACTCCGAGAGAAGAAAAGGTTAAAAGGTTTCAGCGCTTGTTTGCTCTGCAGGACGAGATAACGGCAAATAAGAGCGCAAAGCTTCTGGGTGCCGAGGTTGATGTGCTTGTCGAAGAGGTGCAGGAGGAGCAGGACGGCTACAATCTCCTCGCCCGCACGGAAAGCAACCGCCCCGTATATGTAAAGGGAGATAAAAGCCTTGTGGGGACATTTACCAAAGCGCGCATAACCGACTCGTCAAAGTGGGGAATGTACGGCGAGCTTGTTTAATGTATTATGTAAGATAGAGGGATAAAGATGGAACAGTATTCTCCGATGATAGCGCAATATTTAAAAATCAAGGAGCAGAATAAGGACAGCATTTTGTTCTTCCGCCTCGGAGACTTTTATGAAATGTTTTTTGAAGATGCCCACATTGCGTCGCGCGAGCTTGAGCTTACGCTGACGGGTAAGGAGTGCGGCATGCCGGAGCGCGCGCCCATGTGCGGAGTTCCGTACCATTCTGCAGAAAACTATATTGCGCGCCTTATTGCAAAGGGGTATAAGGTTGCAATATGCGAACAGACTGAGGAGGCTACAAAGGGCAAAAAGCTTGTTGAGCGCGAGATTGTCCGAATAGTAACCCCCGGTACGGTTATCGAGAATACAATGCTTGACGAAACGCGAAACAACTTTATTTGCGGCATATGCCTTGAGGGCGAATCTGCTGCGGTAGCGTTTATTGATATTTCAACCGGCGAGGCATCGTGCTGTGAACTGTCAGGCAAGGATGTCGCCGACCAGATAATGGGCGAGATTATAAAATTCTCGCCAAGTGAAGCGCTTGTAAACTGCTTTTTTGCAGATGACAGGTTTTCATGTGATTACATGAGGGCAAACCTCAATATAAATGTTGAAAAGGCAAGCTCGGAGGTGTTCTCTGCAGAGAGTGCCGAAGACTCTGTGAAGCATCACTTCGGGACAGACGATGTCACGACGCTCGGATTTGATGCAAAAGGTCTTGCGATAAAGGCTGTTGGTGCACTTCTGACATACCTTCACGAAACGCAGAAGACAAGCCTTTCGCATATAAATAAAGTCAGCTTTTATTCACGCGAGCAGTATATGCTGCTTGATGCTACTGCACGCCGCAACCTTGAGATATGCGAGACGATGCGCGGCAAAGAAAAGCGCGGCTCACTCCTGTGGGCGATAGATAAGACCAGAACTTCAATGGGCAGCCGCCTGCTTCGCAGCTGGATGGAAAAGCCGCTCATGGATGTTTCTGAGATAAATACAAGGCTTGACGCGGTAGAAGAGCTTGTAAACGAGCCTATGACGCGTGAGGAGATAGGTGAGAGCCTTCGCTCTGTTCGTGATATAGAGAGGCTTCTCGGTAGAGTGGTGTACGGCGTAGCGAATGGCCGTGACCTGATTGCGATGGCAAATACATTCTCCGTACTCCCGGGCATAAAAGCAAAAATTGCCGGTTTTAGTGGCAAGCTTCTCTCAGAGCTCAACTCAAAGATTGACGAGCTTTCTGATATGTATAGTCTTATAGACAATGCGATAGACCACGAGGCACCAAACTCCATTCGCGACGGAAAGCTTATCAAACCCGGTTACAGCGCGGAGGTTGACGAGCTGCGTGACATGATGAAAAACGGAGCGCAGTATATGGCAAACCTTGCCGCAAAAGAAAAAGAAGAGACGGGAATAAAAAACCTCAAAATAGGATACAATCGGGTGTTCGGGTACTATATAGAGGTTTCAAAGTCAAACCTTGGCGAGGTGCCTGACCGTTACATAAGAAAGCAGACTCTTGCAAACGGCGAAAGATATATAACTCAGGAGCTCAAAGAGCTCGAAAGCATGGTGCTGGGGGCACAGGAAAAGCTTCACGTTCTTGAGATGGAAATCTTTAAAGGCATATGCGAGCAGATAAAGGGCAGAATGCTTGCAATACAGGAGACATCTCTCGCTCTTGCAACTCTTGACGTGCTTGTAAACTTTGCATCAGTTGCTTCACGGTACGGCTATAATAAGCCGAAGGTCAACTCCGGCTCGAAGATAGTTATAAAGGACGGTCGCCACCCTGTTGTAGAGCGTGTCATAAAGGATTCGCTGTTTGTACCAAACGACGCAAACCTTGATTGCGGCGATAACCGGATGGCTATAATAACGGGCCCGAATATGGCGGGTAAATCTACATTTATGCGCCAGGTTGCGCTCATAACGCTTATGGCTCAGGTGGGGTGCTTTGTCCCTGCAAAGAGCGCAGAGATAGGTGTGGTTGACAGAATATTTACCCGTATAGGTGCATCAGATGACCTTGCATCAGGCCAGTCAACCTTTATGGTAGAGATGAGCGAGGTTTCAGAAATAATAAAGAAGGCAACTAAAAAAAGCCTTATAATTCTTGACGAAATAGGGCGCGGAACATCTACCTTTGACGGTATGGCGATAGCCCGCGCAGTAATAGAGTATGTCTCTGACAAGAAGTGCATAGGAGCAAAGACTCTTTTTGCAACGCACTACCACGAACTCACAGAGCTAGAGGGTAAGCTTGACGGCGTTAAAAACTATAACATAGCGGTTAAGAAGCATGGTTTCGACATTACATTCCTCAGAAAAATTATACGCGGAAGTGCCGATGACAGCTATGGTATAGAGGTTGCACGCCTTGCGGGTATTCCTGATTCGGTAACACTCCGCGCAAAAGAGATTTTAGAAGGCCTTGAGAACGAGAGCGCAATATCAACACCTGAGTTTGTGATTCCTGCCGAGAGGGCGCGCTCACATGCAGGGGACGAGATTTTGCGGGAGCTTTCGCACATGGACGTTAATACACTGTCTCCACTCGAGGCGATATCAGTGCTGTTTGATATGGCAAAACGTGCCAGAGAGGCGGAGTAGAATAAGATAAGGAGGGGATTTTCATGGGACGTATAAATGTGCTCGATAAACATGTTGCAAATATGATAGCTGCGGGCGAGGTTGTTGAAAATCCCGCATCTGTTGTAAAGGAGCTTATGGAGAATGCGATTGACGCACATTCAAACTCCGTTACCGTAGAAATTCAGAGCGGCGGTATTGCGTATATACGCGTGACCGACGACGGCGTGGGAATGGAGCCAGAGGATGCAAAAACAGCATTTCTGCGCCATGCCACAAGCAAAATATCAAAGGCGGACGACCTTGAGGAGATACAAACTCTCGGCTTTCGTGGTGAAGCACTTGCGGCAATATCTTCCGTTTCAAAAATAGACCTTATAACAAAGGCTAGAGATAACGATATGGGGTGTTCTCTTCGTGTCGAGGCGGGAACTGTTATTCGCGAGAGTGAGTCGGGCTGCCCCGATGGGACAACGATAATCGTCCGCGAGCTTTTTTATAACACGCCTGCGCGTATGCGTTTTCTTAAAAAGGACGCAACCGAGGCGGCGGCTGTTGAGGCTGTTGTAAAATCTGCGGCACTGTCGCATCCTGAGGTATCAGTCAAGTTTATAAAGGACGGCAAAGATGTGCTTCATACACCCGGTGACGGGATGACAAAGTCGTGCATATACGCGCTTTTCGGGCGGGATTTTGCAAATAACATGAACGAGGTGGATATAGCCGAGAGAGGGATTAGTGTACAAGGCTTTACTTGCACTCCTCAATCCTCTCGCGGCAACCGCGCGCTGCAGTTCTTTTTTATAAACGGAAGACCCGTAAAGTCGAGAATGCTCTCGGTTGCGCTTGATAATGCATATAAAGAGCGCCTTATGAAGGGGCGTTTCCCTACATGCGTGCTTATGCTTGATATACCGCTTGGTCAGGTGGATGTCAACGTCCACCCTGCAAAAACAGAGGTCAAATTTGCGCGTGAGCGCGATGTGTTTGATGTTGTATATTTCGGAGTAAAATCTGCGCTTGAAAAGAGCGAGAAGAGAAATATCACGCCGCCTCCTGCGCCAAAGCTCCCCGTGATAGATAACGTGACGGAGAACCAGACGAGGCTTGAAAGTGTTATCTCCTCAACAACAAAGACAGAGCCTGCGGAGAAGAAAACGCAAAATCCTGTTTTTGAGCCTGCCGGAAGCATATTCACAAGGACAACATCATCTCCGGAGCGTATGTCAATGCGCTCGACAGAGTTTTCTGTATATGATGTAAGACCAAAGCCGAAAGCAAAACTCAGTAAAGAAAAATGCGAGGAAGAAATCCCTGCTGTTACAGTTGAGCCTGTGGCAGAGGTGTCTGAGGTGAGTGTTTGCCCGGAACCGGAGAAAAAAGAAAAAAACGCCGACGTCCGTTTTGTAGGCGAGGCGATGAATACTTATATTATCGTAGAGATGGGCGATTCGGTAATATTTATTGACAAACATGCGGCGCATGAGCGTATTATTTTTGAAAGGCTAAAAGCTTCACGCGGCGAAATCCAGACACAGCTTTTGCTTACGCCAGAAATAATAGAGCTAGACAAAACGTCTGCGGCAGCGCTTTTAGAAAACCGTGATGACATTTCAAAGCTCGGCTTCGAGATTGATGACTTCGGCAACGGGAGCGTTTCGCTGTCGGCTGTTCCGGACGGGATAGATGCATATGATGCAATATCGGTGCTCGATGGGCTTGCTGAAACGCTGAAGAGCGGTGCCCGCGCAGAGCAGCCTGAGGTCATCTCAGAAACGATGTACTCAGTTGCGTGCAAGGCGGCGATAAAGGCGGGGCAGAAAAACAGCCCTGAGGAGCTTCGCGCCATAGCCCGCAGAGTTCTTCTTGAGGACGACATACGCTACTGCCCGCACGGCAGACCGGTTATGATAGAATACACAAAAACAGAGCTTGAGCGCAAGTTCAAGCGCATAGTATAATTGATATGATTGATAAGAGTAACAAAATAGTTTGCGTTGTAGGGCCTACGGCATCGGGCAAGACCGCGCTGTCTATTGAGCTTGCAAAGGAGCTTCAGGGCGAGATAGTCTCCTGTGACTCAATGCAGATATATCGGGGGATGGATATTGGAACCGCAAAGCCCACACATGATGAAATGCAGGGGATTGTCCACCATATGCTCTCTGTAATTGAGCCGTCTGAGAATTATTCTGCGGCAAGATACGTTGAAGATGCGGGAAAGATTACAGATGATATTATCGCACGAGGAAAGCTTCCGATAATAGTAGGCGGTACGGGTTTGTATGTTGACTCGCTTGTCCGAGGTACACAGTTTGCAGAATTTCGCGAGGATAAAAAACTGCGTGATGAGCTTTTTGCGCTATATGAGAAAAACGGCGCGGGGTATATGCACAAAATGCTGTCTAAGGTTGACCCTGAGCGCGCTAAACAGATACACGAAAATAACGTAAAGCGCGTAATACGCGCGCTAGAGGTCTATAACGCTACAGGTAAGACAATTACCGAGCATGATGAAAAGACAAAAGAGGCCCCGCCCAAATATAATGCTTGCTATATCGGGCTGATGTTTGATGAGCGCGAAAGACTTTATGAGCGCATAAATCTTCGCGTTGACAAGATGATAGAGGATGGGCTTCTTGATGAGGTGAAAAAGCTTTTAGATAGTGGTATTTCACCTTTGTCAACCGCTATGCAGGCAATAGGTTATAAAGAGCTTGTGGAATATTATGACGGGAAATGTACCCTGGGAGAGGCAGCAGAGAACATAAAACAAGCCTCAAGGCGCTATGCAAAGCGACAGATGACATGGTTTCGACGAAATAAAGACATAAATTGGCTTGCTGTAGATAAATCGGAAAATGTTTTTGACTTATTACAGGCTTCGATAAATTTCATCTCTTTCGACAGTATATAATCTATAGGAAAATATCTTAGAAAGAGTGTGATTTTATAATGACAAAGACAGCAGGGTTGCAGGACGTATTTTTGAACAAGGCGAGAAGTGAAGGGGTAAGTGTAACCGTGTTTCTCACAAACGGTTTCCAGCTCAAGGGTTTTGTTCGCGGATTTGACTGCTTTACGGTTGTTCTTGTAAGCGAGGGCCGCCAGCAGCTTATATACAAACACGCGATATCTACAGTAGTACCGTCGCGTGCGCTTAAATATTTTGACTCGACTGAAGAGGAGGGAATGCCGGAGGGGTGCGCAGTTTAGAAGAAACGTACCTTTCCCGGATAGTGAATGAAACAGGAAAGCGTAGTTTCCCGCATAGTAACATTGGTTTTAGGTCTGTTCCTTTTGGCGTATATAGGGTATCAGGCATACAGGGCGCTGTATAACCCTGTCCGCACCGTCAGTGCGGTATACACCGAGGTTGATGATTCGGTGCAGATAGATGGGTATATTGTGCGAGACGAGAGCGTGATGACAAAGAATTTCAGCTCCGGTGTGCTTGAAATGAATATGTACGAAGGCGAGCGCGTTGCAAGTGGAAGTGCCGTCGCGGTTGTATATGCAGATGAAGCCTCCGCACAAAAAAGTTATGAGGCTGCAGAAATTAATGAGCAGATAAATCGGTTGACTACGCTTTACTCGCAGAGTGGCGAAAGCTATGATATAGATGCAGCAAATGACAGAATATCAGAGTGTGCAATATCTCTTGTGAAAATGCAGCAGGAGAGTGTATCGGGAACTACCGATGCTATTGTTGAGGATCTCAAGATGCAGACACTACTGCGCGAATATATCTACAGAGATAAGGCAGAGCTTCTCAGCGTTATTGATGAGCTTCGGGCAGAGAAATCAAAGCTTGGGGCTGCGGCTTCAATAATAAAGCGCATTTACGCGCCGCGTGCGGGATACTTTTCTCAGAACACTGATGGGTATGAAAGCGTGCTTGGCTCAAAGCTGGTGCTCAATTCAACGCCGTCTGAGTTTTCTGAAACCTGCGGGAAGTATGCTACCCCCGACAGCAACGCAATAGGTAAACTTATATCAAGTAATAAATGGTATTTTGCCGCTGTTATAGACGAGAAAAGTGCCTCGCGCCTTGATGAGGGTGACGTGATGACGCTGAAGTTTAACGACAAGTCTCTGCCGGAGGTAGAGGGCGAAATCGTAAGACTTACCGAGCCGGAAAACGGAAAAGTGTTGGTTGCGTTTCTTTGCAACACTCACATATCAAGCTTTACAAAGGTAAGAAAAACGACTGCACAGGCGATTGTTAAGACGTATTCCGGGCTAAAGGTGCCGCGTGAAGCACTAAGAGTAAGTGAGGACGGGCAGAACGGTGTGTACTGTCTTATAGACTCACAGGTAAAGTTTAAACCCATAGAGATTATATTTGAGAAGGACAGCTATTATGTTTCAAAGTATGACAGCAGTGATACAAAGTCGCTTCTGCTTTATGATGAGATTGTTGTCTCTGCTAAGAATCTCGAGAATAAAAAAATAGTAAAATAGAGGGATAAGGTTATGGGTGAAATATCCGCTAATATCGCCGCGATAAGGCGAGAGATAGATGAGGCGGCAAAACTCTGTGGGAAAACAGGGGCTGATATAACCCTTGTAGCAGCAACAAAAATGAATGATGCATCCAGGGTGCGAGATGCTGTTGATGCAGGTGTTGATGCGTGCGGCGAAAACCGTGTTCAGGAGCTTCTTGAAAAGTATGAACAAGGGGCATATACGGGCGCACCTTTGCACTTCATCGGTACGCTCCAGACGAATAAGGTCAAATACATAGTGGGTAAGGTTGATTTGATTCAGTCTGTAAATTCTCTAAAGCTTGCCGGCGAAATTTCAAAATGTGCAGAAAAGCGCGGACTTGTACAGGATATACTTGTCGAGATAAATATAGGTGGCGAGGAGAGTAAAAGCGGTGCAGACGAAAAAGACGCCTTTGAGCTTATCGAAAATATATCAAAGCTTCCGTCGATTCGGGTGCGCGGTTTAATGACAATACCCCCGATTTCACACGATGAAGAGACGCAAAAAAGCTTTTTTATAAAAATGAGGCAATTATTTATTGACATTGGAGCAAAAAAATACGATAATATTAGTATGGAGTTTTTGTCTATGGGCATGAGTGGCGATTACAGAACTGCCATCCTTTGCGGGGCGAACATGGTTCGTGTCGGCACGGGGATATTCGGTGCCCGCCATTATGCGTAACAAATAATATATTTACAGGAGGACAAGCTATTATGGGTTTCATGGAAAAGTTTAAAGAATGGGCAAAGGTAGAAGACGAAGAAGAATTTGAAGATTTTGTTCCGGTTGAGGAGCGCGCAAAGAGCCGCGAGTCGTTTGCTTCATCACGTCGCGATGACCGGGTTGTCAACATCCACACGACAACTCAGCTTCAGGTTGTTCTTGTAAAGCCTGAGAGATATGAGAACGCAACCGAGATTGCAGACCATCTTAAAGAAAAGCGCACAGTTGTTCTCAATCTTGAGTCAACCAACAAAGACGCTGCACGCCGCATACTCGACTTTTTAAGCGGTGTGGCATACACTAACGACGGCCAGATCAAGCGTGTTGCTAACAACACCTATATTATTACTCCGTACAACGTAGACTTAAAAGGCGACCTCATCGACGAGCTCGAAAATAACGGACTCTACTTTTAAGCCGTAACCGGTTTTTGAGAGGGAAATAATATGCTTATAGATTTATTACGGATGTTCGTATCCACGCTTTTGCGTGCTTATGAGCTTCTGTTCATCGTGCGCGCAATTATATCATGGTTCCCCATGATGCAGACAGGCGCCGTGATGAACTTCTTATATTCCGTAACGGAGCCTATTTTAGCTCCTATTCGTAACGTGCTTCAGAAAATTCCGTTTTTGCAGGGTTTCCCGCTCGATTTTTCTGTTCTCGTTGCGTTTCTTCTGATAGATATACTTCGCACAATACTTATATATATATAAAACTTGAGGTGATGGGGAATGTTTACTCCTAATGAAATCAGGGAGATTCGTTTTGACAAAGCGGTTTTCGGCGGATATGATATGGGCGATGTTGATAAGACATTTGCAGCCCTCAGTGAGGACTATACAACGCTCTTTAAAGAAAACACAATGCTCAAAAAGAAACTTAAGCTTCTTGCCGATACAGTAGAGGACTACAGAAGTGTAGATGAGGCTATGCGCAAAGCTCTCATCACTGCACAGAATATGGCAAATGATATGGTTGCCGAGGCAGAGAAAAAGAGCAAGGAAATGCTCGCCAATGCAAGCGATGACGCAAAAGCTCGAGTAAAGGAACTTACTGCGCTTGTTGCGGCAGAAGAAAGAAAGCTTGCCGATGCAAAGGCAGCAACCGCTGAGTTTATAGACAACATAACAGCCATGTTTAAGGCAGAGAGTGAGAAGTTCGTCGCCATTAAAGATGCTGTTGCTCCGGCGGTTGAAACTCCGGCAGAGCCGGATTCAAAGATGACTGACACAATCGACGAGATTGCAAAGTCTCTTGATGAAAAGGTAAGGCTTGAGGAGGAAGAACTTGCTCGCAAGGCGGCTGCAGCCGCGCCTGTACAGAACAGTGCAGACGAGGATGCCGATATGAAAAAGGTGTCCGACACAATTTCATTCGAAAACAAGAATGTGCCCACCGAGGAGGAAATGAACGCGCTTGAGGCAGAGGCTGAAAAGCCTGTAAAGCGTCGCCGCGTTGAGTTTGAAAACCTCAGATTCGGCACAGATTATGATATAAAAAACGAAGACTAAAATAACGATACAGCAAGAGGGAGTTACTTATAATGTCTCAGGATTATAACAGCACAATAAACCTGCCGAGGACCGAGTTTCCGATGCGTGCAGGTCTTCCAAAACGCGAGCCTGATATGCTCGCTGCATGGGAAAACGACAAACTTTATGAAAAGCTTATGGAGAAAAACGCGGGGAGGCCCCAGTTTATCCTCCACGATGGCCCTCCGTTCTCTAACGGAAGCATACATATGGGCACAGCGATGAATAAGTGCCTTAAAGACTTTATCGTAAGATACAAAAATATGGCAGGCTTCTCAGCTCCGTACACACCGGGCTGGGACAACCACGGCATGCCCATTGAGTCTGCTATTATCAAGCAGAACAAGCTCGACCGCAAGCATATGTCAATTCCGGAGTTCCGCACGGCATGTAAGGAATTTGCGGAAAAGTTTGTCGATGTTCAGCGCGGCCAGTTCAAACGCCTCGGTGCACTCGGCGACTGGGAAAACCCTTACCTTACAATGGACCCGAAGTTTGAGGCTGAAGAGGTTAAAATCTTCGGTGAAATGTATAAGAAGGGCTATATCTATAAGGGGCTTAAGCCTGTTTACTGGTGCCCGAAGGACGAGACTGCGCTTGCAGAGGCAGAGATTGAATATAAAGACGACCCGTGTACAACCGTTTACGTCAAATTCAAGGTAAACGATGACCTCGGAAAACTCTCGGGTATCGACCTTTCAAAGACATATTTTGTAATATGGACAACTACAATCTGGACGCTTCCCGGAAACCTCGCTATTGCGATGAACCCGTCTGAGGAATATGTAATTGTAAAGGCACCTAATGGCGAGAACTACATCATGGCAGAAGCTCTTGCCGGAAAGGTTATGAAAATCGGTGGCTTTGACAGCTTTGAGGTCATTGACCATCACCCGGGCGCATTCTTTGAGAATATGCTTGCAGACCACCCGTTCCTGCCAAAGACATCGCGTCTTCTCCTTGCAGACTATGTAACTATGGAGTCAGGTACAGGTTGCGTTCATACAGCTCCGGGCTTTGGTGCCGACGACTACCAGACCTGCCGCAGATATGGCATGGAAATGGTTGTTCCGGTTGACGACAGCGGCCGCCATACCGATTATGCAGGAAAGTATGCAGGCATGACAACAGATGAGTCTAACCCTGCAATACTTGCAGATATGAAAGAATCCGGTGCGCTTTTTGCATCAGAGGATATTGTTCACAGCTATCCGCATTGCTGGAGATGTAAGGGCCCGATAATTTTCCGCGCAACAGACCAGTGGTTCTGCTCGGTAGATGCGTTTAAGGACGAGGCTGTAAAGGCTTGCGGTAAAGTACAGTGGTTCCCTGAGTGGGGCTATGACCGTATTGTATCAATGGTACGCGAGCGTGCAGACTGGTGTATTTCACGTCAGCGTCATTGGGGTCTCCCGATTCCTGTTTTCTATTGCGAGGATTGTAAAAAGCCGATATGCGACGATGCAACAATAGAGAAAATAGCTAAAATATTCGGCGAGCGCGGCTCAAATGCATGGTTTGAGATGGAAGTCTCAGAGCTCATGCCCGAGGGCTATGTCTGCCCACATTGCGGCGGCACTCACTTCACAAAAGAAACCGATACGCTTGATGGTTGGTTTGACTCCGGCTCTACCCACATCGCTTCAATGGAGCTTGACTCTCCGAAATGCTGGCCGGCAGACCTTTACCTTGAAGGTGCAGACCAGTATCGCGGTTGGTTCCAGTCATCTCTTCTCACGGCTGTTGCGCTTCGCGGCGAGGCTCCGTATCGTCAGGTTCTTACCCATGGCTGGACTGTTGACGGCGAGGGTAAGGCTATGCATAAGTCGCTCGGCAACGGTGTTGCCCCTGAGGAAATTATTGAAAAATACGGCGCAGACGTTCTTCGCCTCTGGGCGGCATCTGCAGATTACCGCCAGGATATGAGATGCTCTGATGCGATATTCAAGCAACTCTCAGACACATACCTTAAGATAAGAAATACATCGAGATATATTCTCGGAAATCTCGACGGCTTTGACCCGAACAGATGTGTTCCGGCAAATGAGCTTTGCGAGATGGACAGATGGGCACTTTCGCGCCTTAATACACTTATCAAGCGTTGTCTTGATGCGTATGATAAGTATGAGTTCTATACGGTTGTTCACGCTGTACACAACTTCTGTGTTGTAGATATGTCAAACTTCTATCTCGACGTTATTAAAGACAGGCTCTACTGCGACGGTGTTGAAAGCGAATCCCGCCGTGGCGCACAGACTGTTATCTACCACATTCTTGACTCACTCGTACGAATTCTTTGCCCGATTCTCGCATTCACAAGCGATGAAATCTGGAAGGCAATGCCTCATCATGACGGCGTACGCCTTGAGAATGCAATGCTCAACGACATGCCGAAGGTGGACGAAGCTGTTCTTGACGCAGAACTTGAGCAGAAGTGGGAAAAGGTCCAGGCTCTCCGCGACCGTGTAAACCGCTCGCTCGAAGAAGCCCGTGCTGCTAAAGAAATAGGCAAGTCTCTTGAAGCAAAGGTAGAGATTTTTGCAAACGGCGAGGAGTATGACTTCATTAATGCTCAACCTGAGCTTCCCAAGCTCTTTATCGTTTCTGCGGTTGAAGTAAAGAAGAATGACTCGCTTGGAACAACTCTTGAGGATATTGAAGTTAAGATTTCTAAGGCATCCGGCGTAAAGTGCCCGCGTTGCTGGACATTCTCTGAGAATGCAGGCACAGATGCAGACCATCCTGAGCTCTGCCCGCGCTGCACAGCTGTTGTTAAGGAGTAGACGGATAAGTTGTTGATACTTCAGTTTTTGACTGTAATACTTCTCACAGCACTTGACCAAGCTACAAAGCTCTGGGCAGTAAGCAGCCTTCAACCGATAAGCAAAATTTCAATAATTGACGGAGTGTTTAACCTTCGTTATGTTGAGAATACGGGTGCCGCGTTCTCGATGCTTCAGGGAAGGACTGCTATCCTTATAATTATTCCTATAGTTGCGTGTTTGGCGATGATATATATCCTCGCATCAAAGAAGATAAAGTCAAACCTTGGCACATGGGGCATAACACTCATACTGTCAGGAGCGCTCGGCAATCTTATCGACAGAGTTTTGAGGGGCGCAGTGGTAGATATGTTCGACTTTGAGCTTATCAACTTCCCTGTGTTTAACGTGGCTGATATATGTGTTACAGTTGGCGCCGTGATCTTCTTTATCTATGCAATATTTTTCTATGATGATAAGGCGGAAAAGAAGCATGAATAAAACTCGCCTTACGGCAGATGCTTGTGATGAAGGTAAAAGACTTGATGTCTTTATCGCCGAAAAACTTGATATTACAAGAAACGCCGCAGCGGCCCTCATTGAGGGCGGCGGCGTTTTGGCGCTTAAAAAGAACTATAAGATGCGCTTGGGCGATGAGGTTGAAGTTACAATCCCCGAGCCTCGCGAGATAGACGTAGTAGCGCAAGATATACCGCTTGATATTGTTTATGAGGACAGTGACCTGCTTGTTATAAATAAGGCGCGGGGAATGGTTGTTCACCCTGCGGCAGGCAACTGGGACGGAACGCTTGTAAACGCGCTTATGTTTCACTGCGGAGCGGAGCTTTCTGCGATAAATGGCGTACTGCGTCCGGGCATAGTCCACAGGCTTGATAAGGACACAAGCGGGCTCATGCTCGTTGCAAAAAACGATGTTGCTCATAACAGCCTTGCCGCACAGATTAAGGAGCATACAGTCCGGCGTGAGTATCACACGGTAGTTATAGGGAATCTCCGCGACGATACAGGAACAATCTCTGCACCTATAGGGAGACACCGTACAGAACGCAAGAAAATGGCTGTGACAGAAAGTAA
Source organism: Eubacteriales bacterium (assembly GCA_045586595.1). GTDB lineage: Bacteria > Bacillota > Clostridia > Oscillospirales > JAAYXM01 > SIG480. The sequence goes on along the minus strand of JAZNAQ010000015.1, from coordinate 34,809 downwards.
TTCAAAGCCTGCAACCACGCATTATACAGTAATTGAACGCTATCCGGGCTTTACATATGTCTCCTGCATTCTCGAAACGGGCAGAACGCATCAGATTCGCGTGCATATGTCGCATACAGGCCATCCCGTTGTGGGTGACAGGGTGTATGGTGCACGCGACAAGCTTGGGATAGAGGGGCAATGTCTTCATTCAAAAAATGTAACCTTTGTTCATCCGAGGACAAATGAGAAAATGTACTTTGAGTCGGAGCTGCCGGACTATTTCGGCGAAATTCTCAGAAAACTTCGCGCAAGATAGGGGATAAGCTATGAACAGGTATTTGATTGTCGCATATGTAGTGTGGAACATCGGCGTTTTTCTGCTCTACGGTATAGATAAGTGGAAGGCCAAGACGGGCAGGTGGCGTATACCCGAAAAGACACTGATACTGTGTGCGGTGTTTTTCGGTGCGGTGGGCGCATATTTCGGTATGAAGAAATTTCGACACAAGACAAAGCATACAAAGTTCAAAATACTTATTCCGCTACTGATGTTGTTAAATTTAGCAATAATAGCGGCATTCGGCATAGCACCTGAAAAGACAATGGAACTGCTAAGAAGACTTGACACAGTAAAGTTTTAGGTGTATAATATGCCCACACAACTGAATAGGGGTGCTGAGTGCAACTCGGCTGAGAGCGGGCATGTTGTTGTCCGTAACCCGTGAACCTGATGCGGATAATGCCGACGTAGGAAAGCTTTCATTTTGATTTACGTAAATCACGTTTTGCATAATCCGCAAAGCGTGATTTTTACTTTAAAGGAGATCTTTATTATGCAAACAAAAACAAAAAAACTTACTGAGTGCGCCGTTATGGTTGCACTTGCTACCGTGTTGTCGTTTATCTACATCTATCAGGCGCCACAGGGCGGATCTGTAACTCTCGGGAGCATGGTGCCGCTTGTGCTCGTGTGTGCTCGTATAAAAGATTTTCGTTGGGGGCTGCTTGCCTGCTTTGCATACTCGCTTATACAGATGATGGTAGGGTTTATGGCACCGCCTACGGCGACACTTGCATATTTTTTCGCGGTTGTGGCGCTCGATTATGTTGTTGCATTTACCGTAATATGCCTTGTAAACCCAATATCAAAGCTCTTTAAAAATGAGCTGTTAGGAATAGGTGTTGGCACAACGGTTGCGGTTGTTTGCCGTTTCCTCTGCCACTTTGCTACGGGTATCCTTATCTGGGGCGTATATGCGCCCGAGGGACAGCCTGTATGGATCTATTCGCTCTTATATAACGGAGGGTATATGCTCCCTGAGCTTGTTATAACAGTAATCCTCTCAACGGCGATATATGCTGTTATGTTAAGAAGAAAATAGTAAAAAAGGCTGAGAGACTGCTCTCAGCCTTTCTCTTTTTATAACTGTTTTTTTATTCTGTCTATAGCGCTTTTTTCAAGGCGAGAAACCTGCGCCTGGCTTATACCTATTTCATTTGCCACCTCGGTCTGGGTTTTTCCGTCAAAGAAACGAAGAGACAGTATGTGCCGTTCACGGTCGTTAAGGCGCGATACCGCCTCCTTAAGAGCAATTTTTTCAAGCCAGTTCTCGTCTGTGTTCTTTGTATCACCCACCTGGTCCATAACGCAGATTGTATCGCCGCCTGAGTCTGAGTATACAGGTTCATAGAGCGAAATTGGGTCCATAATCCCGTCCAGCGCAAAGACAACATCCTCACACTTCATATCCATAGCCTTTGCAATTTCTTCAACGCTAGGCTCTCGCTGAGTTTCGTTCATAAGCCGCTCCTTTGTCTGCAACGCGCGGTATGCCGTGTCGCGCATTGAACGCGATACACGGATTGCACTGTTGTCGCGAAGATAGCGGCGGATTTCGCCGATTACCATGGGTACGGCATATGTGGAGAGGCGCAGTCCTAATGTGATGTCAAAGTTGTCTATTGCTTTGATGAGCCCTACGCACCCTACCTGAAATAAGTCATCTACCATTTCGCCGCGGTTTGAAAATCGCTGTATTACGCTTAATACGAGCCTCAAATTTCCCGATATAAGCTCGTCCCGCGCAGAGGTATCACCGCTCCGGTATTTTTTTAGCAAGTTATATGTTTCGTCGCCTGAAAGAACCTTTAATTTCGACGTGTTAACGCCGCATATTTCAACCTTACCGTGTATCAAAATTAAAAAACCTCCCAAAGCAATAAGACTGTTATCATTATTGCCTTGCGAGGTTTTTTTAATACGATAAAAAGCAGGATGTAGTTTTTAAATTATTTTACAAGAGTCGCAAAATTTCGCTTTTGAGCCGTGCTATTATTCTCTTTTCGAGCCGTGAGATATACGACTGTGATATACCGAGAAGGTCGGCAACCTCTTTCTGAGTTTTTTCTCGCTCACCCTGAAGTCCAAAGCGCATTTTTATTATTATCCGCTCTTTTTCAGAAAGGCTGTCAAGCGCGTTTAAGAGCAGCTCGCGGTCGGTTTCGTCCTCTATGGGGCGTATTACGCTGTCGGGTTCTGTGCCGAGTATGTCAGATAATAAAAGCTCGTTTCCGTCCCAGTCGGTGTTTAGAGGCTCATCAAACGAAATCTCTGATTTTTGTGATGCATTTTTTCTGAGATACATAAGAATTTCGTTTTCAATACAGCGCGAGGCATATGTTGCAAGCTTTATTTTTTTCTCAGGCTTATAGGTGTTTATTGCCTTGATCAGGCCGATTGTGCCGATAGAAACAAGGTCTTCGATTCCAATACCTGTGTTTTCAAACCTGCGCGCAATATACACAACCAGACGTAGGTTGTGCTCTGTAAGTGTGCGGCGTACATTCTCAGAATCTGTCTCAAGCCGCGCCATGAGGTACTCCTCCTCTTCGGGCGAGAGAGGTGGGGGCAGAGTGTCGCTTCCGCATATGTACATAATCGCCGCGGGAGATATTAAGTTTAGCCTTGCAAGGAGTTTATAAAGGGTTATTTTAAATTTCATAACAGAATTCCTCCTATATTAGTGCTGAGTATGCTCCGCCGTCGGATACAGGTTCAGGGCTTATTGCAATGAGCGCACCGGGTATCAGCTTTCCGTCAAAAAAGATCTGTTCGGGGCGGTAGGCGAGCATAAGTTTGAATGGGATACCTACCGTCTTGTATGGGATGAGCTTGAACGAACCAAATTCAGATAATTTATCGAGTGAGAGCGGAAACGTGTCGCGCGATGCTATGTCAAGTACAGCCCTTGCACCATGCGGCAGAATTTCTCGAAGTGTCAGATAATCCGATATTATAACAGGTGCATTTGTCGCAGGGTCACGGAGCGTGTTTCCTGTGTCGTTAAGCGCTGTGAGCTCAACTTTTGCGGTGCCGTCATATATGTCGACACGGCTTGTTTTTCTGTCTGAGCGCGCGGCAGAACGCCTGAAGACAAGAGCGAGCAGGAGATATGCAAAAACAGAGCTTAAAAGGAGTTCAGAAACTGAAATATGTATATAGTAGACTCCGTCTCTCACTTCAAAAAAATTGCCGAGCCCAAGAAGTGATGCGGCGAGTACCACCCCTCCGAAGGCGAGCGATACCGCAAGAAACAAGAGAATCATTTTAAGAAGATTAGCTGCACCAAACGAACAAATAACCATAATTGAGGATACTGTAATCTTTGAAATGAAAGATGTAGCAAACGGAATGTGGGGGAAGAATACCAGAACTCCGTAAACGGCGCCGATAAGCGCGCCTGACAGTAGCCTCAGCCGCCGTATTCTTGCCGCGCCGACCTTAGCGCATGCGAATAAAATAAGGTAGTTTATAATAAAATTTATAAGGAAAAGAACGTCAACATAGATTGTTTTTGTCACACAAGCCTCACCGTCCGTCATTTATTTTATCTGACAAGCGGTGTAAAAAATGTCTAAAGATGATATTAGTAAAAATTTTGAGAGGGAGAGCTTATGAATACAAAAATTAAAGGTGTTTTGGTTGTTATTGCGCTGATTGCGCTTGCGGGAACAGTGTTTTTTGCGGTATCACGGCGCAGTGAGGAGACTGTCGCCCAAAAAAATGCTGAGGTTGAGGTTTCCATCACGGTAGAAAAGGAAAAAATAATTGAGCTTCTTGGCAAGAGTGGTGTGGAACTCGGCGGCAGAACACTGCTTGCTTCAAGCTTCATTCCCGATACGCTCAAGCTTGTTTTTTCAATGGAAGAAAACGGTGATAACAGCCTGATAAGACTTTCTCTAAACGGCAGAGAAATTGAACCGCAGCTTCTTAAGAATATACTTCAAAATTACCTTGATTTTAACTGTTCTTTGGTCTATAATTAAACTACCTGTAATAGTACGACCCCTTGAAAGGATGTTAAAAAATGGTTTCAGTAATAAAAAACGGCGTCTATTTAAAGGATGGCTCTCTGCTCTCTATTAAAGACGCAAGTATGCTCGGGTTTGACGCGCCGAGCGAGGCTAAAAAGAAAACTATGGCGTACTCCATACTCAAGGAGCACAACACCTCCGATGATATGAGTGCGCTCAAAATTAAATTTGATGCTATGGCATCGCACGACATTACATATGTCGGCATTATTCAGACTGCGCGTGCATCTGGTCTTGACAAGTTCCCGCTTCCGTATGTGCTCACAAACTGCCATAACAGCCTTTGTGCAGTTGGTGGAACAATAAACGAGGACGACCACATCTTCGGTCTCTCTGCTGCTAAGAAATACGGCGGTGAATTTGTTCCGGCACATCAGGCGGTTATTCACCAGTATATGCGTGAGAGATATGCAGGCTGCGGCAAGATGATTCTCGCCTCCGACTCACATACGCGCTACGGTGCATTGGGCTCAATCTCAATAGGTGAGGGTGGCCCTGAGCTTGCTCGCCAGCTTCTTTCAAAGACATATAACATCGCATACCCCGAGGTTGTTTGCGTATACCTCGAAGGCGCTCCACGCCCCGGTGTCGGCCCTCAGGATATAGCGCTTGCAATAATTGGTGCAGTATTCAAGGACGGCGCTGTCAAGAATAAGATTATGGAGTTTGTAGGCCCGGGTATTGCAAACTTAAGCATGGACTTCAGAAACGGCATTGATGTTATGACAACCGAAACGTCCTGCCTGTCCTCTATCTGGGAGACGGACAAGACTGTATGCGACTTTTTGACAACGCATGGCAGAGCAGACGAATACAAGCCGCTTCATCCGGGCTCCGGCGCATACTATGACTGCGCTGTAAGAGTAGACCTCTCAAAGGTTGAGCCGATGATAGCGCTTCCGTTCCATCCGTCTAATGCATACAAGATTTCAGACCTTAAGAAAAATCTTTCCGACATACTCTCAACAGTTGACCGCGACGCTAAAGAGATGCTCGGTATTGATGATAAAAAGGTATCGCTTCTTAATAAAATCCGCGACGGCAAGCTCTATGTAGACCAGGGATTTGTCGGCGGTTGCTCAGGTGGTCTTTTCCAGAACATCCACCGAGTACGCGATATCTTAAAGGGCGCAACCACGGGTGACGGCGCCTTCTGGCTCTCGGTATACCCCGCAAGCTCGCCGATGTCGATGGAGCTCATGCGTGACGGCACACTTGCCGACCTTACAGCATCTGGCGTAAGCATTCGCTCTTGCTTCTGCGGCCCGTGCTTTGGCGCAGGTGATGTTCCTGCAAACGGAGCACTCTCCATCCGCCATGCAACGCGCAACTTCCCGAACCGTGAGGGCTCAAAGCCGGGTGACGGGCAGATTTCATACGTCGCCCTTATGGATGCGCGTTCCATTGCTGCTACTGCGCTCAACGGCGGAGAGCTTACGTCTGCATTCGAGCTTGAAAACATCCCGCTTGACCTGCAGGATGAGAAGTACAGCTATGATGCAACTCCCTACAAGAGCCGCATATATTACGGCGTAGGCAAGCCTCAGCCTGAGCATGAGCTTAAGTTTGGCCCGAACATTGCAGACTGGCCGAAGATGATAGGTATGACGGATAACCTCCTCATTTCCGTAGCAAGTGCTATTTATGACCCGGTAACAACTACAGATGAGCTTATTCCTTCGGGAGAAACTTCATCATACCGTTCTAATCCGATAAAGCTTGCAAGCTTTGCGCTCTCAAGAAAAGACCCCGAATATGTAGGCCGTGCAAAGGCTGTATACGCGGCAGAGCTTTCTCGCCGCGAGGGAAATGCAGATGCTCTTGATATGTTTGGTATAGAAGGTATTGATATGTCAAAAACATCCGTGGGCACAGCAGTGTTTGCGCTCAAACCCGGCGACGGGTCTGCACGAGAGCAGGCGGCATCCTGCCAGAGAGTTCTCGGAGGTGTTGCAAATATCGCAAGGGAGTATGCAACAAAGCGTTACCGCTCAAATGTTGTAAACTGGGGTATGCTTCCGTTTGTTCTCGACGAGGCTGATACCTGCGGAATCGAGGCAAATGACTTAATCTACATCGAGGGTATCCGCGATATTCTTCTCGGAGATGCCGAAGAGGTAAAGGCGCGTCTTATAAAGAACGGAGAAAGCCGTGAGATTACGCTCAGACTTCCAGCACTTACGCGTGAGGAGCGCGACATAATCCTCTCCGGTTGCCTTATAAACTACTATTCAAAGTAAATTAAATAAAAAACTCTGTGCGAATGATTTCGCACAGAGTTTTTTATTTTATATAGTTACTTAAGATAAATTACTCGTACAAGCCCGCCTTCTGACTGGATTTTGTCGTAGAACGCCCAGACTGTTCCGTCATATGATACTGCCTCGTCAAGCGTTGTCAGGATTTTTGAGTCGTCAACGACCTTGTATACAAGAACATTCGGAGAGATTTTGTGTTTTACATTGCCGTTGAGTGTAACGTATGACGGAGTAATAAGTGTTATATTGTCGGCTCGCGTAAGGTTCTTTACCTCAATAAGCTCTCCGTCTTTGTATTTAAATACGCATGGACCTACATCAAGGCCGACTGTTTTAAGAGCTACGTTGCCGCGCACTCCGCCGAGGTCATAGTTGTATGTGTATGAGATGATTGTGCCTTCTTTTGACATCTGCTTGTTGACCGATGTGATAATGCCGTACTTATGTGTGTCACCTGTTACGTTCTTGATGATGAGTCCGTCGATTGCGCCGGATGAGTTTTTAGACATGAGCAGGACTTTTTCAGACTTAAGGTTTACACCATCAAGACGTGAAAGGCTCAGTGAAATGATGTTTCCGTTATCGTCCATCTCAAGAAGCTTGATGTTTTGTGAAAGAGGGGTGTTTCCCCATAAATATCCATTTGCATTGATATAGCCGGATGTAGCGCCACTAGCGTTTGTTAAGGCGCGGATTTTGCCGGTCGAGTAGTTTACTTCTACTGCATACCCTACAAGAGATGTCGAGTCGTTCGGTTGCTGTATGTCTACGGTGCTTCCGTCAAGGGTGAGGATTGTGGCGTAGTATGCACTTGTCTTTGTTCCGTCTGAGGCTGTTGTCGATTTTGCTGATACATTTGTAACAACACCTATTATTGACTCATAGAGTGAGCCTGCCTCATATGCGTCACACACACTGCCGTTTTTGTCAAGAAGCATGGTTACCGTCTCGCCAACGTTGAGCCCGTCAAGCCCGAATGCACGTTGCGCCGCATAATATGGGAGTTGATATGTGACACCTGCTACTGTTACTGATGTGGGGGTCTCTTTGTTGGGGTTGATTGCCTCAAGAAGCCCTGAAACCTTCTGCGAATATGCCCAGATGGCATTGCTCTTTTTGCTGTAGTAAATTACGTCGTAGTTGTCGATGTCTGAGAGGGGTGCGGTACTGCCGTTTCTGTAAACTCTCGGAGAAGAAAGACCGAGCGAAGAAATTGTTCCTGCCTTTACTGTTACAGGTCCCGTAACATTGTCTTCAAGCACATCTCCGATTGTGAGCATCTCGCTTGATGGTGTATAGCCAAGTGTTTGTGCATAGATTTTTGTTTCGCCCTTGGCGGGTGTATTAAGCATATTATATATGAGTTTTGCCATTTCACTTCTTTGGATAGAGCTTCCCGCAGAGATATTAACGCCATCTGAAAGACCGATGTCAGAAGCTTTCGCAATCTGCCCTGCAGGGTATGCGCCGGTATAGTCAGCGCTTGTGTAGCCGAGAAGTCTGAGCATTGCGCTTAGAGCCTCCTCGTAGAGAATGCTTTTGTCCGGGCGGAAGGACCCGTCTGAATACCCGGTCATGAACTTGTTTTTAGATGCAACGCTTATGTAAGGCGCGCCCCAGTGTGTGTACATTACGTCTGCAAACGGTGATATTCTGGAGGTCGCCGTTGCAGCACCTTTGTATTGTGACGAGGTGACGAGAATCTTTGCAAGTGCTGCGCGTGTTACGTACTGGCCTTCGTTAAAATTACCTTTTGCATCATATGTCATAATGCCCATGACATCGAGTATTGTCTCAATGTCATCGTCTGCCGGGAGGTTTGAAGCTATGGCAGGAGCTGTAAATGACATAAGCGTGATTGCTGTAAGGATGAGTGAGATAAACTTTTTCATAATTCATTTGCCCCCTTGATTTATCAGTCGTGACGCAAAGCGTCAATCGGGTTTAGCTTTGACGCTTTTGCCGCCGGGAAGTATCCGAAAAGAATTCCGATAAGGACGGAAACGGAGAAGGAGAGGATAATCGCCGAGACGGAAACGCCCCCCGAAACTCCGAGAACGCTTGCGAGTATTGTGGATAAAACAGCACCGACGATTATTCCTATAACTCCGCCGAGGCCGCTCGTGATAATTGCCTCTATTACGAATTGAGAGAGAATGTCACGCCGTTTCCCTCCGATTGCCTTGCGTATGCCTATTTCGCGTGTGCGCTCAGTGACGGAGACAAGCATAATATTCATTATTCCTATTCCGCCAACAAGAAGCGAAATTGCCGCGATTCCGGCAAGTACAAGTGCAAGCGTGTCAGTAAGCTCTGTGATGCTGTCTACAAGCTGCGAGAGGTTTGATATGTTATATGCATCTTCGTCTTCAAAAACATCATACAGATAATCCTCGAGCACTTCTTTTGCAGGCTCGATGGTCGATGAGTCCGATGCAACGTATGTATAGCTTGAAATTGTTGCGTTCCTTGCCAGGCGTGAAGCCGCAGAGTATGGGATAATAACCATATTGTCTGCGCTGGTCTCAGTGCTGTCGCCTTCTTCTTCAAGAAGCCCGATTATCGTATATGCCGAGCCGTTTATCTTCAGAATTTTTCCGATGGGGTCGCCTGTTCCGAAAAGCTCGTTTGCGACATATGTTCCTATAACGCATACATAATTTCGGTTGCTAGTGTCGATGTATGAGATAAATCTTCCGTTTGAGACGGCGTAGTCTTTAATCTCGGCAAACTCCTCGTTTCCGCCGTAAATGACAGATGTGATGTTTGTTGAACCGTATTTGACTGTTGCACCGTTAATATTAACAGTCGGGCTGACGTTTGTAAATAATTCAGGGTTGTCATCTGCAAGCTCAAGCATTTCTTCGGGCTTTATGTTCATGTTACCGCCACGCCCGGTGAGGGTGACCGTAATATTGTTTGTACCGATTGAGTCAAAAGCAGATACCATATCGTCCGAAAAGCCCTGAACAACACTTACGAGTGTTATAACGGATGCAATGCCTATGATAACACCCAGCATTGTGAGAAATGAGCGCATCTTGTTGCCCGAGATACTCTTTAGCGCGAGCTTTAAACATTGTTGTATATTCATAGATTTACCTCCGCGCTACTCAAGGTTTTCAGGCTTTGGGACATTTGGTTCGTCTGATATAACTTTTCCGTCATGGATGCGTATAATACGCTTTGCACATTCTGCGATGCTGTTGTCATGAGTTATTAGTATGATGGTTTTACCGTCCTCATTGAGGCGCATAAGGAACTTCATAACATCCTTGCCTGTTTTTGAGTCGAGCGCGCCTGTGGGCTCATCGGCCAGTATTACGGGTGGGTTTGCGGCGAGAGCACGTGCAATAGATACACGTTGCTGTTGCCCACCTGAGAGCTGGTTTGGCATATGACGGGCTCTGTCTGCAAGCCCGACTCGCTCAAGCGATGCAATAACCATCTCTTTTCTTTTTGATGAGGGCACGCCCTGATAAATTAAAGGCAGCTCAACGTTTTCGTATATATTGCTTTTTGATATAAGGTTATATTGTTGAAAGATAAAGCCGAGAGTTTTGTTTCTTATAGTTGCAAGCTCGTTGTCGGTCAGCGTTGAAACATCAGTTCCGTTAAGCTTGTATGTGCCACGGGTAGGGACATCAAGTGCGCCTATGATGTTCATGCAGGTAGATTTGCCTGAACCGGACTTTCCGACTATGGCGACAAACTCACCCTCTGCAATACGGAAGGTAACCCCGTCGAGAGCACGGACTTCGTTTTCGCCCTCGTCATAAATTTTGTAAACGTCCAGAAGTTCTATCATCGCATGCCACCACCCATAGCACCACTACGGATGCCTGATGGCATACCGCTCATGCCGCCTGCAGGCATACCTCTGCCCATACCGCCGCCCATGCCCATTCCGAAGGCAGATGCTTGTGTGGAGGTGTTTTTTATAACTGTTACGTATATTACATCGCCCTCGGAAAGACCTGAGACAATTTCGACATAATCATCATTGGCAACGCCTGTTTCAACGACTGCATATTTGTACCCATCGGGAGCGTCCGGCATACGCGTAAGAGCGTTTTCTTTGTCGCTTTCGATAGTGACATCATCTTTTACAAGAACGAGGTTGCCGCGTGAAACTGCGTTAACAGGTACTGTCAGAACATCGGATGCGTTGCTTATTACAATCTCTGCATCGACATTCATGCCCGGGAGCAGGCCTTCGTATTCCGAAATAACAACCGTGACGGGGTAAACCGTAACGCCGCTTGTCGCCGTTCCTATAATGCTGACGGTATCAACAACACCCTCAAATGTACGGTTTGGAAGCGCATCTGCCGTTATTGTAACGGTCTGGCCGACTTCGATGTTTTGTATGTAGAGTTCATCAACCGATATATCAAATGTAAGCTTTGACATATCGGCGACTATCGCAAGCGATGACTTGTTGCCGTCAAGCGTGTCGCCCCCTTTCATTGTTTTCGAAATTACTGTTCCGGAGATGGGAGAGCGGATTGTGTAGTCATCGAGCTTTTCTATCTGGTCGTCGAGTGAAAGCTTTGCGTTTTTGAGCGCAAGCTCGCTTGAGCGCAGGTCTGAACGCGATGAATCATCCGTTATGTTCAGCAGAAGGTTGCCGCCTGTTATTTGGTCACCTTTGGAGTAGTTCAGATTTGCAATGTCACCTGACACCTCGGCGGTAATGGTTTTTGTTGAGGTTGCCTGTACTGAGCCGTAGTCATTGCAGGCATAGCTTCCTACTGTTGCCGTTACTGTTTCGCCTGCAAGTATCGCGCCGGGGTTTTTGAAAGTGATTTCAATGTCTGATACTATCGCACCGGCACTTGTTACATATGTACCTGTTGTGACGTGGGATACATAGCCTGTGTGTGATTCGTTTCTGTCGTCAAAATAAACCGTTGCGCTCTGGTTTTTGTGTATATTTCTGGCATTTGCCGCAAGAAACGGAACTCTGACCGTGAGCGAGGCTGAGTTTTCAATTACGGCAAGCTTTGTTCCTGCGTTTACTGAATCGCCGTTTTCTACATACAGCTCGGTGATAACACCTGTTGACGGAGCATAAATGCTTCTATTTGCTTGCGCCTTGTTGTAGTCTTTTACTTTGTCGTTGTATGATATTAGTTGTTGCTCGTAGCTTGCCTCTGAGCGCTCTAAACTGTTCTCGGCAGATGCTGAGTCGATGACGTAGAGAATGTCGTTCTCCTTAACTTCTGTGCCGAGCGTTACATAGTCCTCTAAAATATCGCCTGTAACGATGGATTGTATTTCATACTGCTCTATAGGCTCTACTGTACCGCTACCCGTCACAGAAACTGTAATGTCTTCGCGCTTGACGGTATGAGGCTCATATTCTGCCGAGACTTCTGCGGAGTTTTTTTCGCAAGAGCCTAAGCTCGATATTAGAAGAAGCATAGCGGCAAGAGTTGCGGCAATGATTCCGATTAACTTTTTTCTTGAGAGTTTGGGAAGTGTTAATTTCATCAAAATTCCCTCCAATTATATTTTGCTGTTACAGTTTATCACAAGTTTATGTACGGATTATAACATGAAAATTAAGAAACTGTAAATAAAATATCTTTACTTTCAAACTCCGCAATGTTAAAATATTATGGAACAAAAGGAAAAATGCGGAGGATACAATGGCTGATAGAATAATTCGCGCTGTAACTTGTGACGGCGCAATAAAAATACTTGCAATGACTGGCCGTGAGACGGTGGAAAAAGCTCGGGAATTTCACGACCTCACACCTTTAACTTCTGCAGCTCTCGGCAGAACACTTATAGCGGCATCTCTTCTCGGTAACGACTTGAAGGGAGAGGATAACTCAATAACTGTCAGAATAGATGCAGATGGGCCTGTTGGTTCAATCGTTGCTGTGTCAGACAGCAGTGGGTATGTGCGCGGGTACTGTAAAAATCCTGATGCCGATTTGCCTATTCGCGAGAAAGACCGTAAGATAGATGTTTCGGGTGGCGTGGGCAAAAACGGTACACTAACCATAATAAAGGATTTGGGGCTTAAGGAACCGTATGTTGGGCAGGTTGAGCTTGTCAGCGGTGAGATCGCCGAGGATATTACGGCATACCTTGCGACGAGCGAGCAGATACCGTCGGTGTGTGCGCTCGGTGTTCTGGTTGACCGCGATTGGAGTATAAAAGCCGCGGGGGGATATATCATTCAGCTCCTTCCCGGTGTCTATGATGATGAGATAGACCGCCTTGAAGAATGTATAAAAAAAGCGAGAGCTGTTACTGAATGCCTGGATGAGGGCATGAGCCTTGAAGAAATGCTCGAAACCACACTTCAGGGTTTTGAAATAGAAATCCTTGATGAAGCCGAGGTTGGGTACAGATGCACTTGCTCAAGAGAGCGTACCCGCGGCGTTGTTATGTCAATCGGCGAGGAAGAGCTTTCAAACATCGCCGAGGAGGATGGCCAGGCCGAGGTTGCCTGCAGTTTTTGCGATAATAAATATCTGTTCGAAAAGGCAGAATTGCTCGAAATGATAGAAGAAATAAATAATAAGAAAAGGGACACGTAAAAACGTGTCCTTTTTTCTTTGTGTTGCACAGATTGATGCGTTTTTGAATAAGATACTACAGATATAATTTTGCTATGGAGGTATTGCTATGGGAAATGAGCTTGAAGGGCTTGCTAAAAGCCTTACGGATACAGTGGGTGGCAAGGGCGGTATGAATTTTGAAAAGCTCATAAGGCTTTTTTCGACCGACAGTGGGAAGAAAATCCTTGCGTCCCTTCTTTCTGATGGCGGAGAGCGTGTAAAAAGGGCTGCGAGCGGCGCAAAGAGCGGCGATATGAGCGGAGTGCAAAGTATAATTTCATCTATATCAGAGACGGACGAGGGCAAACAGCTTCTTTCTGACCTTATGCGGGATGCGCAGAAATAACGATTAGCGGTTGTGGAGGTCTCTTATGGCAGAACTTGAAAATATTATAGAAAGTGTTATGTCCTCGCCGGAAAGTATGAGCAAGATAATGGATGTTGTAAAAATGTTTGGAGCGAGCTCTGAAAAAGAGGAAACTCCGCAAGAAAGTCCGCCGATTTCGTTACCGATACCCGAACAATCGGCAGGAGGTTTTGACCCCGCTATGATTTCAAAAATCATGGAGCTTCTCGGCAACTACAACGCCGATGGAGACAGACGTATACGTCTGCTTGGTGCAATAAGACCGTATTTAAAAGACGAGGACAGCTTTCACATAGACCGTGCGATACACATAGTTAAACTTTCGCATGTTGCAAAGAGTTTGTTTCGTGATTTTTTGAAATAGGGGGAAGCGCTCGTGTATAATAAATATATGCCATGCGATTCGGAAATGTTTTCTGAGCTTTACAGAGATGTCAGGTGTGAGAGTGAAAAGAGTTGCGTCCATGAAACGGAGAGTTATGATTTGCCCAAAAAGAAACCTCGTGAGAGATTTGATTTAAAGCGGCTTCTTCACGGGATTGATGTTGAAAAAATGGGTATGGTTCCTCTTGTGTTGCTATTGCTGCTTCTACTGGATGTAGACGATGAAGAACGCATTATAATTATTGCCCTGGTTGTTATTTTCGGAATATAAAAAAATCGGACAGCAGCGCTGTCCGATTTTAATTATTCAGTTGGGAGCTTGCCGTCGGGAAGACGGAAAACATCAATGTTTTGCGGGGAAATGTCAGTTTGTGTGGATGTTATTGAGTATACTACCGTACCGACTTTATCAAGGGTCTGTCCGTAAACGAGGAGGCCTGTTGCGTAAGATATCCAGTATCGGTGTGTATACCCGGTTACGGAACTTTTCGTTTCTGCATAAATGCACGGAATGCTGTCGTACATAGTGATTTGTGCGGTGATTATATCTTCGTCCTTTGTCAGAAGAATGTCCTCATATGACATCATCATTTGAGCATCATCCGGCTCGAAACTGCCGCGCGATGTTTTGTAGTAATTAGAATCGTTTTGTCGCCATACAAAAACGTGGTCTTTTGTGTATACATAATGAGTGTGCGCAACTTGTTGTGAGGCGTATATTATATCCACGCGTGAAAGGTCGCCCTTTACCCACTTTTGTCTTGAATAGGTTGCGCTGCCTGATGAATGAGAGAGTACGCTTTGTGTGGCTGAGAAGTATTCTGTTGGACGTGACATTGCAGCAACTATGTTTTTTACGTTGGTTCTGTCTACAGTTACGGCATTTGCGCCGGGGGTTTCGTCTTCGTTTATGGTTGAAATCTCAGGAGGATATTCGGGCACCGTGTTTATGAGTGTTGCGGACATGTCGGGGATAAACAGCAGAAAGAGCACAAGAGCAAGACTGCTGATTACAGCTATAGAGAGAAAGAAAAATGTGCGATGCTGTTTGTCCATATATCAACACTCCTTTCGCTTTGTATCTCCAGACGATTGTATTACTATTTTATACTATATTATTATGTTTTGCAAGTTCGGAAAAAATGAAAAATCTATTGAAAGAAAGTGATAAATTTAGTATAATACATAATTATATGAGTAAAAGGAGAAGTGTGCTATGGAGAAAGCTATTCTGGAACTTCTTGAACAAGACGCAAAAATGACAGCGAAACAAATAGCCCTGGCTTTGGGGGTTGATGAGGCAGAGGTTTCCGGTAAAATAAAAATGCTCGAAGAAAAAGATGTTATTGCGGGATATAAAACCTTTGTCGATTGGGATAAGGTTGGCGGCGACGGCGTTACTGCGCTTATTGAGATAAAGGTTATCCCTCAGCAAGGGAAAGGCTTTGAG
This sequence comes from Eubacteriales bacterium, assembly GCA_045586595.1. Lineage (GTDB taxonomy): Bacteria > Bacillota > Clostridia > Oscillospirales > JAAYXM01 > SIG480. Next base: position 19,416 of record JAZNAQ010000015.1, on the reverse strand, counting down.
AGGTTTGCTGAGCGCATGAGCCAGTATGACGAGGTTGACAGCGTTTACTTGATGTCAGGCGCGTATGATATAGCTGTTACCGTAAACGGCAAATCACTTCGCGAGGTTGCGTGTTTCGTTTCTGAAAAGATTGCGCCGCTTGAGTATGTTACAAGCACAGCTACTCATTTTGTCCTTAAAAAGTTTAAAGACAAGGGCGTAATATACAAGAACACAGAAATGGATCAGGAACGCGGCTACGCATTCTGATGTCGAGAGAGGGTTAATTATCATGGATTACAGTACAATACTTTCTTCCCGTGCGACGGGCCTGAAGCCCTCGGGGATACGCAAGTTTTTCGATTTGATAGACGGCACGGATGTAATCTCACTCGGGATAGGTGAGCCTGATTTTGTAACACCGTGGCATATACGTGACGCCGGAATTTCATCGCTTGAAAAGGGGTACACATACTATACGCCAAATGCCGGTACTATGGAACTGCGCCGTGCAATTTCTAATTACATGAATCGTTCGTTTTCTTTGAAATATGCTCCTGAGGATGAGGTTGTTGTGACGGTTGGCGGCAGTGAGGCGATTGACCTCGCTATGCGTGCGCTTATAAATCCCGGAGATGAGGTTATTGTCCCTGAACCGTCGTTTGTTTGCTATGGCCCTATTGCGACTCTTGCGAGCGGTGTGCCTGTTCATGTCGCAACTACGGCGGAAGAGGATTTTAAACTCACGCCCGAAAAGCTTGAGAGTGTTATAACACCTAAGACAAAACTTCTTGTTTTGCCGTATCCTAATAACCCTACGGGCGCAATACTTAACAAAGAAGAGCTTGAGGCACTTGCCGAGGTTATAGTAAAGCACAATATTATGGTAATATCCGATGAGATATATTCTGAGCTTACATATGCAGGTGACCACATTTCGATTGCGTCTGTTGAAGGTATGCGTGAGCGCACTGTGGTTGTCAATGGTTTTTCTAAATCATATGCTATGACAGGGTGGAGGCTTGGGTATGCTTGCGGTCCGCGTGAGATTGTTAAGGTTATGACACGTATTCACCAGTATGCAATCATGTCTGCTCCGACTACGGCTCAGTTTGCTGCCGTAGAGGCACTTAATAACGGAGATGCTGATATTGAGCACATGCGTGAGGAGTATAACCAGCGTCGCAGATTTATGTGTGAACGCTTCAATGCGATAGGGCTGACGTGTGCAAGCCCTGACGGTGCATTTTATATGTTCCCGTCTATAAAGTCAACGGGGCTTTCTTCTGAGGAATTCAGCACGCGCTTGCTTAAAGAAAAGAGCGTGGCTGTAATTCCGGGCAACGCATTTGGCGATAGCGGCGAGGGTTTTGTACGCTGCTGCTATGCCGCTTCGATGAAGAATATCGCAAAGGCTTTAGATAGAATAGAGGAATTTGTGGGTTCGCTTTAATGAGGTGATTTTGTGGAAAGTCGCGTTTATCTTGCACCATGTGAGGATTATACAAAAGAAAAGGTGGAGACTGCGGTCCATGATGCGCTTGAATCTTTCGGAGGTGCGGTCGCGCTTGCGGGTGGTAAGCGCGTTCTTATAAAAGCCAACCTCCTTATGTCGAGCACACCGGATAAGGCTGTAACCACCCATCCGAGCGTTGTAGAGGCTCTTGCTCGTGAGTTTATTGCCGCCGGGTGCAGGGTTGAGATTGCCGACAGCTGTGGAGGTATATATACTGAAGATGTACTCAAGAAGCTGTATGCTGTCAGTGGGATGAAGCGCGTTGCGGAGAACACGGGTGCAGAACTCAATTTTGACACTTCGTCGTTTGAGCGCAGTATTCCGGAGGGTGTGAGAATTAAAAAAGCACAGGTGATTTCGCCGGTTCAGCGAGCAGATTTTATAATTTCTGCCGCCAAAATGAAGACACATGGCTTTGCGTATTATACCGGAGCGGTTAAGAATATGTTTGGTGTTATCCCAGGTCTTTTAAAGGCGGGCATGCACAGCAGGTTCCCCGACAAGAAGGCATTCTGTGAAATGCTTGTTGACCTGTGTGAGGGAGTGCGCCCTGATTTTTCAATTATCGACGGAGTTGTCGGTATGGAGGGAGCAGGCCCTTCGGGCGGAAGCCCTAAACAGGCAGGTGTAATTGTTGCGTCGGGCAACCCATATGCCGCTGACCTTGCGGCTATGGAAATTATGGGGCTTGACCGAGAAAAATCATATGTACACACAACTGCAATAAAACGTGGTCTGGTCGGGGAAATAGAGCTCTGCGGTGCTTCTATATCTGAGTTTCGGACGAGCTTTGAACCTGCGTACAAACGCGAACCGAGAACGTTTCTCGCAATATTGCCGGGTGCGGTAAGAGGGTATGCAGAACGCTTCTTTGCCGCATATCCGAATGTGCTTTTCGGCAAATGTGTGGGGTGTGGAGAGTGCGCTCGTTCTTGCCCGGAGTCTACGATAACCATAAAGGGTGGCAAGGCTCACATAAACTATAAAAAATGTATACGCTGCTATTGTTGTCAGGAAATGTGCCCTGCGCGGGCTATAAAGATAGAGCGTTTTGCGAAATTTAAAAAGAGGAAGTAGCGTATGAAATATGGATTTGCAAAGGCGTATGCAAAGCTTAATCTGACTCTTGACGTACTTTCGCGTCGTGAAGACGGGTATCATGACCTTGAAATGATAATGCAAAGCATATCACTACATGACTCTATTGCTGTAAGGATTGGTTGTGGCGGCGACGTGACGGCGATTTCGAATGTTAGACATATTCCTAATGATGACAGGAATATTGTTGTCAAAGCTGCACGCGCCTTTATGACGGCGACGGGTATTGACTGTGGTGGCGTTCATATTGCTGTTGAAAAACGCATACCGTCGAGCGCCGGTATGGCGGGCGGTAGCGCTGATGGGGCGGCGGTGCTGCGGTTGCTGAATGAGCTTAACGGTTTTCCGCTTACTGATAATGAGCTATGTGAGATTGGTGTCAGCGTTGGAGCGGATATCCCGTTTTGCCTTGTGGGAGGAACGTCTGTGGCTCGGGCTCGAGGAGAAGACCTGACGGAGATTTCTCCTCTTTGCGACTGTTTTATAGTGGTTGCGAAACCTCGCAGAGGAATGTCTACAAAGGCTGTGTTTGAAGAAATTGACAACAAGCCGATACCTAAACATCCCGATACCAAGGCGATGGTTCGCGCTATAGAGCGCGGAGACCTAACGGCCATATCTGATGCTGTATATAATGTGTTTGAACTACCGGTTTCCGCAGAAATTCCGGATGTTTCAAAAATTAAAGGGATTCTGCTTGAAAGTGGGGCACTTGCAGCAGCAATGACGGGTAGCGGGAGCGCTGTGTTCGGGATTTTTGACCGGAAAGACGGTGCGGAAGCCGCAAGAAGGTATCTTAAGGGCGCGTATTCTGATGTCTTTCTCGTAAAGCCTGTAGATGCCTCTCGGGTAAGACGATGCACATGGGTATCACTTGACGCTTAAAAATATGTAAAAATGCAAGTTTGAACTTGACATTGGCGCAATTTGCATATATTATAGTAAATAATGACTAAAATATATTAGGAGTTGAAACAAATGGTCAAAGAAATGAAAGTAGACAAAATGTTGGTTAAGAAGTGCGAGTCTCGCGCTGAGCTCGGCGCTGTTGCTGCTGCTGATGTTGTAGCTACAATTAAAAAACTTCTTGCAGAGAAAGACGAAATCAACATGATTTTCGCTGCTGCTCCGTCACAGAACGAGTTCCTCGAAACTCTTAAGAATGACAAGAGCATTGACTACACACGCATCAATGCATTCCATATGGATGAGTACATAGGCCTTTCTGCTGATGCACCGCAGGGCTTCGGTAACTTCCTCCGTGACAGACTTTTTGGCCAGGTTCCGTTTAAGTCTGTAAACTATCTTGATTGCTCTGCTAAGGACCCTGAGGCAGAGTGCGAGCGTTACTCGAAGCTTCTTGCTGATAACCCGACAGATATTGTTTGCATGGGTATCGGTGAGAACGGTCATATCGCATTTAATGACCCGCCTGTTGCTGACTTTAACGACCCGAAGCTCGTTAAGGTTGTTCAGCTCGACCAGGTTTGCCGCAATCAGCAGGTAAACGACGGCTGCTTTGAGAAGATTGATGATGTTCCGACACATGCGCTTTCTCTCACAGTTCCGGCTCTTATGCGCCCGACATATGTTTTCTGCATGGTTCCGGCTGCAACTAAGGCTCAGGCTGTACATGACACAATCTACAACACAGAGATTAACGAGAAGTGCCCGGCAACAATTCTTCGCACACATGATAACGCTACACTCTACATCGAGCCCGATAGCGCAGCTCTCGTAGACTAATTAAAAAACACAAAACGCGGAAGAGTTTTTCGTCTTCCGTGTTTTTTATCAAAAAACCGCGATGTGAAAACACATCGCGGTTTTTGCTATATACCAGTTTCTTTGCGGAGTTTGTCCATTCGCAGGTCGAGTTCTGTGCTGAGTTGTGAGCAGAGAAACAGGTCTCTTACCATTTCATCTGTAAACACTGTTTCTTTTTTGTATTTAAGTTGGTGCTCCAAAGCCGCCCATGAGTCCATTGCTATTGTCCGAAGTTGAATTTCGACTTTCATTTTTTTCTTCTCATGAAGAAGAAAAATTGGTATTGAAATGATTAGGTGAAGGCTTCTGTAGCCATTTTCTTTCGGGCTTTTTATGTAGTCTTTCATTTTTATAAGAGTAACATCATCTTGAGAAAGCAGCGCGTCTGCTAACATATATACATCGTGGACGAATGAACATACAACCCGAATTCCTGCCACATCGTTGAGGTTTTCTTCTACAGATGCGAGAGAAAGCGGCTTTTTATCATTGATCAGTTTTTGTACAATGCTGTCGAGTCGCTTCAATCGGCTTTTTATTCCGCTTATCGGATTGCGGTCATATTGTAATGAGAATTCTTCGTTTAATACGTTGAATTTGGTTTCTACTTCCATCATTGCACATTTATAATAAGCCATGAGTTTTGCGAAACTCTCTATGGTTTGGTGCATTTCAAATGCTTTTTCGTTATTGCTAAAAAAACTTTGAAGCAACTTTTTGTCGTTTTCGTTAATGCTGTAAATTGGTGAACTCATAGGCTGCCTCCGTTGGTCACATGTGTTCTGGGTTTTGCTATTTTCCACTATATAAGTTATCATTGCGATGTGGAAAAGTCAATGAATAAGATGTAAATTTTGGCCTGAAAATGGTTTGCTTGGATGTGCTTTGTCATATCAAACCACTTTGCACCACTGCTTTTCTGTGGATAAAACTTGTGAAACTGTGGAAAACCTCACGATGTTTCAGTATGATTACAAAAAAACATGAAAAAATGTAATAAAATTTTAAAATAGGTATTGATTTTTGTGTTTGTTATGTTTATAATAGAAATACATGGTGGTGCAAAGTGGTTTAAGAGTGGAGGTGAGGCTGTGAGAGGCGAGTACGCACACGTTATAGATGAAAAAGGAAGGCTGTTTATTCCGTCAAAATTCCGTACGGAGCTTGGGTGCAGCTTCGTCCTTACAAAAGGTCTTGGCAAATGCCTTGCGGCATATCCGCTCTCGGAGTGGAACCTTTTTGAAGAGAAAATAAAATCTCTGCCTACTCGCAAATCACGCGAGCTTCAGCTCTTTTTTGTGGCTCCATCTCAGGATATGGAGCTTGATGGGCAGGGCAGAGTTCTTGTGCCTCAAAAACTCCGCGAATATGCAAGTTTGAGTAAAAATCTTGTTATTGTCGGCATGATTGACCATATAGAAATATGGGATGAAACTGAGTGGAATGCTCAGAACCTTACACCTGATTATATTGCCGATGTTATGGATGAGGCGGGTATATAACATGGGAGAGCTACATTTTCCCGTAATGCTCTCTGAGTGTATAGAAATGCTCAATATAAAGCCTGACGGTAGATATATAGACGGCACCTTCGGGCGTGGCGGTCATTCGCGCGAAATAGCTCGACGTGTGCCAAACGGGCGTCTGATATGTATAGACCGTGATATAAGCGCCATTGAATATGGCCGTGAGACCTTTTCTGAATTTAACAACGTAGATTTTATCAAAGGCGATTTTTGCGATATACCTGATTTGGTATCTGAAAAGGTGGACGGAATACTTCTTGACCTCGGTGTTTCGTCACCTCAGCTTGATGAAGCCGAACGTGGCTTTTCATATATGGCTGACGGTCCGCTCGATATGAGGATGGACAGGGCCCAAAAGCTTACTGCTCGAGATATTGTAAACGATGCAAGCTTTGATGAAATACGAAGGATTCTTTCTGAGTACGGAGAAGAGCGGTATTCGTCAAAGATAGCCTCCGCGATAGTGAGAGAACGCGAAAAATGCGAGCTGACATCAACGGCACAGCTTGTTGAGATTATAAAGTCTGCTATGCCTGCAGCTGCACTACGAGAGAAACAACACCCGGCTAAAAGAAGCTTTCAAGGGCTTCGCATTGCGGTTAACGATGAACTCAGAGAAATTGAGCGGTTTCTTTTGTCCTTGCCGCAGATGCTTAAAACGGGAGGGCGAGCGGTAATAATTACGTTTCACTCTCTTGAGGACAGGCTTGTAAAACGTGCATTTCGCACTGCCGAAAAGCCGTGCACATGCCCACCGTCAATTCCTGTTTGTGTATGCGGTAAAGTGCCTACGCTTAAGGTGATATCAAACAAACCGATTCTTCCGAGCGAAGATGAAATATCAAAAAATCCGCGCTCGCGCTCGGCGAAAGTCCGGGTTGCTGAACGACTGTAATATGAAAGGAAAAAGAAATGCAAGCTGCTGTAGAAAAAAGGGTCGCATACGACCTATCCAGATTTGACCGCAGGTCAATAGTAAAAGAGCAGATTGAGAAGGAGCGCTCAGCAACAAAAGCCAAGAACCGTACTAAAGCCAAATCTGGGGTAAGCGCGTTTTCGGTTTTTTGCGGTGCGGTTGTATTTCTTATGCTCATAGCACTTCTTTATTCATATGTAAATCTAACAGAAGTCTCTGACATCAACAGACAAAGACGTGCAGAACTTGAGAATCTGCGTGAAGAAATCCAGATGCTTGAGGTCAGCCGGAATCAGCGCATGGGCGTGCTTCAGATACGCGACTGGGCGACTACAAAGCTCGGTATGAGCAAGATAGACAAATCACAGATAACCTATGTCTCGACCTCGGGTGGCGACCGCTTTGAGTTTGGGGCGGAGAAGCAACAGGAAGGCTCAAAGCTCGTTGCGGGTCTTGCTAAGGGCTTTTCCACTATCATTGAATATATAAATTGACAGTAATATCGAATCTCTAGAAATAATATAAATTATGACAGAGAACTGTAGGCGGAGTTTGTTATTTGCATTCTCCGCATTGTTACTATACTTGGGGTGATTATATGGCAAGAAAAGGTCCGTCCAATAAGATACTTAACAGAATAATAATGTGTATGGTTCTATGCGTTCTTGTCGGATTTATCCCCCTCGCGGGCGCTCTTGTCAAAATTCAGCTCATTGACTACAAGACATATCAGGCGAAGGCGATAGAACAACAGACAAGAGACACCATAATAACCCCCAAGCGCGGTGTTATTTATGACAGAAATATGAAAGAAATTGCAGTCAGCGCAACTGCAGAAACTGTGTTCATATCTCCTGCTGAGTTTGATGACGATGAAGAGGCAGAGACTGTTGCAAAGATATTGTCAGAGACTCTTGAACTTGAGTATGAAGATGTTTTGGCAAAGACACAAAACAAAAAAAGCTACTATCAGGTAATAAAGAAAAAAATTGATATAGATACAGCGACAAAGCTGCGCAAGGAAATAAAAGAACACAAGGTTTCCGGGATACATCTTGCCGAGGACACAAAACGCTATTACCCGTACGGGAGTTTCGCATCACAGGTAATTGGCTTTTGCGGAGATGACAATACAGGCCTTTTCGGCATCGAAATGAAGTATGAGAATATCCTCAAGGGCATGCCGGGCAGGGTAATTGCAGCAAAAAACGCAAGGGGAACGGAGATGCCGTTTCAATACGAAGAATATTATGACGCTCAGAACGGGCAGAACATAGTTCTCACGATTGACGAAACAATACAGCAGGTTCTTGAGAACCATCTTCAGACTGCGGTAATTGACGGTAAGATTGAAAACCGCGGTGCGGGGATTGTGTACAACATCAAGACGGGCGAGATTCTCGCGATGGCAACTTACGGCGACTTTGACCTCAACGCCCCGTTTGAGATTACAGACCCGGAAGCCTTAAAACGCATAGAGGCAGCAGGTGAGGCGGAAAAATCATCTGTGCGCTCAAATGAGCTTCAGGCAGCGTGGAGAAATAAATTCATTTCAGATGCGTATGAGCCCGGTTCGGTATTTAAAATACTTACCGTCGCAATGGGCTATGAAGAGGGTGTAGTAAACGAAAGGTCAACCTTCAACTGCCCGGGCGGGCTCAGAGTGGCAGACCGTATTATCCACTGCTGGAAACGAACGGGTCACGGCAATGTAAACCTCTCACAGGCACTTGAAAAGTCGTGTAACTGTGCGCTGATGAACATTGTCTCAAAGGTAGGAAACGAGAAGTTCTATGATTACTGCGAAGGCTTCGGCCTTCTCGGAAAAACCGGAGTTGACCTCGTGGGTGAGGCAAATGGCTATTTCTTCAGTGAAGAGAGCTTTAAAAACCCCAACAATAAGGTCAGCCTTGCTGTTGCATCATTCGGACAGACCTTTAAGGTAACTCCTATGCAGATGGTATGCGCTGTAGGTGCAGTTGTAAATGACGGCAAGCTCATGAAGCCGCATATCGTCAAGGAAATAGTAGACGATAACGGAATAGTAATTGAGAAAAATGAGCCGGAGGTTGTGCGCCAGATAGTATCAGAAAAGACCTCTGACTTTATAAATTCTTCGATTGAAGAAACTGTATCTACGGGTACAGGTAAGAATGCGCGTGTATCCGGCTACCGAATAGGCGGAAAGACTGGTACATCAGAAAAGGTTGATGAATATACAGCTGAAGAGGGTAAGAAATATATAGCATCGTTCTTTGGCGTTGCACCAATGGAGAACCCCGAAATTGCAATACTTGTAATGCTTGATACTCCGAGAGGGATATATCTTGAGGGCAGCCAGCTTGCGGCGCCTGTTGCAGGAAAGGTGTTCGCTGAGATTCTTCCGTACCTTGGTTTTGAGCCTACATATACGGCAGATGAGCTTATTGGTGCAGAGGTTACAATGCCTAATCTAATCGGTGGAACAACCGAAAGCGTAAACAAACTTCTCAGCACAAACTTCAACTATTCTTCGTTCACAATAAAGACTGTCGGAGACGGCAACACATGCACCGACCAGATACCTGCAGAGGGCTCAAAAATCCCCAAAAACTCAACTATTGTTGTATACATGGGTGGAAAGGCAGAGGCTGAAAAGGTGGCTATGCCTAATGTAATCGGGATGACGCCTGAGTCGGCAAACAAAGTCATAACCAATGCGGGGCTGTATATGAAGGCAAACGGAGCGGTGGATTCACGCTCATCTGCCATAGGTGCTACAAAACAGCAATACGCTGAAGGAACAATGTTAAATCGCGGTACAGTCGTATCGGTTGAGTTCTATGACATCGACGGCGTATCGGAGGGAATATCCGGATAATCGGACAATCAGGAGAAAGGTAGAGCAGTCTTATGAAACTTCGCGACATACTAAACGGCATAGAAGTGTTGTCAGCAGATGTGGACTTGGACGTCGAGGTGTGCGGCGTTGAGTGTGATTCGCGCAAAGTGGGGAAAGACACCGTCTTTGTTGCAATACGAGGCTATGAGACAGACGGGAATAAGTATATAAAGGCGGCGGTAGAGGCAGGTGCCTGCGCAGTTATAACAGATAAAAAAACTACATCCGGCAAGGGTAAGATAGTTGCTGCAGATGCACGCCGTGCTCTTGCTACAGCTGCGAAAAATTTTTACGGAAATCCTACCCGCGATATGAAGGTAATCGGAGTTACGGGAACGAACGGAAAAACAACGGTAACATACCTTATCAAGCGTGGTCTTGAGCAGGTGGGGGCCGTTTGCGGCCTTATCGGAACCAATCAGAACATGATAGGGGACAGGGTGATTGAAACCGAGCGAACAACTCCCGAATCCAATGAGCTGTGGAAACTGTTTGCCGAGATGCGCGATGCGGGATGTACGCATGTAATCATGGAGGTTTCGTCGCACTCTCTTGAGCTTTCGCGAGTATATGGCATTGAGTATGAGGTGGGTGCATTTACAAACCTCACTCAGGATCATCTCGATTTCCACAAAACAATGGAAAAGTATGAAGAGGCAAAGTCAAAGCTTTTTGGGCAGTCAAAGCTTGGAGTAATAAATTTTGACGATGATGCCGGAAAGCGGATGATAAAGCAGGCCAAAACAGAGCTTGTTACATATTCCGCTAAGGACAACGGTGCGGATTATGTGGCCAAAAACATACGCACAAAGCCTGCGTCTGTTGAGTTTGAGCTCGTCGGGATTGATACTATCGGCAGAATAGAAATGAACATACCCGGAAAATTTTCGGTATATAATGCACTTTGTGCATCCAGCGTTCTTCTTGCGCTCGGAGTTCCGCTTCATGATATAAGTGCGGCGCTTCGGTTAATCGAAGGTGTAAAAGGGCGTGCAGAGGTTGTTCCTACCGATTCTGATTATACAGTTATGATAGATTACGCACATTCTCCCGATGGCCTTGAAAACATACTCAAGACAGTAAAAGAGATTGCCGAAGAGCGCGTGATTGTTGTCTTCGGTTGCGGCGGTGACCGCGACGCTGCAAAACGCCCCCAAATGGGCAGGATTGCGGCGCAATACGCAGATGTGGTTGTTGTCACTTCTGATAACCCTAGAACTGAAAATCCGGATGCCATTATTGATGACATCACTCCCGGAATAGCTGAGATTACAGATAGTTTTGAGCGCATTACAGACCGCCGTCAGGCAATTTACCGTGCGCTTGACATTGCAGGCAAGGGAGATATAGTACTACTTGCGGGTAAGGGGCATGAAACATATCAGGAGATTGACCATATAAAGCACCACATGGACGAGCGCGAAATAGTAAACGATTATTTTCTCGGGAGATAAGTTATGGAGAAATTGACTGCGGCATATATATCCGAGCTCTGCGGCGGCAGGCTAATCGGTAAAGATACGGTTGTATCGTCTGTTGTGCGCGATAACCGGGAAATATCAGGCGGAGAGTTGTTTGTGGCGATACGGGGCGAGAACTTCAATGGCCATGATTTTGTGGCTGATGCGGAGGGAAAAGGTGCCGCAGCAGTGCTTGTATCGCGTGAAATTGAAAATTTAAATATACCGCAGATTGTTGTCAGTGATACGGTTTTAGCACTTGGAGAGATAGCAAAAGGGTATCTTGAAACGCTTGAACTGAAGAAGGTGTGCATAACAGGAAGTGTGGGGAAGACAACCACAAAGGAGATGTGCGCATCTGTTCTTTCGGCAGACTTTAGGACGCACAAAACCCAAGGCAATTACAATAACAATATCGGCTTACCGCTCACGATATTCGGGCTTAATAAAAACCACGAGGCGGCAGTGCTTGAGATTGGAACAAACCATTTTGGCGAGATCCTGCCTCTTGCAAAAATTGCGTCACCGGATGTTGCTGTTATAACAACAATAGGCGCAAGCCACCTCGAAGCATTTGGCACAAAGGAAGGTGTGCTTCGCGAAAAGACCGAGATTTTAAAAGGCCTTTCCGAAAACGGAGTTGCAGTATTAAATGGAGACGACCCTCTTCTTTGGGGCTATCGTGAAAATCTTTTGCACAAGGCTATTTGGTTTGGCCTTAAAAACCGTGAATGTGATGTTTTCGGAGAGATTATAAGTGCAGACGCGTATGAATCGCGCTTTACTGTGCGCGGGAGCGATGTTGAGTTTCATCTCGCTTGCGGCGGGGAACACAATGTCCGTGACGCACTTTCGGCAATAACGGTAGGTAGAGTCTTCGGCATGGAAGATAAAGATATTGCAGAAGGTCTTTCGCGTTTCAGAAACACAGGCATGCGGCAGGATGTATATGAATATGATGGCGTTACGATAATACGGGATTGCTACAACGCAAACCCCGATTCTATGTGCGCTGCACTTAGGCTTTTGAGGGATTTCGGATGTGAAGGCAAGCGGATAAGTGTTCTCGGTGATATGCGTGAACTCGGTGAAGGTGCCTCGGCACTCCATGCCGAGGTGGGCAAAACAGCGGCAGAGTGCTGTGATGTCTTGCTTGTAACAGGGCAGTTTGCAGATGACTACAGAAGCGGTGCGGGAGATAAAAAAACTCTTGTTTTTGATGATAAAAAGTCGCTTGCAGAAAAGCTCTCAGAGCTTGTAAAACCCGGGGATACAGTCCTCGTAAAAGGAAGCTATGGCACAAAGATGTGGCAGGTGCTTGAGTATCTGCAGGGTGAGAAGGAGTAGTTTGATGATTGCGGAATATTTAATATCAGCGGGGCTTGGCTTTGTTATAACATATATTTTCGGTAAGGTGCTGATTCCGTACCTGCGCAAACTCAAATTCGGGCAGAAGATACTAGAAATCGGCCCTAAATGGCATATGGGCAAGCAGGGAACCCCGACAATGGGCGGCATAATGTTCATTATCGGAAGCGGAATAGCCGCAATACTTGTCGGTATACCGTATATGATGCAGGGTGATTTGCGCCATATAATAGTGTTCCTGTTTGCTGCAGTATTTGGGCTTATCGGCTTTATTGATGACTATGCGAAGATAATGAAGAAGAAAAATCAAGGGCTGACTGCAATGCAGAAGCTTCTTTTGCAGTTAACCTCCGCTGCGGTTTTTCTCTCGCTTCTGCGTATGCTCGGTGACCTTACGCCTGCGTTTTATATTCCGTTTTTTGATATTACAATCAGCATTGGTTGGGTTCCGTATCTTATAATTATGCTGCTTGCGATTGTAGGAACTGTAAATGCAGTAAACCTCACTGACGGTGTTGACGGCCTTGCAACGAGCGTAACAATGCCTGTTGTTCTTGTGTTTGCAATAATCGGTGCATATATGGCATATTCGACCGTGGGCATATTCGCGGCTGCGTTGTTTGGCGCGCTTGCGGCATTTCTTGTTTATAACTTTAACCCGGCAAAAGTGTTTATGGGAGATACCGGCTCGCTGTTTCTTGGCGGCGCGGTTTGCGGAATGGCGTTTGCGTATGATATTCCGCTTGTGCTTATACTTATGGGAATCGTGTACATTGCCGAGGCATTGTCTGTAATCCTTCAGGTAGCATACTTTAAAATAAGCCACGGAAAACGGCTTTTTAAAATGTCGCCCATACACCATCATTTTGAAATGAGCGGATGGAACGAAAAAAAGATATGTGCCGTTTTCATGACTGTATCGGCGATTGGTGCACTTGCGGGTTTTGCAAGCATTGCGGGTAAATTATTTTAGCTTTTGGGAGTGTAAAGGTTTATGACGAGAAGAACAAAATCGAAGGCAGCCGGAACGAAACAGTCAATACGCGGCTCGGTAGATTATCCTTTTCTCATACTTGTAATTGTGCTTATGGGCATAGGCCTTCTCATGTTGTTTTCGGCAAGCTATGCAACGGCATACTATGAGGGACAGTCGTCTACATACTATTTTACACGCCAGGCTGTTTTTGCGGGTGCAGGCCTTGCTATTATGTTTTTGATAAGTCAAATGGACTATCGCAGGTTCCGTGTACTTTCTTCGATTCTTATGCTTTTCAGCATAATGCTGCTTGTTCTCGTTCTGTTTATAGGTACGGGTAACTACGGCGAAAAACGCTGGATAAACCTCGGTTTTACACAGTTTCAGCCATCTGAGATTGCAAAGGTTGCGGTAATATTTTTCTTTTCAAGTATGATATCGGTCAACTCTGAGAAGATGCACACCTTTCGCTACGGGGTATTGCCGTATATAATAGTTCTTGCGGTTATCTCGGGCCTTATGTTTCTTGAGCCGCACCTTTCCGGTGCTATACTGATTGTAGGTGTTGGTGCCGCACTTATGTTTATGGGCGGAACACACTGGGGTTGGTTTGCCGGTGCGTTAGGTACTGCAGCAGTGGCAGGCGCCGCGGCAATCAGCTTTCTCGACTATGCTCGTCAGCGAGTGGAAACATGGCTGAACCCATTTTTGGACCCGCGCGGTGACGGATACCAGATTATTCAGTCACTCTATGCAATAGGCTCAGGTGGCGCGTTGGGGCTCGGCTTCGGTAACAGCAGGCAGAAGTATTTGTATTTGCCTGAGGCACATAACGACTTTATTTTTGCTATTGTTTGTGAAGAACTCGGCTTTGTTGGCGCAATGATAATACTTATACTTTTTGCACTCCTCGTTATTCGTGGGTATTGGATAGCTCTTCATGCACGAGACAAGTTCGGCTCTCTTCTTGCAGGCGGTATAACAACAATGATTGCGCTTCAGACAGTGTTGAATATAGGTGTTGTAACGGGTGTTCTGCCGGTAACGGGTGCATCACTTCCGTTCTTCTCATACGGCGGAACAGCGCTTTTGATTCTTCTCGCTGAGGTAGGGGTTGTTCTCTCTATTTCACGCTACATTCCTGCAAAAAAAGCAGGATAGGGGGACGGTATAATGAGGTTTATGTTTGCGTGCGGAGGAACAGGCGGGCATATTAACCCGGCGCTTGCCGTAGCAAAGCTTATAAAAGAAAAACGCCAGAATGCGGAGATCCTTTTTGTCGGCGTTCACGGCGGTATGGAAACAAAACTTGTACCTGCCGAAGGGTTTGAAATTAAGACAATAAACGTAAATTCTATTTCGAGAAAGCGCGGGCTTAAGAGTTTGCTCGGCAATATAGAGTCGATAAAAAAAGTGTTTTGTGCAGAACGCGAGGCGAAAAAACTTATAGAGGAGTTTTCGCCTGATATAGTAGTAGGTACGGGCGGGTATGCATGTTACCCTGTGCTGTCTGCTGCGGCAAAGCTAAAAATACCTACGCTAATACACGAAGCAAATGCATATCCCGGTCTTGCTACGCGTGCTTTGGCAGGGCGCGTGTCACAAGTGCTACTAAATTTTGATATAAGCAGAAAACGCCTTACAAGGCGCGCTTCGTGCACTGCTGTCGGGTATCCTGTTCGTGGTGATATTCTTATGTACGACAGAGAAACTGCGCGCAGGGAGCTTGGTATAACAAACCCGCTACTCGTAAGCTTCTGGGGCTCGCTCGGTGCAAGAGAGATGAACAAATGCGTTGCGGAGTTCATTAAGCTCGAAACAGAGAAACTCGGGCAGTTTCACCATATCCATGCTACGGGTAAGTTTGGCTATGAATGGATGCCTCAAACCATTGCCGATATGGGTATTGACCTTAAAAAGCATAACTTGATAACTCTCCGCGAATATATTGACGATATGCCGCGCGTTCTTGCGGCGGCAGATGTTGTTATGTGTCGCGGAGGCGCGGGGACACTCGCTGAAATAAGCGCGCGTGGGATACCTGCGATAATTGTCCCGTCTCCAAATGTAACGGATAATCATCAGTTTAAAAATGCAACAGAACTTGAAAAGATTGGCGGAGCAATGGTTATTGAGGAGAACAGAGTGACACCGCGACTGCTGTTTGATATGGCACGAGAGCTTCTTGCAAATAGAGAAAAACGCGAAGAAATGTCTAAGTGCTTAACGGCAAATTCCGTGCTTGACGCGACAGAACGCATATACGATGAAATAATGAAACTCATAAAAAAATAGAAAACAAGTGAGTGTTTTGTAACCCGCTTTTTAAAATCGGCATAGAATGTTGTGAAAACAATGTTCGGCCGACGTTGAAAAAGTGGGAGGGTGCTTTCTTGTTATGGGAACATTAATTGTAAACGGAGGTAGGCCACTTGACGGGACTGTATCCGTCCACGGCTCAAAAAATAGTGTTCTGCCAATACTTGCGGCGACAATACTCAACTCGGGCATTAGTATAATACATAACTGTCCGAAACTTCGTGATGTCGATGCAGCGATAGAAATACTGAGGTATATAGGCTGTCGCGTTACATTTGAGGATGACACTGTCACTGTCGACTCAAGGGATGCTAAAAACTTTGAGATTCCTGATGAGATGATGCGAGAGATGCGCTCATCGGTGATTTTTATGGGGGCAATGCTTGCAAGGCTCCACAAAGTATCACTATTCGCACCCGGAGGGTGTGAGCTTGGCGCGCGGCCGATAGACCTTCATATATCCTCGCTCAAAGCTTTGGGTGCAAACATAACTGAAGAGGGCGGAGCTATAAAATGTCAGGCACGGCATATGCGCGGGCGTGATGTAGTGCTTTCGTTTCCGAGTGTCGGAGCAACAGAAAACACAATGCTTGCGGCAACTGCTTGCGAAGGGCGTACACGCATAGTAAATGCGGCGCGTGAGCCAGAAATAGAAGATTTGCAGAACTTTCTGGTAAAAATGGGGGCAGATGTTTCCGGTGCTGGGAGCTCTACAATAGTAATAAATGGAAAAAAGAAACTTCACGATACGGAGTACTCGGTAATACCCGACAGAATATGTGCGGCAACATTTATGTGCGCAGCGGCACTGTGTGGCGGGAGAGTGCGGGTTGAAAACGTCATTCCGGAGCATATTTCAACAGTGACCGCGATACTTGACAGTATTGGTTGCAATGTAAATGTCGGTTGTGATTTTGTAGATATAAGGCGTAGTGGTGAGTTGTCTGCAATACGTGCAGTCAGAACAATGCCTTATCCTGGATTTCCGACCGATGCGCAGCCCCCGCTTATGGCCCTTGCAACAAAATGTATGGGCACGTCGATGTTTGTGGAAAATATATTTGACGGAAGATATCGTCATGTTGGTGGGCTTGTGCGCATGGGTGCGGATATAAGGCTTGAGGGCAAGGTCGCGCTGATTTATGGGGTTCCTGCGCTTTACGGTTGCCCCGTTGAAGCGACTGATTTGCGCGGTGGTGCGGCACTTGTTATTGCTGCAATGGCGGCTGAAGGGAAAAGCGAGATAAGCGAGCTTGACCATATAGACCGAGGTTACGAAAATATAGAATGCAGTATGTCGGTTCTGGGAGCAGACATAAAACGAAGGTAAAGAAGGTGAATGGGACGTGGCGGCAAAAAAATACAGGAGAAGAAAAAAGAAAAGAAGCAGTGGCTTTTTCTTGTCACTTCTGACATTTTGTGCAGTTGTCGGTGCGATAGTTGCATCGGTTACGGTTTTCTTGAAGGTTGCCGATGTTTTTGTTACAGGTACAACACGCTATGAACCCAATGACATAGTTGAAACGTCGGGTATTGAAACGGGCGACAATATGTTCATGATAAACAAATTTGAGGTGGCAGAGCGCATTCTTAATGAATACCCATATATTGAACAGATAAAGATACGTCGAAGGCTCCCTGATACATTTACTTTTGAAATAACCGAGAGAGTTGCGGCCGCGTATATTGAGTCTGACGGCAACCGTTGGCTTATAGACAATAATGCGTATATTCTTGAAATGCTTGAGGACGGGTATGAGATAAAGGTGCCGAAGGTGACCGGCGGTGAGGTGGTTACGCCACGTACGGGTAGTGAACTTATACTGAAAAATCATGACCAGCTCCCCGTTCTTAAAGAGGTGCTCACTGCCCTGAGATATACCGGTATGAGCGAGAATATCTCACGTGTCGAGATTGATAAGCTGTATGACATAAACCTTGTCTACGGAGACAGGTTCTTAGTTGCGCTTGGTGATACAACATCACTCACAAAAAAGATTGAGATGCTTCGTGCGGTAATCGGTGAGCTTACGGATTTTGATAAGGGAACAATAAATGTAAGTGCGGTTAAAGAGGCGCGCTTTAAACCGGATGCAAAAATAGACCTTGCTGAAAAAGTCAGTGTCGATAATAATGAGAATGCACCTGAGGAGCAGCCCTCAGAGCTTGATGAAACAGAGCCAGGTGAAGAAAACAGTGAGGGTGAAAACGATAAAGAAACTCTAAATGTTGCAGGTTGACAAAATTTTGGAAATTATATTAAGCTGAGTTGAGAAAATTTCAAAAAAATTACAATAATTGCGTTATTACTATTGACCTTTTGACAAAAAGAATATAAAATATAATATATGTTAGAGAGTAACAAATGATAATCTCAAGGAGGATTTTACATATGCCTTTCGAGTTAGATGCAGGCACTGACGTTATCGTTCCCATAAAAGTTATCGGTACAGGCGGCGGCGGTGGAAATGCTGTCAACCAGATGATTAATTCGGGTGTGCGCGGCGTTGAATTCATAGTAATGAATACAGACCGCCAGGCACTTCATAAGTCCTGTGCAACATATAGAATACAGCTCGGTGAGAAGCTTACAAAGGGATTGGGCGCCGGCTCTGACCCTGAGGTTGGTAAAAAAGCGGCAGAAGAAAGCCGTGAGACAATAAAGAAGATGCTTGAGGGTACCGATATGGTATTCATCACTGCAGGTATGGGCGGCGGCACGGGTACAGGTGCGGCTCCGGTAGTTGCAGAAATTGCCCGCGAGATGGAAATTCTTACAATCGGTGTTGTCACAAAGCCGTTCGGTTTTGAAGGCAAAAAACGCATGATTCAGGCAGAAGAGGGCATTGAGACCCTTCGCGAAAAGGTAGACTCCCTTGTAGTTATCCCGAACGAACGTCTGAAGTGTGTTTCTGAGCAGAAGATTACATTCCTCAATGCGTTTGAGGTGGCTGATGATGTTCTCCGTCAGGCTATTCAGAGTATTTCAGAGCTTATCTCCGGCGGCGGTCTTGTTAACCTTGACTTTGCCGACGTTAAGAAGATTATGAAGGACGCAGGCTATGCGCATATGGGCGTTGGCCGCGCATCGGGTAAGGATAAGGCGGCAGAGGCTGCTCGTATCGCTATCCAGAGCCCGCTCCTTGAGACATCCATCAACGGTGCTCACGGTGTTATAATCAATATCACAGGCTCGCTTGATATTGGCCTTGACGAGGTTGAAACTGCGGCTGAAATGGTCAGAGAGGCAGCTCATGAAGATGCAAACATCATCTTCGGTGCGGCGTTTGACCCGGCTTTAGAAGACGAAATCCGCGTAACTGTTATTGCTACAGGCTTTGAGGGTAAGTCCACCCCGCTTCCTTCAAAAGAAGAGAAGGCTCCGGAGAAGCCAGCAGAGAGCGCAAACATATTCCGTAAGTTCTCAGATTCTTTTGGTGAGTTTGATACAGAATCCGCTCCCGTAGCTGAGGAAAAGCAGGGAACTGCGACAGAGGGTGAGGATGACGACCCTTACGAGCTTATCGTAAAAATGTTTCAGAACAGTAACTAAATAAACAAAAACCCACCCCTTCCCTGATTGGGATGGGGGGGTTCTTCCTTCTTTTAA
>JAZNAQ010000014.1:0-38850 GCA_045586595.1 Eubacteriales bacterium | reverse complement strand
ATGTGGCTCCAAGTAAAACTCAAACCATCATTGTAGACTCAGACGGCGACATAAATAAAATGGTCGGCACAATGGAATAAACACCTATATAAACAAATTGAGGTTAAGCATAAAATGTATGCTTAACCTCTTTCGGTTTCAATGATTAATTTCACATAGATTATATAACAGACACAATTAAATGTCAAGGTTTTGCTACAAACACTCCACAATCATAAGCCAATAATAAGGATTATTAGTTGCGGGTAGGGTGTTTACACCTTATAGATAGTTAAAAGCGATTTTAGGGCAAATATAACGGCTTTTTGAGGGCATATTGGCAAAGAAAAAGAGCACCTTATTCAGGTGCTCTTTGGCGGAGCGGGTGGGATTCGAACCCACGTGCCTGACGGCAACACGATTTCGAGTCGCGCTCGTTATGACCTCTTCGATACCGCTCCGTATATATCTAAACTCAAAAAATGAGTTTAAAGCAAATATTAAATTTTATTAGAAATCTCATTAGAAAAGAATTTCTTTATTGTCAGCACCGATTGCTGAAAACCGCACTGTTACAGGGCTTGCGGAGAATTGTATTCCAACAACTTCTAAAAGATTGGGACAATTTCGAGTCAGCCCCGTTATGACCACTTCGATACCTCTCCATATATATTAAAACTCTAAATAGAGAATTAACGCTATATTAATTTTACATAAACGGGAGCCCCGTTATGTTCTGTTGCGGTGCCCGAAAAATCTCATGTGCACATTGCACACTCTATTTTTCGACCGCGGCCACTCCTTTTTGCTCGCTTCTTCTGGCACCGGCAGCGCTCGCAAACGTCCCCACTTCGATACCTCTTCGTATTAGATAGAAGTCTTACAATGAAGACCGACAAATATTATACAATAGTTTGGGGTCAATTTCAACAGTTATTCTAAAAAAACTTTCAGTCGCTCTCTTGCAGATTAAGGATTATTGCGGCAGAAATGATGAAAACTATCCCGAGCAGCGTAAAAATGTCGGCGTTTTCGCGAAACAGAAATATTCCGATGAGAGAGGCTACAACAGGTTCGACCGTTGCGATAACCGCCGCATGAGACGGCTTGACCTTGGCGAGACCTACTGTGTAGAAAAAGTAAGGGAGCGCACCTGAAATTATGCCGAGAGCAATTACCCACAGAACACCCGAAACAGATGAAACAGCATCAAATACAGTTGTGGACAAGCTTGTAACGAGCGATGCCGCGGTGCCGAAAAGGAAGGTATAGAATGTGACGGTGAGCGGCTGGTATTTTCGCAATGCGTATGTACTGAAAATACTATACAGGGCATAGGCAAAGCCGGAGGCAAGGCCTAACAGGATGCCGATTGCAGACACATCCCCGACATTTCCGGAGGCAAGGCCTGAAACAAGCGCACATCCGCCTACTGCAAGCGCAAGACAAATAAGTTTGCGTCCGGTCATTTTCTCTCTGAACAGAATACACGACATGAGTGTTACAAAAATAGGTGAAGTATATAGTAGGACTGATGAAACAGCAACACCTACGGAGCGGATTGCCGCAAAATAGCAATTTGTGAACAGGAAATAGCTTATGATTCCCGAACCTAAAAACATCCATATATCACGCAGGTTGATTTTAAAGAGTTCGCGGTTTTTGGATAATATAATGGTTGTAGTAAAAATGAGAGAAGTGGCGGCGCGCAGCATCGCGATTTGCGCGGTTGTTAGCCCCATTGAAGAAAGGACATTTACAAATATGCCCATAGTGCCCCAGAAGACTGCGGCAAGGACAACATAGAGATAATTCCTGTTCATTTTAATCAAGCTCCTTTTGACTTCCCAATTATATACCATGATATGACGAAAAGCAAGGTTATCTGATTGACACGAACAGCTCCTCTGCAAAGTGGTGGTTAATGACCTTTGCCCAGTTTTCAAAATACTTTTCGCGGTCGTTTTTATATTGGGTGCAGTAGGCGTGCTCCCACATATCAAGTGCAATGATTGGGATGAGGTTCATTGGCAGAGTGGTTTCGTTGTTAGGGCATGAGACGATTTTCAGTTCTTTGCGTTTGTTAGCGGCAAGGAATATCCAGCCCGGGCAAGTTAGCGACAGAGCCGCGGCGCGCATTTCTTTCAGAAGTGAGTCGTAGCTTCCAAAAGTGTCGGCTACTGCATGAGACAGTGAGCGCAGGGGTGTGCCGCCAAAATCGGCAGACATGCCGTAAAAAAACATGTTATGATTAAAAATTGCGCCTGCGTGATGGCGGACGTCGGCGCGTATTTTTTCGGGCAGGCGGTGAGAAAACAGAATAAGCTCGCGCAGAGTTAAGTTGTGATATTGCTTATGCGGTTTAAGGACATTATTAAGTGATTGGATATGTGATGTGAGCAGTTTGTTATAATGCAGTGACATGGTGTCGGTGTCGATATACGGAGAAAGAGAATCGAGCCGGTATGGCAGGGGCATTTGCAAAAATTCGTATGTAGCCTTCAAAATAATCACCCTTTCAGAGTATTATATTCGGGGCTGCAAAATTTGTTAAGGCTTGAATAATGGCAGAATATGCTGTATAATAAATAAAAATGAACTTATAGAGGAGCATAAATATAAATGAAACTCGGTATAGTAGGCTTGCCAAACGTCGGCAAGAGCACACTTTTTAATGCGATAACAAATGCAGGTGCAGAGGCGGCAAACTACCCGTTTTGCACAATAGAGCCGAATGTAGGCACTGTTGCTGTACCTGATGCACGCGTAGATGCGCTTTCAAAGCTCTATGATACTCAAAAGACGACATATGCAACAGTTGAGTTTGTTGATATTGCAGGCCTTGTAAAGGGCGCGGCTTCCGGCGAGGGGTTGGGAAACAAGTTCTTGTCTCATATTCGTGCGGTTGATGCCATCGTTCATGTTGTACGCTGTTTTGCAGATGATAATATTGTTCATGTTGAGGGCGGTATTGACCCTATCCGCGATGTTGATACAATAAACTATGAGCTTATTCTCTCTGACATTGAGATGCTTGAACGTCGTCTTGACAAGACGAGAAAGGCGGCCAAGGGAGACAAGGGGCTTCTGCACGAGGTCGAGCTTCTTGAGCGTCTGGCAGCACATCTCGGTGAAGGCAAGAGCGCACGCAGCTTTGGGGTTGATGAAGAAGATGCCGCGGTTATCGCGACTGTTGAGCTTCTTACGGCAAAGCCTGTTATATATGCCGCGAACATGTCTGAGGATGATTTTGTGTCGGGGATAGACGGCAATGTATATTATGCTAAGCTTCGTGAGTTTGCAGAGAACGAGGGTTCTCAGATTATTCCTATTTGCGCAAAGCTTGAGGAAGAGATACTTGAGCTCGCGGAGGATGAGCGCGAGATGTTCCTGTCCGAGCTTGGGCTTACGCAGTCGGGCCTTGATAGAATGATTCAGGTGTGCTATTCGCTCTTAGGACTTATATCATACCTCACGGCAGGAACGCCTGAGGTGCGCGCATGGACAATTACAAGAGGAACAAAGGCACCGCAGGCGGCAGGCAAAATCCATACCGATTTTGAGCGCGGATTCATACGCGCTGAGGTTATCAGATATGACGACCTTATGGAGTGCGGTTCTACTGCTGTTGCTCGTGAGCGTGGGCTTATGCGAAGCGAGGGCAAGGATTATGTTGTCGAAGACGGCGACGTAATACTTTTCAGATTTAATGTTTAATTTAAAAATTGTATATCAGAAGCACTTTCGGGCTAAAATATGCTCGGAGGTGCTTTTGTTTGAGAAAATTTATAAGTAAAATCGCGCACAGCGGATTTTACATAATCCTGTTCCTGTGCATATCTGCAATAGGAATTTCGGGTTATGTTATGTATCTTGCCCGCGATACTGCCGAGACGGTTAAGGATAATATAAGCATTGAAAGTTCGCTTGAGCTGCCGTTCCCGACTCAGGACAAAACTATTTACGATTTTGGCGATGAGATTGAGATTCCAAAAGAAGAAAAGAAGTCTGAAACCCCGCAGGTACCCAAGACAGAGAAAAACGAATCCGAGAAGAAAAAAACTGAGCCTGCAACGCCTACCGTAAGTATCCCCAAAGAGGAGAAAACCGTATATACCATGGCGGTGAACGGGGCGATAACCGCGCCGTTTTCGGGAGAGGAGCTTGTAAAGAGCAAAACTATGGGCGACTGGCGCATACACGCCGGAGTTGACATTAAGGCAGATATGGGAACAGAGGTTCGTGCGATTACGGATGGTACGGTGCAGAGTGTTGAAACAGACTCAATGTTGGGCAACACAGTGAGAATAGAGCACCAGGACGGAATCACCAGCATATATGCAAACCTTGCCGACGGTATTACGCTTAAAGTGGGAGATGCGGTAAAAGGCGGCGATGTAATAGGTAAGGTTGGCCAGAGTGCGCTGTGTGAGTGTCTTGAGGAGCCACATTTGCACCTAGAAGTATTAAAAAACGGTGAGAATATTGACCCACTCTCACTGTTTCCCGCAGGCGAAGAATAAAAGTTGGCACAATTTTGGCAAAAAATTAAATAAAAATGTGTTATAATACAGATAATGCGAAAGAGCGTACACGATTTGTGTGCGCTCTTTTTGCATGGAAGGGAGGTGAAAACATGGCAAAGAAAAAGGGCTCAATAAAGCGAGAACTTGCAAAAATCGTGCGCAAAAAGGTAGAACCGTCATACCTTGAAAAGCTTGGGATAGTTGCGGATAATACAAAACACCCAAGTGTTTTGCAGGCTATCGCTCTTGCACAGGTAAAGAAGAGCCTGGAGGGAGACCTCAAGGCGGCAGAGTTTATTGAGGAGCTTCTTTGCGACAACGAAGAAAATGGTTCGTGCGCTCCATTTGACGTTGTTGTAAAGGTTGTCGGCGGAAATGATGGAGCTTAGTATAACACCGCGTCAGCGCGAGTTTATAGACGCGACTGCAGGCGAGGTGTTGTTCGGCGGGGCGGCAGGCGGTGGCAAATCATACGGACAGCTTGCGGACGCGTTTTTGTTTGCGCTTAAGTATCCGCGCTCAAAACAGTTGATACTGCGCCGTACTTTGCCCGAGCTTGAAAAATCGCTGATTCGTACCGCACTTGAAATGTATCCTCGTGAGGTTTTTACATATAAAGCCTCAAAACATGAGGGGGTTTTCAAGAACGGCTCGGTAATAGACTTCGGCTACTGTGATACAGAAAACGATGTCTATCGCTATCAATCTGCCGAGTACGATGTAATACGCTTTGACGAGTTGACACATTTCACAGAGCAGATGTATGTGTATCTCATATCACGCGTGCGCGGAGCTAACACATACCCAAAGCAGATAAAGAGCTCAACAAACCCCGGTGGAATAGGGCATACATGGGTTAAGTCGAGGTTTATCGACATTGGTGCGCCAAATGAAGAACATCTCGGCAGAATATTCATTCCGTCAAGAGTGACGGATAATACATTTCTCATGAAAGCAGACCCTGGGTATGCGGAACGACTCAAGCGATTGTCGAAGAAGGACAGAGAAGCACTGCTTTATGGCAACTGGGACATTTTTGACGGCCAGTATTTTACGGAGTGGAACAGAAACATACATGTTCTTAAGCCGTTTGAGCTTCCTCGAAGCTGGAGGAGATATTTTGTTATGGACTACGGCCTTGATATGCTTGCAGGATACTGGATCGCGGTGGACATCTATGGACGTGCGTATGTGTACCGTGAGGTATATCAGAGCGGCCTTATAATCTCTGAGGCTGCAAGAAAAATACGCGAAATGACGTGCGAAAAAATTTACGCGTATATTGCACCTCCCGATTTATGGAACAGGCGTCAGGACACAGGCAAAAGCGCAGCTCAGATTTTTGCGGAGAACGGCGTGCCGCTCACAGCGGCAAAGAACGAACGTGTCCAGGGGTGGTACAACCTGAAAGAGTGGCTTTCTCCGTTTCGTGATGAGACGGGGAAGATGTGCGCGCCGCTTCGGATATTTTCAAATTGTACGAACCTGATAAGGACGCTGCCTTCTGTTGCAGTGGATTCTAAAAACCCTAACGATGTAGCCCACACTCCGCATGAGCTGACGCACGCACCTGACGCCATACGATACTTTGTCGCGGGGAGACCTGTTCCTGCGGCAGGTAAAAGGGATGATGACGGTGAACGCCCTGAATTTGAAAGACAGGTCGAAGACTTGCTTGGTTTTTCTTAGGCCAAGAGAAGTATGGAGGGAAATATGAATTTTATAAAATTTGAAATAGATAATTGCGCAGCTTGTTTTAAGGAGGTGAGAATTTATGGCTAAAAAATCAAAACTAAATGTTTCAGCAAACACTGTTTATACAAAAAAGTATGAGACATTTCGCGGAGTTGATTTTTCAAAGGACGAGTTCATGGTAGATGATGAGCATTCGCCGAATGCGAAAAATCTCATCTCCGACACAGACGGCTTTCCGGAAAAGCGTATAGGCTGGAGAACTATTAAAAAACTTGATGCCCGCATAAACGGAGTATACAGCTTTGAAAACGATGATAAAGGCTGCATGGTGATACATGCCGGAACAAAGATATATAAGCTGGTTGACGATGAGTTGACGTTGCTTATAGAGAATATAGCAGATAATCGTTCGATGGGGAAATACTTTAAAGGAAAGCTTTGTATTCTGACAGGTGAGGAGTATCTTGCGTTTGATGGAGAAAAGTGCGTAAGGGCCGGAGAGTCTGAGGATGTGTACGTGCCCATAACACACACATCACGCAGTGCACTGCAGCTGAGTAGCCCCTATTTGGATTCAAACGCATCATTCGATTCATGGTATAAAGAGGGTGTGTTTAAGCATTATAGCAATTTAGAGGCGCACGAGGGCGCTGTCCCTGATAATGTGTCAATAAATCTTATATCAGGCAAGCGACTAAACACATTCACTATGGACACTAACGGATATCTGCTTTTTACTCTTGACTCGACGATAGCTGCGGGAACCAAGGTTACCATGAGGTGTATAACCACAGGGGAAGAACTGTTCAGCATTGTTTATGAAGGCGGATGGGGACATACGCGGTATATATATACTGAGGCAAGTGAAGTTGGGATTAATACAGAACTATTAAATATAATGACTATAAGTATTACAAGAATTCCTGTTTGTGTAAAAATAGGGAACTCCAAAGTGAATAACTGTGGTTTTGTTATATGTCACCCCAACACAGATGCATTGGACGGATATAAACAGACACCGGGTGTAGACAGTTTCTCAATAGAATTTACACACCATAATGAAGGATATGCCGAACGTATAGATAAGTGTAAGTACTTAGATGTATATGAAAACCGCGTGTTTTTCTCCGGGAATCCCGATTACCCACATGTAGACTGGTACTCGGGGGTGAATGACCCTTTGTTCGTACCGGATACAAATTACACAGAAATAGGTATGGACTCAAGCAAAATAATGGGATACCTCAGGACGGGAAGTGAGCAGGCAATACTCAAGAGTGATGGAGGCGACGCGACAATATATATGCGCTCATATTCCACACTGTCTGATGGGTCGGTAATCTTCCCAATAAAACAGGGAACATCGGGCATAGGCGCGGTTGCTCCTCATGCGATTTGTACATTCCTTGATGACCCGATGTATCTGACTCGAAACGGAGTATATGCTATAGCTAAGCAGGATATTTCAAGCGAACGTGCGCTGAATCTGAGGTCAACCAGAATAAATAGAAGGCTTTTAAATGAAAAAGAGCTTTCAGAGGCTGTTATGTGCGAATGGAACGGATATCTCATATTGTGCATAAACGGTGTGGCATATGTTGCCGATGCGGCACAAAAGCAATATCCGCTGAATATGACAAACACGTTTGAGTATGAGTGGTATTATTGGACAAACATCCCCGCAAGAGTTCTGTACGAGCATAGTGGCGAGTTGTTTTTTGGAACAGAGGACGGAAGATTATGTAAATTTAATACAGACCTTTTGACCCCGCAAGGTGAGCTCAAGAGTGAGGCGTATGCAGACGATGGGGAAGCTATAATTGCTGAGTGGGCAACAAACCTCTCAAGTGACGGAGACTTCATGCGGGAGAAGACGCTTGTGAAGACCGGCTCAGGAGTGTTGCTCAAGACGTATAACCGCTCCGGCGTATCAGTGCTAATTCGCACAGATAAGGACTCCGTGCGGGAGATAACATCCGAAAACGCAAGTACATTTAACTTTGATAATCTGGGGGCTCCGGAGCTCACGCGCAATGCCGCGCCGTATTCGGTTGTACCATTTAATTCAAGGGTAAAGAAGTACAGCGCCATACAAATCATATGCCGAAACGATAAGGCAAACCAGGCCTTCGGCGTAGGCGGAATAGTAAGAAGATATTTTTACGGAAAAGTAAAGAAATAAAAATTTCAGGAGGAAATATATAATGAGTAATGCAAAATCAGTAATTTATCAGACACCCACAGGCCAGAGTGCGCAGGGCTACATAATAGACGGCAAGACGTATAAAGACCAGGGGGGAACACAGCGTGTTGATATCGGTTCAACTGTTCCTACCGCCGGCGGCACTTTTACACTCACAGCTAACGGCGGCGTTAAAACCCCGGCCAGTGTTTCTGATGATATAAGAAACGCGTATAATGCAAGCCTGTCACACCTCGGCGCAGCTAACAACGCAAGAGTTCAGGGCATAAGCGCGGCGACAAATAAGCAGCTTGCATCTATCAAAGACCAGAGAAAAGCGGCCCAAAGACAGTACGAAGATGCAAACCGCAACGCATATCAGTCATATGTAAGTGCGTCAAACCCGTATGGTGTTGCAAGCGAGCAGGCGGCAAAACTCGGGCTCTCGAACTCGGGATACTCCGAAACATCAAAAATGAGACTTGCCAATACATACCAGCAGGCGATGAACTCAAACGCGCTTGCACGAGATGAATATCTCCGAGAGCTTGACACCGCATATCGCAACGCCGTGTATGACGGCGACATCGCAAAGGCAAACGCGATAGCCGATTATGAGAAGCTCGTATACCAGCACGGAATTGATGCGGCAGAAGCAATCGCTGCGCAGGATAACGCCGCATATACTGCAGGTATAAACGCAAACCGTGATATATGGGAACGCAGTGTGTATGAGAGAGAACAGGCTATCGCCGCACAGGAGCGCCAGTGGGAAAGAGAACAGGCATTAAAGAATTGGATGCTTTCACTTGCAAAAGCAGGCTTCTCAAATGCAGACATTGCTAAAACTCTTGGCGTAAGTGTAGACCAGCTCTATAACGTGATAAACGGCAGGTGAGCGATATGATATGGTGTTTAATTTCAATGTTGCTGGGGGCGCTTGTGTTCGGCTCGGGGATAGTTTTTGAAAAGCTTTTAAACGCAGAACCTCAGAAAGAAACCGGAGAGGCAGAGCCCGAGAAGGTTGACCATGCGCTTCTGCGCCAGTGGGAAAACCTTTTGGGATACGACGGAACAGAACAGGAGGAGATAGAAAATGAGAACATCTAAAAAACCGCATGAGATATGGCACGAATACCAAAAGGCAGTGTCATATAACCGCGGTATAGACCTTTACGACACGGTTAAGAAAAACGAAAACTTCTTTATCGGCAGGCAGTGGGAGGGGCTTAATGCCCCTGACCTTGCAAAGCCCGTAATAAATGTACTGCGGCGTGTTGTGAGTTATTTTATATCAATGATAGTTGCTGACGACATAGGCATTGCGTTTACTCCGTTCATCACGACGGAGGAAAAAACAAAAAAGGCCGATATATGGTCGCGTGAGGTTGAGCGTGTTATTGAGCTTGCCGACATAAAGGCAAAATCGCGCGATGTTATACGCAACGCGGCGGTTGACGGCGACGGCGTCATGTATTTCTACTTTGATCCATCTGCCGAAACGGGCCAGATGGCGCAGGGGAGAATTGCGTGCGAGGTTGTAGATAACACAAACGTCATGTTCGGAAACCCCTATGTATCAGACGTTCAGAAGCAGCCGTATATTTTAATAGAAATGAGAAAGTCAGTCGATTCTGTGCGTGATGAAGCGATTAGAAACGGCATGAGCGAGTTAGATGCGATGGAGATAGTGGCAGACCGCGAGCTTGAGATGTATGACATAAGCAGTATAAAAAGCGATGACGACCTCACAACGGTAATAGTAAAATTCTGGCGCGAGGGCGGAACAGTTCATGCAATCAAGACAACCCGAAATGCAATAATACGCCCCGAGTGGGATACCGGATACCGTAGATACCCGATAGCCATCATGTCGTGGGAGAAAGTGAAGAACTCATATCACGGAGTGGCGGCGATTACAGGGCTTATACCGAATCAGATAAGCATAAACCAGCTCTTTGCAATGGCAATACACTCAGCAAAGGCTAACGCATTCCCGAAAACGATATACGATGCAACAAAGATTTCTGCCTGGACAAACAAAGTAGGACAGGCAATAGGGGTTATAGGCAACCCTAATGAGGCGATAGCTTCAAACTTCCGCGGCGCGGATATGTCAGGGCAGGTAATGCAGCTTATAGACAAGATGATTCAGTATACGCTTGAGTTTATGGGCGCGTCAGACGCGGCATTGGGTAATATAAACCCACAGAACACCTCAGCAATCATCGCGACACAGAAAGCGTCGGCGATGCCGCTTGAGCTGCAGAAGCTTGCGTACAACAGGTTTACCGAGGACTATGTGAGGACGATAGTCGATATGATAAGCGTTGACTACGGACTCCGCGAAGTGCAGAGCGAGGTTGATGGTGAGGTCGCGGTGGATATGTTTGACTTCTCGTCCGACAGCGCATATGAACTCAGCCTCAAGGTAGACATTGGCTCTGCGGCATACTGGAGCGAGCTTATGCAGGTACAGACGATGGACAACCTGTTTGCAAAGGGTATCATCTCTGATGTAATAACATACCTCGAGGGCATACCGGAGCAGTATCTGCGAAACAAGGGCAAGATTCTGGCAAAGCTCAAAAACGCTCAGAAGATGCAACCGGTACAGGGCGCACCCGGTATAGCACCCATCCCACAGGCGGCGGAGATGGGCTTGCCTGCCGGAGCAGCTCCCGCAATGCCGACACCTGCAGTATAAAAGAATAAATAAAGTGCGGAGAAGAAACTTTCTTCTCCGCACGGAAAGGAATTATTTACAAATGCTAAAATTTATACTATTATTAAAGGAGGCGGGATAGTTGTTATATATAGATGATTATTTAATGAAACCCGCCACCGAAAGCCCGATAATGAAAAGAGTAAGCAGAACACCCGCAGAGAAAATAGCAGAGAATATTGCCGCTGCTGTTAACAACGCAAAGGCGAGCAACACAACAAATGGGCAAAATGCAAACTCGCCGACAAAAACCACATCAACAACTCAACGTCAGACAACAAAGAAAAACAGCTTTGATGATTTGTTTTTAGAGGGTTTTAACTCCGCGCGCGACAGAGATTGGCGCGAGGAGCAGAAGAGCAGAATGCAGAAGTTCGGCATAGGCATGCCGTATGAGAGCATAACGCAGAAGAAAACCCCCATACAACAACCGACAACGGACAAGCTCACGCCGGAGGACGAAAAAGCCTTTCTCGAGGGGTTTAACAAATACCGCAACGAGGATAAGGTAGAACAGACAAAGGTTGAGAAAGCTCGCGCAGCATATGCCGATATGCAAAAGCATACACCTGCCGATACACTCCGCGGGATGATGAATGGCAACTCCTACTATAGTGAGAAGCAAGAAGAGAACGGATTGCGAAAAACGATAAATAAAACAAGTGAATTGCTTGATTTAGTCCCCGAAATAGGCAGTCCATTTGAGTCTACCCAATATGAATATCGTGATAGAAACCACACATACTTATACAATAAATATTTAAAAGAAAATATGGAAGATGGAGTAAGTATGCTGCGAGAGCCGCTTGGCAGATTTGGTATTGCTGCAAAAGGGTCATCAGATGTTTTTGATGCAAACGGAAATCCTGCGGTAAACTACATACTCGGGCTTGACACCAAGTATATAGACCAAGACGGGAAGTTACAGACAAGCACAATTCCGCAGTGGGTGTTCAATCGAGATTCCATAAAACAACACAATGTCGAAATGATAGACAAAATAACCGATACACTTGCTTCGAGAGCCGGGTTAGAACAAAAGGCAGCACTTTATAACAGAGCAGGCATCTTAAAAGCAAAGCAGGCGTCAAAAGTAGATGCAGTTACGACGACGTTGGAGAAGAGACTCAATGCGGTTGATGCACTAAGCCGAAAAAACAAGGCAAACAAAGCTATTGCAGAAGCTGCGGAGAATGTGCCCAAAATACTTAACAGTGACGCGATGCAGCTTTTAAAAACAGGAGGCAAGGCGGCATCTGCTATAGGAGATGTACTGAATGTAGTTGAACTTGGCATGACAGCATACGGAGACTACAAAGAGGATGGTTCGATTGGCAAAGATACCATAAAAGCAACGGCTGGTGTGTTGGGTGACATAGGCGGCTCTGCGCTTGGTGCAAAAATCGGTGCAACTGTATTTGGAGCCATAGGCGGTGTTGCGAGCGGCGGTGTACTGGCGGCTCCGTTGGCAGTGCTTGGCGGAGTTGTAGGTGGTTTTATCGGCGGAATATGGGGTGAAAAAATGTTTGAAGGAACATATGATGCCTTGTATGGTTTAACAACATAAAAATGGTAAGCAGGTGAAAAAATGGAGAGTTTTTGGGAGACGTTATTGGATGTTTTTATTGAGTCGCGCGAGTATAGGGAGGCAGCAATGATTCGCCGACAAAAATATTTGTTGTCGACATTATTACTGTCAACAATACCGCTGTGGCTTGTGTTTATAACCCTTGTTCAAGCGAAATTAGAAGAAAGATATAAAGCTCATCTCAAATCGCGAGGGATATATTACAAAGAGCAGCCAATAGAAGAAATCGCCATATCGCCTCTTAAGGATAAAAAGGCTCGCTATAAAAATACCATTTCACTCACTTGCAAAATGAAAAAGGTCAGGACGAGGGACGCAAATGCAGTGGCAACAGCTCATGCGGAGAATAAAAAACGAAAGCAGGAGTTGTTTAAAGAGGTTACTTCAATAATCCCCAAAGAAGAGATATGCCTCATAGCACGTTCGGGTAGTGTATACGCAAAACGCAATGACGGAGAGATAAAACCGGAAGAAGAACGCGACAGAAGCTTTCGTTTAGACCTCAGCCATTCATGGGAGAAGAAGAAAAATGATGAATGGCTTGGAGAACACGAAACAATCCTGAATAATCAGGGATATGCGATAGCGATACGCGGAGTGGACGAAAAAACAGCAGAGCTAGGATATGATATATTTATCCCTGATGCTGATGAGCAAGACCTCTGCAAGATGTCGCTCACAGAGCTGCTGAAGTATTGCGATGCAGAGAACTGCAAGCTGCAGATAAGAGAGAACGGAAGCGTGTTTGCATACTCGGACATACCGGGCTACACCAAAGCGGATGTTGTCAAAGCAATAAAAGAAACCGCCGAGAGACATGGCTATAAGGTAAAGATAAAAAAATAGAACAGGAGGAAAAGTAAATGAGATATTTACCGATAGGAACAGTAGTGACATTGGTAAACGGAACAAAGCCGATAATGATATATGGAAGAAAGCAGATGCAACAGGGAAATGAGAACATATGGGACTATGTTGCATGCCTTTATCCCGAGGGGAATCTTGGAGATGAATACAACGTATTCTTTCAGCACGAGGAGATAGGGAAAGTACATCATTACGGAATGGAAAGCTCTGACGACGACAAGCTACAGGCAATACTGAACAGAGCATAAACAAGAACACCCGATGCATTTGCATCGGGTGTTTGCTTTTTTATACGAGAGTATGATAAGATAGAGAAAAACAGCTTTGATGATTTGTTTTTAGAGGGTTTTAACTCCGCGCGCGACAGAGATTGGCGGCAGGAGCAACAGAGCAGAATGCAGAAGTTCGGCATAGGCATGCCGTATGAGAGCATAACGCAGAAGAAAACCCCTATACAACAACCAACCTCGGACAAGCTGACGCCGGAGGACGAAAAAGCCTTTCTCGAGGGGTTTAACAAATACCGCGAGGAAGATAAGGCAGAGCAGGGGAATTTACAAAAGGCTCGTCAAGCATATGTTGATATGCAAAACCAAACCCCTAAAGATACACTCCGCAGAATAGCGAATGGAATAGGTGTTCAGAATCCGTCGGCAATGGGTACATATGTCGGGTCAACAATAAAGAATGGCGACCTCACTCCTGAGGATGAGAGGGCATTTCTTGAAGGTTTTAATCAGTACCGTGAGGATGTTGAGCAACCGCAGGTCAAAGAGCAAGAAAAGCCCAAGAGCAACAAGATACTTGACGGGGCAAGCACGGCACTCGCGGCGGCATCGCTAATACCCGGGCTGGATACGTTCACAAACCTTGCATCAATACCGGTAGACCTGATGCGAGGGGATTACATATCAGCAGGGCTTGACCTTTTGGGCGTAATACCGTTTGTGGGAGAAATAGCCGACGTTGCAAAGACCGCAAGAACAGCAGACAGAATCATCGACGGAGTAAGAACGGCAGATAAGGTTGTCGATGGAGTTAGGGTCGCAGATAAGGCAGTTGACGCACTCGAAGCAGTCGATGATGTAAATGATGCGGTAAGAGCGATAGATGATGCCGAGGATTTTTACGATATTGGAAAGAAAGTTGAACTTCCGGACATCAAATATCCAGGAGATGATCCATCAATAGCTCCAGGAAAAGATTTCGAGTGGAGGGGCAAATCTCCGCCCAGTGAGGGGTTAGGTGCATGGTACAACCCTCTAACTAATGAGAGTATGCATTGGGACTTAAATCATGTGGATCCGGTTGGGCCACACTGGGATTATATTGATGCATACGGAAATGGGTTCAGAATTTATAAAGATGGAAGAATTGAATTATCAAAAAGAGGAGGAAAGAAAAAATGAACAAAGATTTGAGTAATGAATGGAGATTAACCAATCAAAAAAATTATTTACATCAAAAAATGCTTTTTTGTAAACCATATCAACAAACAAGCGAAACATGGGATCATGATCATTGTTCCTTCTGCTGGACGAGAATAGATGAAAAAACTCCAATTGCATATACTGACGAAAAAGGACACTGGATATGTGAGAAATGTTACAATGATTTCAAAGAAATGTTTGAGTGGAAAGTTATATAGAGGTTGCAACCCAAATATTATTTTCCAAGAATAAATCAAGTGTTATATCAGAGAACACCCGATGCATTTGCATCGTGTGTTTGCTTTTATAATATATTTTAAATATCACTTGAAAAAGAGTGGCAAATGATTGTATAATAAAAAGAAAACGGCGGTGGCTGTATGGAGTATTATACTAAAAACGAGCTTGAAACAGAGCGCGTCGGCGAGGAGTTTGCAAAAAAGCTCCGCGCGGGCGATGTTGTCGCAATGCGCGGCGGCATGGGCGCGGGGAAAACTGCGTTTGTGCGCGGGCTTGCGCGCGGCATGGGTGAGACTGACCGAGTTACAAGCCCGACCTATACAATAGTCAACGAGTATGAGACGACTCCGCCGTTGTTTCATTTTGACCTTTACCGCCTGGGTAGCGTGGATGAGCTTTATGAAATCGGGTTTGACGATTATCTCACACGCGGTGGGGTCTGCGTTATCGAATGGTCGGAAAATGCCGATGGCGATATTGGCTTTACTCACTTTGTAAGGATTGACAGAGACCCCGAAAATGAGACTTTCCGCACCATAACGATTTGGGAGGCATAGCGATGAAAATTCTTGCGATAGAATCGTCGGCTAAAGCGGCATCTGTTGCTGTTGTCGAGGATGGGAAAATTCTCGGTGAGACGTTTTTAAATTGCGGGCTTACGCATAGCGTTACCATAATGCCGTCGGTTGAGTGGCTTCTTGATATGATAAACCTCAAAGTGACGGATATAGACAAGATAGCAATTTCTGAGGGGCCCGGCTCATTTACCGGATTGCGTATAGGCATGGCGGCGGTGAAGGGGCTTGCGTGGGCATGTGATATTCCGTGCTGTGGCGTATCAACGCTTGCGGCAGCGGCAGAAGGTGTGGCACACATAGACGGAACTGTTTGCACCGTTATGGATGCGCGTGCGCATCAGGTATATAACGCACTTTTTACAGTAAAGAATGGGGAGGTTACCCGACTTTGTGATGACCGCGCAATAAGTATAGAAGATTTGGGCAAAGAACTTCAAAAAATAGATGATGTAATTATTGCGGGCGACGGGGCGGAGCTTGTTTATAACGAGCTTGGCAGAAAACATATAATTGCACCGGAACATCTACGTTATCAGCGAGCGGTGTATGTCGCACGGCTTGCGGAGAACTCAGAGGGTATTTCCCCACAGGAGTTAAAACCCGAATATATTCGCCTTCCGCAGGCAGAGCGCGAAAGGCTTGAAAGATTAAAGAAAGAAGGAAAAGCAGAATGAAGATAGCTCTCGGCGCAGACAGCGCAGGATATGCAATGAAGGAAAAGATAAAGGCATACCTTATAGAACGCGGATTTGAAACGATTGATTGCGGGGCGGATTCTGCCGCATCATCGCATTACCCCGAATTTGCGTTTAAGGTGGCAAAAAACGTTGCGGACAAGAATGTCGACTTCGGTATACTCGTATGCGGTACAGGGATAGGTATGAGCATTGCGGCGAACAAGGTACAGGGCGTGCGCGCGTCGGTATGTTCGGAGCATTTTTCAACAAAGTACACACGCCTTCACAATGATGCGAATGTATTGTGCCTGGGCGCACGCGTTATCGGCGAGGGGCTTGCGCTTGAGCTTGTCGATATTTTCCTCGGCACAGAGGCTGAGGGCGGCAGGCATGCGCTTCGCGTTGATATGATACGCGAGATAGAGGGCGGTACATACAAAATATAAATATCTACGGAAGTTGGGGAATAAAGTTGTTTTCACCTGAAGGTATAAAGAGAATTGTTATAAAAATAGGTACGTCAACGCTTACGCACAGCACCGGCAGGCTTGATTTGCGTCACCTTGAAACGCTGGCGCGAGTGCTCTCTGATATAAAAAACATGGGTCTTGATGTTGTGCTTGTTACATCGGGAGCTATAGGCGTGGGTATGTCGAAACTTGGCATGACCGTGCGTCCGAAAGAGCTTCGGTATAAGCAGGCGGCGGCTTCTGTCGGTCAGTGTGAGCTTATGCACATATACGATAAGTTCTTTCTCGACTATTCGCAGGTGGTCGGGCAGATACTTATTACCAAAAACGATATAGTAGAGGAAAACAGACGAGAACGTGTAGAGAACACGTTTGAGGCGCTATTTGAGCTCGGGGCAATACCTGTAGTTAATGAGAATGACACAACAGGGGTTGACGAAATTCTTTTTGGTGACAATGACACGCTTTCTGCTGAGGTTGCGGCCCTTGTAGACGCTGATTTGCTCATAATCTTCTCGGATATTGATGGGCTTTATGATTGTGACCCGAGAGCGAATGACAACGCTCAGATTATCCCGCGTGTCAGAGAGATTGACGACAACATCCGCGCTCTTGCGGGCGGCGCAGGGTCAAAGCTCGGCACGGGCGGTATGGTAACAAAAATCCACGCTGCCGAGGTGTGCTTTGAGAATGATATACCTATGGTAATTACAAACGGAGAACGTATCGAGAACGCATATGATATTCTGGCGGGGAATGTTTCCGGTACGCTGTTCATGAAATAGGAGAGTGCCATGTCATGCTTTATTTGCCCTGTGTGCCGCACAGGGCTTTTAAAAACCGAAAAAACTTATATATGCAAAAATGGCCACAGCTTTGACATTGCGAAAAAGGGATATGTAAACCTGCTTGTGTCGCAGAGCACAAAACAGCATGGCGATGATAAGACGATGATGAGTGCGCGCGCTGGCTTTTTAAACCGCGGGTTTTATGATGCGCTGTCTCGAAAAATATGTGAGTGCGTGAGTGAGTACACGGCCTCAAATGCAAGAATCCTTGATGCGGGCTGTGGAGAGTGCAAGTATACCGCAGAAATACTTGAGCACTTAAAACGAGAAGAGAAGAGCGCCGACGTCATAGGCATAGATATTTCAAAAGAGGCTCTCGCGTTTGCAAAACGCAGAACGAGAGAGCTTCATCTTGCTGTTGCAAGTACTGCAGATATGCCGGTTGAAAACGGGACAGTTGACGCTCTGGTAAACATTTTTGCGCCATTCTCGGCTCAGGAGTTTTCACGCGTGTTAAAGCCAGGTGGCGTTATAATCCGCGCATATCCGCTTGCGCGGCATTTGTGGGAGCTTAAAGAGCTTATATACGATGTGCCGTATGAGAACCCGGAAACCGATATGGAAGAAAACGGCTTTGAGGTTATAGCTCGCCATGAGGTGAAGTACAAGATGGAGCTTTCGTCAAATGAAGAGGTAATGAGCCTTTTTAAGATGACACCGTATTTTTACCGCACGGGAGAGGATGATAAAAAGAAACTTAAAGCGGCTGAAAATTTAACCTGTTCAGCAGAGTTCGGCATTGTTATATATAAGAAAAAATAGGCTTACCTAAAAAGGTGAGCCTATTTTATAATTGTTACTTCTTTTTAAAGAGGTCAAAAAACTTTGAAAGCCCTGACTGAGCTTTTGCTGTGCCAAAACCGGTATTTTTGTTTTTTGGGAGAAGCTCGCCGCAGTTCGGGCAGAAGTTCATATAGTTCTCGTTTACGGAAGTTTTGCATTTTTTGCAGTTTATCATCTTATAACCCCTCTTTGAATTTACTATATAGAAAATAGCATAAAATGGGAAATTTGTCAAATAAAAGCGAGTTGGAAACAGGCACGGCGTTCAGGCATAAAATAAGCTGATGGAAAATTTTTATATTTATGCTATAATTATATTATGGAGGTGTGCGATTATGGCCAATTCGTTTGATTATCTTTTCTGGCGCGGGGATATTCCGTTTAGCGCAAGCCCATTTAATGAGGTTGACGGTATGTTGCTTTCGCGCCTTTCATATGCTCCGTTTGAGCTTGTAGGTAAAGAAAACGCCGTAACAGTGGGTGCGGCATGCCGCTCACTTCTTCAAATTGAAAGTATAGAAGACAAACTTCTCATGCGTGACGATAAGCGTTTGCTCGAGCTCATGGTCGAGAGTGACAGGTTTAAAAATCTGGTTCTTTTTGAGTATGTAAACCGAATTGACGAAGAGTCGGAGACTCAGTTTTCTGCAGTTACTCTGCAGCTTGCGCGGGGCATGTTTTATGTAGCCTTCCGAGGTACGGACGAAACGCTCGTAGGCTGGAAAGAAGATTTTAATATGAGTTTTACAACACCTGTTCCTGCTCAGAAACTTGCGGTTGAATATTTCGAGCGTGTTGCGCGAAAGGTGAGGGGAAGATTTATCCTTGGCGGTCACTCAAAGGGAGGTAATCTCGCGGTTTATGCGGCGGCTTTCTGCAGACCGGCAACACAGCGCAGGGTAGATGCGGTTGAGAACTTTGACGGACCGGGATTTGATGAAAAGGTGCTTAAAACAGACGGATATAAAAATGTCCGCACGAGAATAAGCACATATGTGCCTCAGTCGTCGGTTGTAGGGCTTCTTCTCGGGCATGAGGAGGAGTATACTATTGTAAAAAGCACAAACACCGGCCTTTTACAGCACGATACATATTCGTGGGAGGTAGAGCGGAATCGGTTTGTGCATCTTGAAAAGGTAACGGATGCGAGTAAGTTTCTTGATTACACGCTAAAAGAATGGATAGCATCAATGCCGCCGGAAAAACGAGAGAAGCTTGTTGATACTATTTATATGATACTTACTGAGACAAATGCCAAAACGGTCAAAGAGCTTGGCGATAATTGGATTTTAAACACAGCGTCAGCACTTCGTACAATCAGAAGCCTTGATGACGAAACCCGCAAGGTTTTAGCAGAGGCGATGCGCTCCCTTGCAAAAGGTGCAAAGAAGGTGTTTGTTGAGAACTGGCAGAACAGATAAAAAACAGCTTTGAGATTTTTGATCTCAAAGCTGTTTTTTCGTGTACAGACACTCAATTTAATGCTTGTAAGCATTGATTCTTTGTGGTATAATAAACAGCGAATAAATATATGTAATTTTATATGGAGACAGGCGAAATGAAAAGGCTCTTGGCGATACTTGCTTTTTGTATATTTTTATTCGGCGGCTGCGGTGAAAATACGTCGTCGGGTATGTTTGCGTTGCCTGAAATGCCCGAGATGCAGAAGGCACTTATTGACACGGTCGACACAGTGCTGGGCGGTGGCGGTTTTGTGTACTCTGAGCCGAGATCAGGGCTTAACCGACAGTCACTTCAGCTGATGGACCTTGACGGTGACGGTGAAGAGGAGGGTATTGCGTTTTTGCGCGATGTCCAGCAGACCTACAAGACATTCATTTACATTTTTGAGAAAGACGAGAGCGGGTTTGTTCTCTTTGACATTATAGAGGGATCCGAAAACGAGCTTTACACGGTATCATACTCAGATGTTCTCGGCAAGAACGGATATGAGATTATCGTAGAATGGGGTGCCGATGGTGATGGCAGCCATCCGATAACTGTGTATAACCTTGTGCGTGACGGAACGGAGAAAATACTTGAGATTTCAGCAAGGCAGTATTCGGTAAGCGACCTTGACGGCGACGGTAAGAATGACTTTACTGCCGTTGTAAAACGCGGCGGAGATATGTATGCAGATATATACACCTCGCAGGAAGACACGCTTGTCAAGAATGCGCAGATTGCGCTTGCAAGGCGGGGCGGTGAGCTTTTGCGCATCAAGACGGGTAACGCTATGCAGGGCAAGGGCGCCGTGTTCATTGAGCGCGAAATGGGCGACGGTGTTATTACCGATGTGGTCTCCTATAACGGAGAAGAGTTTGTAAACCTGCTCCCTGACGGAGACGTATGTTTGTCGCGTGCGGTGTGTGCAGACGTAAACAGTGACAGTGTAATAGAAATTCCAAAGGAAACAGAGTTTGTTTCAGACTCCACAACCACAAGCAGATGTTATATATGGAGTGCTTTGTCTGAAGAAGGCGCACTTATTCCGAGTGCTTTTACATACCATTCATTTACTGATAACTGGTATCTTTCAATGCCGCTTTCGTGGAGCGGGAGTGTACATGCTGAGAACATCTCGGGCCGTTCGGGCGAGACTGTGATTCACTTCTCGACACGCGAGACAATGGGCGGCGATGAGACTGAATATATTGAAGCTCCGCTGTTTACGCTGTATGTTCTTACGGGAACCAGACGTTCTCAGTACGCCGCAGAGGGTGAGCGCTTTGTTGTTTCTGAGCGAGAAGACACGATCTTTGCTGCAGAGATTA
Organism: Eubacteriales bacterium; assembly: GCA_045586595.1. GTDB lineage: Bacteria > Bacillota > Clostridia > Oscillospirales > JAAYXM01 > SIG480. Next base: position 17,488 of record JAZNAQ010000014.1, on the reverse strand, counting down.
TCAGCGAAAGCTATCTTGCCACAGAAATAAACGAGGACTTTATAAAATCAATATTCAAGAACAGCGAAAGTGAATGGTTTTCAGAAATACTGTTTGCATAAGAGGAGGAACGCTTCGTGAGCAATAAGAAGAAAATACTTGTAGTTGAAGACGAGGCGAGCATCAGAAGCTTTATCGTTATAAACTTAAGCCGAGCCGGGTACGAGGTCTGTGAGGCAGACTCGGGGGAGACTGCGCTTGAGGTGCTTGAACGTGAGCCGGGTATAGGCGTCGCCTTGCTTGACATTATGCTTCCTGGGATTGATGGATTTGAGCTTTGCCGCCGTATTCGCGCGGGTGGCTCAAAAATAGGTATTATAATGCTTACTGCGCGCACTCAGGAGGTTGATCGTGTTACAGGGCTCATGACGGGGGCTGACGATTATGTTACAAAACCGTTTTCTCCGACTGAGCTTATAGCGAGAATAGACGCATTGTATCGCAGGCTTGACGGCGTAATTGCCGAGGACAGCGCAAAGATGATAAGCGGGCCGTTTGAGCTCAATACGAGAAATCGCACACTTGATAAAAACGGTGTAAGGATACGCCTGACTCAGGTGGAGTATACAATAATGCGATATTTTCTTGAAAACCCGGACCGTGCAATATCCCGCGAGGATATGCTCACAGCAGTCTGGGGAAGCGACTATATCGGAGAGCTTAAAATAGTTGATGTAAATATAAGACGATTACGCATAAAGATAGAGGACGACCCTGCGTTCCCGACATATATCCAGACAGTGTGGGGATACGGGTATAAGTGGAATTCATAGCATAACAACATACAGAAAGGAGATGTGGCAATGAAACATTCTATGGGACTTCGTCGCCGATGGATGGTAAACAATCTTATATATATTGCGCTTATCATTGCCGTGTGCATAGTGGTGTTCTCCATAACCGCAATGAACTATTACTATGTAAATCTCCGCACAAGCCTTATAAACAGCGCAAGCATGAGCGCTGAGTACTTCAGTGATGACCTCACCTCAAGCATGGACTCGTTTTACCGCAATGCAAAACGTCAGCTCGCGGGGACATCGCAGCTTGAGCGTGTTGAACGCCAGATACTGTTTGCAAACGGGAGAATAGTTATGTCATCATCGGGCCTGCCTGCAGGAATGGTTCCGGGGACTCCTGAGATAGACGAAGCTGTTGGCGGAAACGGAACACGAACATACGTCGGGCGTGATAAATATACCGGTGAGAGAATAATGAGCGTATCTAGCCCTCTTATTTCGGGCGACGATAAGGTTGTCGGGGTTGTGCGCTATGTTACAAGTCTTCGTGAGGTAGACAGGCGCATACTTATACAAACCCTTCTTGCGCTCATAATCGGCGCGGTTATGATACTTCTCATATTTATTTCAAACAAATACTTCATCCGCTCGATAATCTCGCCGCTCCGCGAGGTGACGGATATTTCAAAGAAAATTACAGCGGGCAGCTACGGCGTTTCGATAGACAAAAAATATGAGGATGAGATAGGCGAGCTTGTAGACGCAATCAATGAGATGTCTTCGGAAATAGCTCGTGCAGATAAAATAAAAAATGAATTTATATCCTCTGTTTCTCATGAACTGAGAACTCCGCTTACTGCAATAATCGGTTGGGGAGAAACGCTTACCACGGTGGGTGTGGAGAACAAAGAAGAAGTTGCGCGAGGGATTGAAATAATCCTCAAAGAAACTCGCAGGCTCTCAAAAATGGTTGAAGAGCTACTTGATTTTGCAAGGATGGAGAGCGGCAGATTTACGCTTTATGTCGATACAGTCAACATAAAGGCTGAGTTTGAAGAAACACTCTTTATGTATGGGGACACATTCCGCAAAGCAAACTTAGAAATGAGTTATGAGCAGGATGATGAGGACGAGATATTTATAAGCGGAGACCGCGAGCGTTTAAAGCAGGTATTCTTTAACATGCTTGACAATGCCGTGAAGCACGGCGGAGAAGGCGGCAAGGTTGATATAGCGGTATTACGTGATGGAAAGAACGTAAAGATAACAATCCGCGACTATGGCGCAGGCATATCAGAGGAAGAATTGCCGTATGTCAAAATGAAATTCTATAAAGGAAAATCCAAGGCACAGGGTAACGGAATAGGGCTTGCCGTAAGTGATGAAATTGTAAAACTCCACGGTGGCTTGCTCGATATTGAAAGCACTCTCGGCGAGGGCACTGCCATTATAATAACGCTGCCCGTAAAGGAGACTGAGCCCGAGGAATAAGCTTTGGAAGGTAATAAAAATGAAAAAATGCAAAAAAACATCAATAGGCGGCCAGGCGCTTATTGAAGGTATTATGATGCTCGGCCCTGAAAAGAGCGCGATAGCCGTCCGCCGTGCAGACGGCGAAATTGAGTTAAAGGTTGAAAATATAAAAAAGCTGACTGAACGCTATAAAATTCTTTCGATACCGTTTGTGCGCGGAATTGTGGGGCTTTTTGAGTCTTTAAAGCGTGGGTTTGCTGCTCTTGAATATGCGTCGGCCATTGCTATGGATGAAATCGAAGAAGAACCAACAAGGTTTGAAAAATGGTTGGAAAAGAAATTCGGAAGCCGTGCTGTTGAGTCTTTTGTGATGGGTATAGCAACAGTGCTCGGTGTAGCGATACCCATAGTATTGTTTATTTTCCTCCCGACTCTTTTGGCGGGCACGCTCGACACATATATAGGCTCGGGGGTGTGGAGAAATCTTCTTGAAGGCCTACTTCGCGTGATAGTGTTTCTCATATTTATGTTTTCTGTTTCACGCATGAAGGATATGAAGCGGGTTTTTGCATATCACGGCGCAGAGCACAAATCTATTTTCTGTTATGAAGCAGGGTGTGAGCTTACGGTTGAAAATGTAAAGACGTTTTCAAAAGAGCACCCCCGCTGCGGTACGAGCTTTATGTTCTCAGTCATGATAATAAGCGTGCTTGTGTTTTCTGTTGTCAGTTGGTCAAACCCGTTTGTCAGAATGGCGCTCCGCCTTCTGCTTCTTCCGGTTGTAATAGGAATAAGCTACGAGGTAAACAGGTTTATTGGCCGACATGATAATTGGTTGACAAAGGCGGTACGCGCTCCGGGGCTCTGGTTTCAGTCGTTTACGACCTTTGAGCCGGATGACGGTATGATAGAGGTCGCAATAGCTGCGCTTCGTGAGGTTATCCCCGAAGAAGAGGGGAAGGACAACTGGTAATTCATTTAAAGGCTGTGAGATAGATTGTTCACCACATATAATGATGTGTATTTAGATACAAGGCGAAGGCTTGTTGCCGAGAAGGTTTCGATGGCAGAGCTTGAGGCTTTTGAAATACTGCGCAATGTAACAGGGAAAAGCCGCGAGGAGTTTGTGAGAGATAAATACCTCCACGCGACAAATGATATAGTGAAGCGTGCAGAAGCCCTGACACAGCGCAGAGTTTCGGGTGAGCCGCTTGCATACATTCTCGGTGAGTGGGAGTTTTACGGCATTAACCTCAAGGTTACTCCAGATGTACTAATTCCACGTTCCGATACAGAGGCACTCGTGGACTGCGTTTTGCGTCGGACAGACGGTGCATTCAGGTTTTTGGATCTCGGCTGCGGAAGCGGATGTGTCGGTATTGCACTCGGCGTGATGCGAAACTCCGCGCGCGGCGTACTTGCGGATATATCTGAGGGTGCGCTTGCGGTAGCAAAAGAAAATGTATACAATACAAAACTCTCATCGCGTATTTCATGCGTAAAGGCAGATATGACCTTGCCTCCTCCCCCAAATCTAGGCAAGTTTGACGTTATCGCTTCAAACCCGCCTTATATTACGAGTGAGGAAATGAGGGCACTTGACAGGTCGGTTTCTGAGTTTGAGCCGCGCGGCGCACTGTGGGGCGGAGAGGACGGCCTTGATTTTTACCGCGCAATATGTAAAAACTGGATGCAGTTGTTAAACGACGGGGGCTTGCTCGCCTTTGAGTGTGGGATTGCACAGAGTTCAAGCCTCGAAAAGCTGCTTGAAGAATATGGTGGCAAAGGAATACAGACCACGCGTGACACATCGGGAATAAACAGGGTTGTTTCCTGTATCAAATAGATAAATCAGTAAAATATAACAGGAGTGTGTTAAAGATATGGAAAAGGAAAAAGCATTAGAAACCGCAATAAACCAAATAGAAAAACAGTTCGGAAAAGGCTCGGTAATGCGCCTGGGCGATAAGCGAGAGATGAATGTAAGCTGTATTTCAACAGGCTCGCTCACTCTCGACCTCGCACTCGGGGTAGGCGGACTTCCTCGCGGGAGAATTATAGAGATGTACGGCCCTGAGTCATCCGGTAAGACAACGGTTGCTCTTCATGTTGTTGCAGAGGCCCAGAAGACGGGCGGAACTGCCGCGTTTATAGACGTTGAGCATGCGCTCGACCCTGTATATGCTCAGGCTCTCGGCGTTGATATTGATAGCCTTCTGGTATCTCAGCCTGATACCGGTGAGCAGGCTCTTGAAATTGCAGAGGCTCTTGTCAGAAGTAATGCGATTGACGTAATCGTTATCGACTCTGTTGCGGCACTTGTTCCGCGAGCTGAGATTGAAGGTGAGATGGGCGATGCGTTCGTAGGCCTTCACGCACGCCTTATGTCTCAGGCATTACGTAAGCTTGCAGGTGCAATTTCAAAGGGTAACTGTGTAGCTATATTTATTAACCAGCTTCGTGAGAAGGTTGGCGTTATGTACGGAAACCCGGAGGTTACAACGGGCGGACGCGCTCTCAAGTTCTATTCAAGCGTGCGTATCGACATCAGACGTGTAGAAACTCTTAAGAATGGCTCGGAGCCGTACGGAAGCCGCACTCGTGCAAAGGTTGTAAAGAACAAGGTCGCACCTCCGTTCCGCGAGGGTGAGTTTGATATTGTATACGGTCAGGGTATTTCAAAAATCGGTGAGCTTGTTGACCTTGCAGTAAAGCTCGATATAATACAGAAGAGCGGCTCATGGTTTAATATGGGCGAGACTCGCCTCGGGCAGGGACGTGATAGCGCAAAGCAGTATCTTTTAGATAACCCGGATATTGCAGAGCAGGTCGAGGAGCAGATTCGCGCAAATTACGACAAGCTCTCAACTGCGCCTGCTCGTCCGGCTGCCGTTGCAGCGGGAAAGGGCATTAAGATTGATGCCGACGACTTTAAGGGTTAATGAAGATAGAAAGCATAAAGCAAGGCAAGCGCGATAAGCAGAAACTTGTAATCCGCACAGAATGCGGCTCGTATATTTCTGCGCTTATTGACGATGCATATAAGCTCAAGGTCGGTGATGAGATAAGCTGTGAGACAGCGGCAGAGCTTGAGCAGGCGTATAATAAGCATAAGATTAAGAAAAGTGCCGCAAGAAGCCTCGCACACCACAGCATGTCTAAAAATGACTTGTCAAAAAAGCTTAAGATGCGAGGTTTTTCAGAGGAAGAATCAGAGCAGACGGCAGACTGGTTTGAGGAAAAAGGGCTCGTTGACGACGAAAAGTATGCGAGCGCGACTGCTCAGTATTATAAGACTCGCGGGTACGGGAAAGCTCGCATTCGTGAGGAGCTTCGACGCCGTGGGATAGACCGCGGGCTGTGCGATAATACAGTTGAGGCACTCGGTTCGTCTGAAAGTGAGCTTAATGAGCTTATAAAGAAAAAACTACGTGGCGCTGTGCTTGACGCTGACAATAAACGAAAGCTGGTAGCGTTTCTTGCGCGCCGAGGTTTTGGGTTTGATGAAATACGCGCTGCGATGAATCAGTTGCAGCTTGATACGGAGGATATGATTTAATGGCGAAGATAGGCGTGGTATCGCTCGGATGTTCAAAAAATCAGGTTGACTGTGAGCATATGCTGAGCGTGCTTGATGAGGCAGGGTATGAGCTTACGGTTGAGCTTAACAATGTTGATGCTGTTCTTATTAACACCTGCGGCTTTATAGGTGATGCAAGAGACGAGGCGTATGAATACATAAAAGAAGCTGTTACTCTTAAAGAAGAGGGCAGCGTAAAAAAGATAGTTGTTACGGGTTGCCTTGCCGAGCTTCAGAGAGAAAGCATTAAGGATGAATTTCCTGAGATAGACGCGCTTGTCGGCTGTGGCAGCTATCTTGAAATTGCAGATGTTCTTGATAAGGTATTTCAAGATGTTTATACAACGGCATTTGCTAAACCCGATGATGCTCCGCTTGAGTGCGGAAGAGTTATAACAACTCCACAGTATACCGCGTTTATAAAGATTGCAGAAGGTTGCTCAAACTGTTGCAGCTATTGCGTAATCCCGCGTCTTCGTGGACGCCTTCGCAGCCGTGAGATAGACGAGATAGTAAATGAAGCCGCCGCCCTTGCAGAGACCGGCACGCGTGAGCTTATAGTTGTGGCACAGGACACAGGCAGTTACGGAATAGACTTGTATGGAAAGAGCAGACTTTCTGAACTGCTCAAGAGGCTCTGTGCAATAGAAAAGGTCGAATGGGTGCGTGTTCATTACCTTTATCCCGACAAAATTTCGGATGAGCTTATCGACACAATCGCGAATGAGGACAAAATAGTAAAGTATTTAGATATACCCATTCAGCATATAAATAACAGAATTCTCAGGGCAATGAACAGACGTGACTGCCGTGAGGAGATAGAGGCGCTTATAACGAAGCTTCGTGAGAAAATTCCGGGAGTTGTAATACGCACAAGCCTTATTGTGGGCTTCCCCGGAGAAACGGATGAGGAGTTTGAAGAGCTTTGTGATTTCCTTAAAGAATATAGGATAGAGCGTGCAGGCGTGTTTGCCTATTCGCAAGAAGATGGAACGCGAGCCGCAGCGATGGATGGGCAGGTTGATGAGGACGTAAAGCAAAGACGCGCCGAGCTCGTTAGTGCGCTTCAGGCTCGCGTTATGGACGAATATAACGCAAAGCAGGTCGGTAATACTCTTAAAGTCCTCGTAGAGGGCTTTGATCGATACAGCGAATGTTATTTTGGCAGAAGCTTTGCCGACTCACCCGAGATTGACGGTAAGGTATTCTTCCGAGGCAAAAAGGGAATACGCCCGGGCGAGTTTGTAGATGTCGTGATAGACGATGAGCTTGACGGGGATCTTTTGGGTGAAGCGAAATAGGAGGTTGCTTTGATATGACAACAGCAAATATTATTTCTATAGTGAGAATACTGCTGATACCAGTATTTATAGCCTTTGCGTTGCTTGATTTTACAGGCAACTCGTATGTTGCGATTGCTATATTTATTCTTGCAAGTATAAGCGACTGGGTAGACGGGTATATTGCAAGAAAGTATAATCAGATAACTACATTCGGAAAATTCCTTGACCCGCTTGCCGACAAGCTTCTTGTTACGGCGGCTGTACTTGTGCTTATTGAGCGCGGCGGCATGGGGAGCGTTTCTGCGTTTATAATAATTGCACGAGAGCTTATTGTAACATCCCTTCGCATTGTGGCGATGGGTGAGGGCATAGTTATTGCGGCGCAACGCTCGGGCAAGTGGAAGACTTTTATACAGATGGTGGGCATAGTGTTCTTGTTTACACCATTTGCAGATTTCTCAGCCGGAGCAATAAGTGCAGGCAATGTTGTGTCGTGGATTATCGCGGCAGTAACTCTGATATCGGGGATTGAGTATTTTAAAAGCTTCGGCGGAGTACTTAAGACCTCTGCAAATAATGATACTGAGAGGAAATAACGATGAAACTTTTCAACTCGCTTACGAGAACAAAAGAAGAATTTAAGCCGATGGACCCGAATAACGTAAAAATGTATTCGTGCGGTCCTACGGTATACAACTATTTCCATATAGGTAATGCACGCCCGTTTATTGTGTTTGACGTGCTTCGCAGATATATGGAATATCGTGGCTATAAGGTAAATTTCGTCCAGAATTTTACCGATATAGACGATAAGGTTATAAAAAAAGCAAATGAGGAAGGCGTGACCTATAAGGATATTGCCGAAAAATATATAGAAGAGTATTTTGTGGACGCGAAAGGTCTCGGTATTCACCCCGCTACAATCCACCCGAAGGCAACCGAGAATATAGACGCTATTATCGAGATTGTAAGCACGCTTATTGAAAAAGGCTATGCTTATGAGTCTGAGGGCGATGTTTACTTCCGCGCGCTTAAGTTTAACGATTACGGCAAGCTGTCCAAGCAACCGCTTGAGGACCTTGTTGCCGGTGCGCGTATAAGCGTTGGTGAAAAGAAAGAAGATGCGACCGATTTCGCGCTCTGGAAGGCTGCAAAGCCGGGTGAACCGTCTTGGGATTCGCCGTGGGGCGAGGGCCGCCCGGGCTGGCACATTGAGTGCAGTGCTATGGCAAACCGTTACCTCGGCAAGACTATAGACATCCACAGCGGCGGTGTTGACCTTACCTTCCCGCACCATGAAAACGAAATAGCTCAGAGTGAGGCGGCAAACGGCTGTCAGTTCGCAAACTACTGGCTCCACAACGCATTCCTCAATATAGACAACAAAAAGATGTCGAAATCACTTGGCAACTTCTTTACGGTACGCGATGCAGCAGGCGTATACGGCTATGAAGCAATTAGATTTTTCATGCTTTCGGCTCATTACCGCAGCCCGATAAACTATTCGCAGGAGTCGCTCATGCAGGCGCGTTCTGCACTCGAAAGGCTCCATAACGCAGAGAATAATATGGAATTTGTCGCCAAAAACGGAAGTGAGGATGCGCTTACTCCGGCACAGAACGAAATTCTCTCAAGTCTTGATAAATACAGAGATAAGTTTATCACGGCTATGGATGATGACATCAACACTGCAGATGCAATCGCGGCAATATTTGAGCTTGTTCGCGATATAAATACTGCGCTCACCGATAACGGAAGCCGCGCTTTTGCGGCAGAGTGTCTTGCGCGCGTTCGTGAGCTTTGCGATGTACTCGGGCTTATTGAGAAGTCTGAGGAGGAGTCACTTGATTCTGAAATTGAAGAAATGATAGAAAAGCGTCAGGCAGCACGCAAAGAGAAAAACTTTGCCGAAGCTGACAGAATACGCGATGAACTGAACAAAATGGGCATAATACTTGAGGACACACCTCAGGGCGTTAAATGGCACAGAGCATAAAATTGCACGGCGGAGGCAACCCCTCCGCCGCACTTTGATATAACGGGGCGGAATTGTAATATGAAAATAATGGTTATAGACGGCAACAGTATAGTGAATCGTGCATTTTACGGTGTGCGCCCGCTTACAAATGCCGAGGGGCTAAATACCAATGCAATATACGGCTTTTTGTCCATTTATATGAAAATACTTGAGGAGGTTGCGCCGGACGGAGTGTGCGTGGCGTTTGACCTTCGAAAGCCGACCTTCCGCCATCAGAAGTATGACGGGTATAAGGCTAACCGAAAGGGCATGCCGGACGAGCTTGCCGAGCAGATGCAGCCACTCAAGGAAGTGCTCGATGCGATGAATATAATGTGGCTTGAGTGTGAGGGGTATGAGGCTGATGATATTATCGGCACAATAAGCCACATATGTGCCGACAATCGTGATGAGTGTGTTATAGTTACGGGCGACCGCGATAGCTTCCAGCTTATTGAGAATGACGGAACAACCGTGCTCTTGGTATCGTCTAAGATGGGGCGAACAGAAACTACTTTGTACAATGGCGCGGAGCTTCTTGTGAAATACGGGCTTCCACCAGAGCTTATGCGTGACCTCAAGGCACTTCAGGGAGATGCGTCGGATAACATTCCCGGTGTTGCGGGTGTAGGAGAAAAGACCGCCCTTGAGCTTGTGTCGCGTTTTGGTGATATAGATAACCTGTATGCAAATATTGACTCTCCCGATATACGGGAGGCAGTAAGAAAAAAACTCGTAGCCGGGCGTGATTCGGCATATCTCTCGAAATGGCTCGGAACTATTGCTCAGGACGCGCCTATTGAGTTTACCCGTGAGCTTGCAAAGCTTCAAGAGTTTGACAACGACACTTTATATTCGCTTTTTACGCGCCTTGAGTTTAAAAGCTTTATTAACCGATTGAAGCTCACGCCTCCGGAGACCGCTTCGGATGTACATGTTTCAGATATTAAAGAGCTCGAGCAGGTTTTTATAAAGACAGATGAGGAAATTGAGGCCGCAAAGGAGTATATATCAGGGAAGAAGTCAGCAGTTATAATCGCTGAAGAGCTTATGGGTATCGGTGTAGCTTGCGGCGAGAAAGTGTTTGCAATATCCCGGGTTGATGTTGCTGAAGAAAAATTCCTCGACTTCGTTAGGTTTATATTATCAGACAAGACAGAAAAGATTGTTCATGACAAAAAACACATAGTATATGGGCTTGGGAGGGAAGGTACAGAACTTAAAAATGTAGTTTTTGACACGGCGCTTGCGGCATATGTTCTTGACTCGACCCGGAAAAAATATGACCTTGCATCCGTATCTCACACATTCGGATGCGAGCTTGATATTGCGTGTACAAGGCTTTCTGATGAGTCAAACTTTTCACCGCTGACAGGCAGTGAGAATGGGCTTTCGGCACTTGCAACATGTGCTGAGGCACTTGTATATATAGAGAGCGAAATGCAGAAAGAGCTTATAAAAACAGGCATGGCAAAGCTGTATTTTGAGATAGAACAGCCGCTTACGGATGTGCTGTGTGATATGGAGAAAACAGGTGTTCGTGTAGATGGCGAGGAACTTGCACGCTTTGGCGAAATGCTCTCCGGTCAGATTGAACTCATGGAAAAGGCTATATATGAGTGTGCTGGAGAAAAGTTTAATATTCTCTCTCCCAAACAGCTTGGCGAGATGTTGTTTGAGCGTTTGCAGATTCCGCCGGTCAAGAAAACCAAAACGGGCTACTCTACCGATGCGGACACACTTATGAAAATACGCTCAAAGCACGAGATAATTCCGCTTATTTTAGAATACAGAAAATATACAAAGCTCAAATCAACATATGCTGACGGGCTTCTGAAATTTATTTCAGAACGCGATGGGCGTATTCACACAACATTTCAGCAGATGGTAACCGCAACCGGGCGCATAAGCTCGACTGACCCCAATCTCCAGAATATACCCATACGCACGGAGCTTGGCGGAGAGGTTAGACGAATGTTCGTACCGAGTGATGGGCGCAAGTGCTTTATTGATGCCGATTATTCGCAGATAGAGCTTCGTGTGCTTGCACACATAACGGGCGATGAAGAAATGTGCCGTGCGTTTTGCGAGGGTTCTGATATTCACGCGCAGACTGCATCTCAGGTTTTTGGTGTGCCGATTTCGGAGGTCACATCTGAAATGCGACGCGTTTCAAAGGCAGTAAACTTCGGCATCGTGTACGGTATATCAGAGTTTTCTCTGGCAGAGGATATCGGCGTTTCGAGAGCAGAGGCAAAACGATATATAGACGCATACCTCTCGCACTACTGCAGAGTGCGTGACTATATGAAGAGTATAGTTGAGTCTGCCCGTCGTGATGGGTTTGTAACCACCATGTTTGGCCGTCGCAGGTATATTCCTGAGATAACGTCTAAGAATTTTAATCTCCGCTCGTTTGGCGAGAGGGTTGCGCTCAATGCGCCGATACAAGGCACCGCCGCAGACATAATAAAGATTGCGATGATAAGAGTTTCAAAGCGACTTTCAGAGAGCGGGCTTTCGGCAAAGCTTGTCCTTCAGGTACACGACGAGCTTATAGTTGAGGCCGATCGCGCGGATTGCGCCGAGGTTTCAAAAATTCTTACGGAGGAGATGGAGAAAGCGTGTGTGCTTTCTGTTCCGCTTGTTGCCGAGTCCGGTATTGGAGATACATGGTATGATGCAAAAAAATAGTGTAAAAATCCGCACAGCCGAGATTTCGGATATTTCTGCGATTGCAGGGCTTGAAAAGATGTGTTTTTCATCCCCTTGGAGCGAGAACTCGATAAAAGAAACAATGTCGGGGGATAATTCGCTGTTTTTGGTTGCAGAGAAGGACGAATCAGTGTGTGGATATATCGGGGCGTATTATGCTCTTGATGAGGGGTATATAACAAATATCGCAGTAAACCCCGATTACAGGCGACAGGGCGTCGGCCGCGAGCTTTTGTGCGAGCTTATAGCGCGAGGTGTGGCGCTTGCACTTAAATTCTGGACGCTTGAGGTAAGAGTGGGAAACCAAGGTGCGATAGCTTTGTATGAAAGTATGGGGTTTGAGAACGTGGGGAGACGACCGAGGTTTTATTCAAACCCGACAGAAGATGCCGACCTTATGACTTTTTATATAGGAAAGGAAAGACGTTTGTGAAAATTCTTGCAATAGAAAGCTCATGCGACGAAACTGCAGTCGCAATAGTTGAGGATGGAAGACGAGTGCTTTCAAATGCAATTCTGTCGCAGGCAGACATGCATGCCATGTATGGCGGTGTTGTGCCTGAGATAGCATCGCGAAAGCATATAGAGTGTATAACCGCTCTTACGGAAAAGGCATTTGCCGATGCAGGGCTTGAAAAGAGCGAAATTGATGCGGTGGCGGTAACATATGCCCCAGGTCTTATAGGCGCCCTTCTTGTCGGTGTAGGATTTGCAAAGTCTCTCGCGTTTGCGCTTGATAAGCCGCTCATTCCGGTACATCACATACGCGGGCATATTGCGGCAAACTACATAGCGTTTCCCGAGCTTGAACCGCCTTTTCTTTGCCTTGTAGCATCAGGAGGGCATACGCTTCTTGTGGATGTTGCAGACTATACAAGCTTTAAAATACTCGGCTCAACGCGTGATGATGCCGCCGGCGAGGCTTTTGATAAATGTGCAAGAGTTCTCGGCATAGGGTACCCGGGCGGGGCGAAGATAGATGAGCTTGCAAAGAACGGGGATAAGACTATGTATAAGCTTCCGCGTGCACATATTGATGGAGCAGAACTCGACATGTCATTCTCGGGGCTTAAAACAGCTGTTATAAACCTTGTTCACCGTGCAGAACAGAAGGGGGAGGGGCTGGACCGCGCATCTCTTGCTGCCTCATTTTGTGATGCCGTATGCGATTCACTTGTGCCTCGCGCTATTTCTGCGGCAAAGCTTGCGGGAAGAAAAAAACTCGCCATAGCGGGAGGGGTTGCCGCAAATTCTTTCCTCAGAGCAAGGCTTGAAAAAGAGGCAAAAAGTTCAAAAATTGAATTATTTTTTCCGCCGCTTTCTTTGTGCGGGGATAACGGTGCCATGATAGCTTCACAGGCATATTTCGAGTTTTTGAGCGGAAATCTTGCAGAATGTGACTTGAATGCACGCGCTACACTTCCGATTGATTTTTAAAGACATAATTTTACAGAGTTATGTAAACTAAATAGCTCTGTGATTAAAAGGCTCAAACTGCGTTTGCAAGCCTGCAAAAAAATTCCAAAAAGGCTGTGAAGTGTTGAAATTACAGCGATTGAACGCTGTGGATAAACCTGTGGAAAATGTGGATAACTATTTGTAAAACAAATTATCCTAATATTTTACGTAAACTTAAATGAGGTTTTTCTGCTTATTTTTACAGCATGAAAAAGCTTTGGTTTAAGTGGCTAAAAGACAGACTTTTCAGCGAATATTTGAAATCTGAAGGTCATGAATCTAAATACATTGACTTCTATTTTTTAGCAGTTAATGGAATAAAATTACAGGTAAAAAACACCATATTTTCAAGTGAATACTAACTGTAATATTGTTCGAAAAATTGATTTTACAAAAATGTGTTTGTTTTTGTAAAAATAATGGAAAACCTGCCTTGTTAAGTTGACAAAGGCCGTGAAACATATTAAAATTATTCTAAGATGTAATATTGTCTTAAAAGGAGCAGACGACATAATGGAAAACACAATAAAGCAGTTTGAAAAGATTATAGAGCTTCAGCTCAAAAGAGTAGAGGCTATGAAGAAGGAAAATGAATTTGTTGACTACAAATCGCTTCCTAAAATTATTATAGGTGTCTGCGGCGGCGACGGCATCGGCCCGGCAATAACAAAAGAGGCTCATCGAGTTCTTGAGTATCTTCTCAAGGACAAGGTTGACGCAGGCAAGATTGAGTTCCGCGTAATTGATGGGCTTACAATAGAAAACCGTGTAAAGGCGAACAAGGCTATTCCGGATGATGTTCTTGAAGAGCTCAAGGCATGCCATGTTATTCTTAAAGGCCCGACGACAACCCCGCGCGCAGGCGACCCATGGCCGAACATTGAAAGCGCAAACGTAGCGATGAGAAAAGAACTTGATTTGTTTGCTAATATGCGTCCGGTAAAAGTTCCGAGTGAGGGGATAGACTGGATGTTCTTCCGTGAGAACACAGAGGGCGGCTATGCTGTTGGTAGCATGGGCGTAAACGTAACCGATGACCTTGCCATTGACTTCACCATTGCTACAAGCCAGGGCTGTGACAGAATTGCAGAGCTTGCTTTCTCATATGCAAAGCGTATGGGCAGAACACGCGTTACTGCGGTCACAAAGGCAAATGTTATAAAGACAACTGACGGCAAGTTCCTTGACGCATGTAAAAAGGTTGCTGCAAAATATCCTGAAATATCGTTTGATGACTGGTACATAGACATAATGACGGCAAAGCTTGTAGATACAAAGCGCCGTCGTGACTTCCAGGTTATGGTTTTGCCTAACCTCTACGGCGACATTCTTACGGATGAAGCTGCAGAGTTCCAGGGTGGCGTAGGTACTGCGGGAAGCGCAAATGTCGGTAAGAAGTATGCCATGTTTGAGGCTATTCACGGCTCTGCTCCGCGTATGGTTGCAGAGGGCAGAGATAAGTATGCTGATCCGTGCAGCATGCTGCGTGCGGCTGTTATGCTCCTTGAGCATATAGGAGAGGTTGAGCTGTCGAAAAAGCTTGCAAGCGCGCTGGATATATGTATGTACGACGAAAAGAAGCTTACCATTACAGGTCGCTCTGACGGTGCAACGTGTGCTGAGTTTGCAGACTATGTGATGTCTAAGCTCGACAGATAGGGAGTGGATATCTAAATGCTTGAGAGATATATTTCGCAGTCGGTTATTCGCAGGTTGCCGAAATATCACAGATGCTTGAAAGAACTGCAGAGAAGCGGAGTGGGCAGAGTTTCATCAAGTGTTCTTGCTGACAGGCTAGGGTTTACCGCTTCTCAGGTACGTCAGGACTTCAGCTGTTTCGGCGGCTTCGGGCAGCAGGGATACGGATATAACGTGGAAAGCCTTCTTTCTGAAATCGCATCAATCATCGGCATTGACAAACCGCATACCGCAGCGATAATAGGCGTAGGACATCTCGGACATGCATTGGTAAACAACTTCAGTTTTAAAACCTGCGGTTTTGAGCTCACAGTTGCGTTTGACGCAAGCGAGAAGCTTATCGGGACAAAGATAGGCGATGTTGTGATTCATGACATTAAAGAATTGCCTGAGTATTTTAGTGAACATCCGTTTGAGGTTGCCGTGCTTACCATGCCGAGAGAGTTTGCTCACGATATGGCGAGAAAGGTTGCCGAACTCGGCGTTCGCGGTATATGGAACTTCACAAACGTAGATTTAAGCCCTGTTGAACTGGGCGTTGAGATTGAAAATGTACATTTCGCAGACAGTTTGAAAATTCTGTGTTACGAAATATCAAAAGAAAAATAAGGAGAACTCTATGAAGAGGAGAATAACGGCAGGGCTTCTTGCTATTGCACTTGTTATGTCGCTGGTTTTTGCAACTTCGGCGTCAGGCGGTTCATCGTCAGACCCCGTTGTTTCAAAGAGCTACGTTGACGGCACATTTTTTGACAGTGTAATTGCGAGTGCAAAATCAAAAATTGAGTCCTCTATATCTTCCTTCAAAACAAAATATACAAATCTGGCAAAGAGCGCGGTCACTGTGAGTATTTCATCTGAAAAAATGGCAGAAGAAACCGCCGATGCTGTTCTTGAAAAGCTTCAGAGTGAGGGCAAATACCTGTATTCTACGAGATATATGTCACCTGTAACGCTCGCATCCGGCGATGTCATATCCGCAAACAACGGTACTACGGTTATTGTAATCGAGGGCACAAGCAAATGTATCTCAGGAAGCGTTATTAACATCACACAGGGCAAAGAAATTGCATCCGGCAATGCACTTGGAAGGTTTACCGAATTCATGTTTCCTGAAACGGGTGGAAAGATTGAGATAACCTCAAATACCGCTAAGGTGCTCATTGACGGCGTATATTCACGCACAAGCGGAGGATATGAGCCGAAATATATGGATGAAGCTTATGCCCTCAAACGCCTTGGTTTGGTAAGAGGTGCGGCAAACGGTATGGAGCTTGCGCGCGGCAATACCCGTGCAGAGAGCATAACCATGCTTATACGCCTTCTCGGTGAAGAGGATATGGCTCTTGCAACTACACACTATCATCCGTTTACGGATGTAGATGCGTGGGCGCAGAAATATGTAGGGTATGCATACCGTATGGGTTATACAAAGGGAGTAAGCAATACCCGATATGACGGAAGCGCAATGACTACGGCTACGCAGTATATGACATTTATCCTCAGAAGCCTTGGCTACAGTGAGGAGGCAGGAGATTTTAAGTATCTGACAGCGATTTCTGATGCAGTCAGACTTGGCGTTATTTCGCAGTCGGTGAAGAACGAGATAGAATCGGCACAGTTTAAACGCGATCATGTAATGTATATTTCGTATCTTGCAATGTCGGCTCGCGTTAAGGGAAGCAATATGACGTTGCTTGCAAAGCTTGTTGCAAACGGCGCAGTTAGCGATTCTGCTGCAAACGAGTTTTTAAACAGATAAGTGAAGAGTTGTGCATTTTTGCACAACTCTTTTTCATGTAAACAATCTGTAACATCACCTTAAAATGGCTTGAAATTGCAGGCGCGGGGTGCTATAATACCCATTAAATAAAAAGTAGGCGGAGGTAACTGATATGCGCGGTTGGTTTCAGAGATTTAATAACACGGTGCAGCGGTTTATGTACGGCAGATATGGTATAGATGAATTTGGAACATTCCTGCTTATGACAGGCATGATTCTCGCCGTGATCTCGCTCGTTCGCCCGCTGATGTGGTTGGGACTTCCTGCATTCGCAATTATAATATGGTCATATATTCGTTGTTTTTCGAAAAACTTTGATAAACGTCGCCGTGAGCTCAATAAATATTGGCATGTAAGAAACCTTGTGCGAGACAAATTTTCATTTTGGAAGAAAAAGCACGCTGAGCGCAAAACCCACCGCTATTTTAAATGTAAAATGTGCAAGACAACTATGCGCGTACCGCGTGGCAAGGGCAAAATAGAGATAACCTGCCCTAAATGTAAAAGTAAAATAATTAAGAAAACATAAACAAAACCGGCTATTTTATTAAGCCGGTTTTGTTTTTTGTATAATGAAAACCACGCGATAGTCGCGTGGTTCAAAAGAGGCTATTGCCGATGAACAAAAAATTCTCCATTGTGTTAGAATAAAAATGACCTGCCAGTCAAATTAAAAACACAATGGAGGATTTATCTATGAAA
>JAZNAQ010000013.1:0-34772 GCA_045586595.1 Eubacteriales bacterium | reverse complement strand
CGGACGGTTGCGACAACTACGACCGCATCCGGCACAAGCCCTGCAACACGGCATTTGATGTCAAGAAACTTCTCTGCGCCGAGGTCTGCGCCAAAACCGGCTTCTGTGACAGTATAGTCACCCATTTTAAGCGCGAGCTTTGTAGCCATAACAGAGTTACAGCCATGTGCGATGTTGGCAAACGGGCCGCCGTGGACAAATGCGGGCGTACCCTCAAGAGTCTGGACAAGGTTGGGCTTGAGCGCGTCCTTCAACAGTGCGGTCATTGCCCCTGCGGCGTTGAGTTGGCCGCAGGTAACGGGGTTTCCGTCATAATTATACCCGACGATTATGCGGGCAAGGCGTGCCTTTAAGTCTTCAATAGAATCAGAGAGACAGAGCACCGCCATAATCTCGCTTGCAACGGTTATATCAAAGCCATCTTCACGCGGGACACCGTTTTTTGCACCACCAAGGCCATCTGCAACAAAACGGAGCTGGCGGTCGTTCATGTCAACACAGCGTTTCCATGTAATTCTGCGGGCATCTATCCCGAGCTTATTGCCATGATGAATATGGTTATCGAGCATAGCCGCAAGAAGGTTATTCGCCGCACCGATTGCGTGGAAATCGCCCGTGAAGTGGAGGTTTATATCCTCCATCGGAACTACCTGTGCATAACCGCCGCCTGCCGCGCCGCCCTTTATGCCGAACACGGGGCCGAGAGACGGCTCACGGAGAGCAACTGTAACATCCTTGCCTATTCTTGAAAGACCATCAGCAAGACCGATTGTAGTTGTAGTCTTGCCCTCTCCGGCAGGTGTAGGAGTTATTGCAGTTACAAGAATAAGCTTGCCGTTTTTGCGGTCAGACTCATTCAGAAGTGACAAGTCAATCTTTGCCTTATACTTGCCGTACTGCTCAATGTACTTTTCATCGACATGGGCTTTTGCGGCAATTTCGGTTATGGGGCGCATTTCACAGCTCTGTGCAATTTCTATATCCGTCTTGTATGCCATTTTTTATCCCTCACAGCTTATTTAAAGTATCGGACTCCCGCCTCAAACATACGGATATCATAGTTACCCGGTACATTTTTGTAAAGGCCGGAGCCTATGCGTTCGCTATGGCCCATCTTACCGAACACTCTGCCATCAGGTGATGTGATACCCTCGATTGCATACATTGAGTCATTCGGGTTAAAGTGAACATCGCTTGTAGCGTTGCCAGAGAGGTCAACATACTGTGTTGCAATCTGGCCGTTTGCTGCAAGCTCATGTATAAGCTTTTCATCAGCAAGGAAGCGACCTTCGCCGTGAGAAATCGGAACTGTGTATACATCTCCGACATTTGTAAGCGCAAGCCACGGCGACTTGTTCGACGCAATTCGTGTATGAACAATACGCGACTGGTGGCGTGCGATTGTGTTAAATGTAAGCGTCGGGCAGTTCTCGTCAGTATCAATAATCTTACCGTACGGAACAAGGCCGAGCTTTATAAGCGCCTGGAAGCCGTTACAGATACCGCACATAAGTCCGTCGCGGTTATTTAGAAGGTCGTGTACGCCGTCCTTTACTGCTGCGTTTCTGAAGAACGCGGTTATGAACTTACCGCTTCCGTCAGGCTCGTCACCGCCCGAGAAGCCACCGGGTATAAACACAATCTGTGCATCAGACAGCGCATTTGCAAACTTATCAACACTTGCGCGGATACCGTCAGATGTAAGGTTGTTTATAACAATGATTTCAGGCTCGGCCCCCGCATCACGTACTGCCTTTGCAGAGTCATACTCACAGTTTGTACCCGGGAATGCAGGGATAAGCACCTTTGGCTTTGCTGTCTTTACAGCCGGAGCCTTGCGCTCTTTTGCGCTGTACTCAAAGTTCTGCATCGGGCCGTTTCTGTCTGCTATATTGCAGCTGTATACGCTCTCGAGTTTATCTTCATATATACCGAGAAGCTCAGAAAGCCCTATGCTCTCGCCTGCGAGTGTAAGCTTATTATCGTCTGTCACAACACCGAGTGTCATCTCACCCTGAGCGTCATCACATACTTCAAGAACAAACGAAGCATAGCTATACTTAAACAGGTCAGAAACAGATATACCGTCATTAAACTTAAAGCCGAGGCCGTTGCCGAAAGACATTTTCATAACAGCTTCAGCGATACCGCCAAGCCCCGGAGTATAGCAAGCAACCGCCTTACCGCTGCGCATGAGAGCAGTTACCTTATCAAATACTTTAAGGAGTGAGTCAGTCTTGGGGAGATTGTTTTCGTCATACTCGGGAGAAATGCAAATAACTTTGTTGCCTGCTTTCTTGAACTCCGGAGATACAACGTCTGCAACCTTGCCCATTGTTACGGCAAAAGATACGAGAGTAGGAGGAACATCGAGATTCTCAAACGAGCCGCTCATGGAGTCCTTACCGCCGATTGAGCCGATACCAAGCTCCTTCTGTGCCTTGAACGCACCGAGGAGTGCCGCAAGCGGTTTGCCCCAACGCTTAGCATCTCGGCCGAGCTTCTCGAAGTATTCCTGGAATGTAAGATATACGTCACTAAAGTCTGCACCGGTTGCAATAAGCTTACATACAGACTCGACTACTGCCATATATGCACCGTGATACGGGCTCTGTTCCGTAAGGAACGGGTTGTATCCCCATGACATAAATGAGCAATCGTCGGTGTGCTTCTTCTCAACAGAAACCTTTTGTACCATTGCCTGGATAGGAGTAAGCTGATTCTTGCCACCAAACGGCATAAGGACTGTTCCTGCACCGATTGTAGAGTCAAAACGCTCAGAAAGACCACGCTTTGAGCAGATGTTGAGGTCCTGTGCAATTCTCTTATAATTATCAACAAAGCCTCCGGAAACTGTCTGCTCGCACAGTGCAGGCTTTGATGTCTCTATACTGATATGCTTCTCTGCACCGTTGGAGTTTAAGAACTCACGGCTGATATCTACTATTGTCTTGCCGTTCCAGTGCATAACAAGGCGAGGACTTTCAGTAACACGAGCTACCGGACACGCCTGCAGGTTTTCACTTGCTGCAAGGCTGAGGAACTTGTCAGTGTCCTCTGCCGCAATAACAACAGCCATACGCTCCTGAGATTCGCTTATTGCAAGCTCTGTTCCGTCAAGGCCTTCATATTTCTTAGGAACTGCGTTAAGGTTAATCTCCAAACCGTCTGCAAGCTCACCTATCGCAACAGATACACCGCCTGCGCCAAAGTCGTTGCAACGCTTAATAAGCTTGCTTGCCTCAGCGTTTCTGAAAAGTCGCTGGAGCTTACGCTCTTCAGGAGCGTTACCCTTCTGAACCTCTGCGCCGCAAGTCTCAAGAGAAGACGCTGTATGAGACTTTGAAGAGCCGGTTGCGCCGCCGCAACCGTCGCGGCCTGTGCTTCCGCCGAGGAGAATTACAACATCTCCCGGAGCAGGGCGTTCGCGGCGGACATTCTCCTGCGGAGCTGCCGCAATAACAGCACCAATTTCCATACGCTTTGCAGCATATCCGTCGTGATAAATTTCATCAACTATACCTGTTGCAAGGCCTATCTGGTTACCATAGGACGAATACCCCGCAGCGGCAGTAGTAACAATTTTTCTCTGCGGGAGTTTGCCCTTAATTGTTTCGCTTACCGGCTTAAGCGGGTCTGCCGCGCCTGTTACACGCATTGCGCCGTAGACGTATGAACGGCCTGAGAGCGGGTCACGGATAGCTCCGCCTATACATGTTGCCGCACCGCCGAATGGCTCTATTTCTGTAGGATGGTTGTGTGTTTCGTTTTTAAACAGGAGAAGCCACGGCTCAACCTTCCCATCCACTTCAACATCAATCTTTACGGTACATGCGTTTATTTCTTCAGATTCGTCAAGCTTATCAAGCTTGCCGTTCTTTCTGAGATATTTTACTGCAACCGTCGCAAGGTCCATAAGGCAAATCGGTTTTGTTCTGCCAAGTTCCTTGCGTGTTTCGATGTATTCATTATAAGTGTTCTGCAAAAGCTCGTCCTCAAACTTAACGTCGTCAATAGTTGTGAGGAAGGTTGTATGACGGCAGTGGTCAGACCAGTATGTGTCAATCATACGGATTTCGGTAATGGTCGGGTTTCTGCCCTCTTTTTTAAAGTAGCCCTGGCAGAACTCAATGTCGTCTGCATCCATAGCAAGGCCATACTCCGCAACGAAGCCCTCAAGCCCCTTGCGGTCAAGCTCTATAAAGCCGTCAAGCGTTTTTACCTCTGTCGGAATATCATAATCAACCTTTAATGTTTCGGGTTTTTCAAGAGAAGCCTCTCTAGCCTCCACGGGGTTAATAACGTATTTTTTGATTTCGGCAATTTCAGAATCAGAAAGATTGCCGTAAAGTGCATAAACCTTTGCTGTGCGTACTGTAGGCCTGTCGCCCTGAGAGATTATCTGTATGCACTGTGCAGCAGAATCGGCGCGGTGGTCAAACTGACCGGGCTAGTACTCTACTGCAAAGACAACAGCGCCTGAAAGGTCTACCTCTTCTGTCGCAATATCGAGCTGCGGCTCTGAGAAAACCGTATTTTTTGCATACTCAAAAAGCTCAGAGGTAATATTCTCTGCATCGTAGCGGTTTATGATACGTACATCCGTAAGATTTTCAATACCGAGCAAGGTGCGCGCATCTGAAAGAAGTGCACGAGCTTCGTTTGCAAGGTCTTTTTTCTTTTCTACATATACTCTATATACCATTCGAGTTATTCCTCCCTTGCTTTGAGCGCTTTTGCGCCGATGTCACTGCGATAATATGCGTTATCAAAGTGAATTTCGGATACAAGCTTATATGCGCCGTCTATTGCGCCCTTTAATGTGTTTGCAATTGCAGTTGCGCCAAGAACGCGTCCGCCATTTGTAAGGAGCTTATCCCCTTCGAGTTTCGCACCTGCAACATACACATTATCTGCAATATCTGCAGGAATTGTCATTTCAAACCCTTTTTCGTAATCTGTAGGGTATCCCTTTGAAGCCATGATAACACAACAGGCGTTTTTCTCGCTGAAACGGACATTTACATCCTTGAGCTTGCCGTTTGTTACAGCCTGCATGACTGTTAAAAGATCAGACTCAAGAAGCGGAAGAACAACCTGTGTTTCGGGGTCGCCGAAACGGCAGTTATATTCTATGACCTTGGGGCCTGACGGGGTGAGCATGAGCCCGAAATAAAGGCAACCCTTAAACGTTCTTCCCTCTTCGTTCATTGCCCGCATTGTTGGAAGAAAGATTTTTTTCATGCACTCAGCTGCAACTTCATCTGTATAATACGGGTTAGGTGCAACGGTACCCATACCGCCCGTATTAAGACCTGTATCGTTATCGCCTATTCTCTTATGGTCCATTGAAGAAACCATGGGGACAACCGTCTCGCCGTCGGTAAAAGCAAGCACGGAAACCTCGGGGCCTGTAAGGAACTCCTCAATAACTATCGTTTCACCGCTCTTGCCGAATGCCTTATCCTGCATCATTGACTTTACGGCATCCATCGCCCCATCGCGTGTTTCTGCGATTATTACGCCCTTACCAAGTGCCAAGCCATCTGCCTTTACAACCGTCGGGATTGGTGCAGCTTCAAGGTATTTGAGCGCAGCATCCATATTATCAAACACTTCATACTGCGCAGTCGGTATGTCGTACTTTTTCATAAGGTTTTTGGAAAACACCTTACTGCCTTCAATTATCGCGGCATTTGCGCGAGGGCCGAAGCACGGTATTCCCTTCTCCTCAAGCGCGTCAACCGCACCGAGAACAAGCGGGTCATCAGGCGCGACGATTGCATAGTCAATTTTATTTGACAGTGCAAAATCAACTATTGCGTCGATATCCTTTGCCCCGATATTTACGCAGGTAGCATCGTTTGCCATACCTCCGTTTCCGGGTAATGCAAAAATTTCGGATACATTCTTATTGAGTTTTATCTTTTTTATGATGGCATGCTCTCTTCCGCCGCCACCGACAACCATAACTTTCATGGATAGACCTCCGTATATTAATGGTGGAACAAACGCATCCCAGTAAATGCCATTGCCATACCGTGCTTATCACAGCACTCTATAACAATGTCGTCACGGATAGAGCCGCCCGGCTCTGCAATATACTTAACACCGCTCTGCGAAGCGCGGTCAATGTTATCTGCAAACGGGAAGAATGCGTCTGAGCCGAGAGCAACGCCGTCGATTGTGTCGAGGTATGCTCGCATCTCTTCTGCTGTAAACGGCTCAGGCTTGCGGGTGAAGTATTTTTCCCAGTTGCCGTCTGCAGTAACGTCTTCCTCATTCTTATTGATATAACCGTCTATTACATTATCGCGGTCAGGTCTGCCGATGTCTTCCTTGAACGGGAGATTCAAGACCTTTTCATGCTGACGCAAGAACCATGTATCAGCCTTTGTGCCTGCAAGGCGTGTGCAGTGTATACGCGACTGCTGGCCTGCACCTACGCCGATCGCCTGGCCGTCAACAGCATAGCAAACAGAGTTTGACTGTGTATATTTGAGCGTGATGAGCGCAACTATAAGGTCACGCAGCGCTTCTTCAGGAATATCCTTGTTTGCTGTTACAACATTTGAAAGAAGCTCGCGGTCTATTTTAAAGTTATTTCTTCCCTGCTCAAAGGTAATGCCGAACACATGCTTATGCTCAACTTCCTGCGGGACATAGTTGGGGTTAATCTTTACGATGTTATAGTTACCCTTACGCTTTGTCTTGAGGATTTCAAGAGCCTCGGGCTCGTATCCCGGAGCGATAACTCCGTCGGAAACCTCACGCTTAATCATATTTGCTGTTGTAACATCGCAGACATCAGAAAGCGCAACCCAGTCGCCAAATGAGCACATACGGTCTGTTCCACGAGCTCTTGCATAAGCACAAGCAAGAGGCGACTCATCAAGCCCTTCAACATCATCCACGAAGCAAGCTTTTTTAAGCTTGTCCGAGAGCGGAATACCTACAGCAGCAGAGGTAGGGCTTACATGCTTAAATGAGGTTGCGGCAGGCAGGCCAAGAGCCTCTTTGAGCTCTTTTACAAGCTGCCATGAATTGAATGCATCAAGAAAGTTAATATATCCCGGTCTTCCCGAAAGGATTTCAATCGGAAGGTCAGAGCCGTCACTCATAAATATTTTTGCAGGCTTCTGATTCGGGTTACAGCCGTATTTAAGTTCAAATTCTTTCATTTGTGACTCTCCTTACTTATTCTTGTTTATCATGCGGTTTTCTATCTTACCGCTTGCGAGGTCTGTATAACGTACATAAAGCGAAATCTTGTTATCGTTATCAAGTGCATTCCAAAGCGTGTTGGTAAATTCGTCTATATCGTCCGGAATAGCTACGCGCTCAGGCTCGCCCTGAAAAGTCGGAATGGGGTTTCCGTCACAAACATATGTATGAATGAAATGACCAAGCCCCGCAACCGAAGGATAATCGTATGTATAACGGCAGCAGTCGCTCCCCTTCTCGTCTATGCTCTTTAAGATGCTCATTTCATATGAAAAATCACCGTCTGCAAATGTGGCCATACCGCTTATGCGCGGTGTGAAGTTCGGTGCATCAGGCTCGAATTCGCGTGTCTTGAGCGATTCTCTAAAGCCCTTTCCCTCTTTCACAAAATCATATATTGTATCTGTCTGATTGCCGTTTGTGACAATGAGCTTGTTTTCAAACTGACGAATTGCGGCATAGATAATGAGGCTCGGGTCCTCAACCTTTGATGCATCAAAGGGCTCGGTGAAAACCTCTCCGTTCTTCTCCGTAAAAATGCGGTTACGGCTGTTTGCACTTCTGCCCATGATAAAATAAGCCGTACATGCCTTTTTGCCGTCAGCACTTTTGCCGATTACAATTCCGCGGCCAACATATGAGTTGCCCTCTACCTGCTTTGCAATATCATTTACTTCATATATATTCATTATGACTTTCCTTTCAGTTACTTTGAAACTATACCTGCGCATACCTTCTCAACCGCTGCTGGGAGTATCTTCCATTCAGCAAGGCGCATAACTCTTTTTTGAAGAGTCTCGGGTGTATCACCCTCGCGAATGTTTACGGCCTTCTGCATAATTATTTCACCGCCGTCGGGTATTTCGTTTACAAAATGTACCGTAGCCCCGGTGACCTTTACGCCATATTCAAGCGCGGCCTCATGTACCCTAAGGCCATAGAAGCCCTCGCCGCAGAACGATGGGATAAGCGATGGGTGAACATTTATTATTCTCTTCGGATAACGGCTTGTAAATCTCTCACTGAGAATAACCATAAATCCCGCAAGGACGATTATATCAATCCGATTCTCCTCAATAAGGCTTATGAGTTTCTCTTCAAACGCGGCCATGCTGCCAAGTTCTTTTTTTGACACCACCGCAGAAGCAATGCCTGCCTTGGCCGCACGTTCTAGCGCATATGCGCCTTCTTTATTTGATATAACAAGCTCTATTCTGCCATTTGTAAGAACCCCTTTGTCTTGTGCATCAATAAGGGCCTGAAGATTTGTTCCCCCGCCGGAAACGAGAACCGCTATGCGCGCGCGTCTCATAAAATCACCTTTTCATCAGATTTTACAATCTCGCCGATCACATAAGCATCCTCGCCGTTTTCGCGGAGTATGGAAAGTGCAGTATCAACATCTTCCTTCGGAACAACAATGCTCATACCAACGCCCATGTTGAATGTATTGAACATATCGCGCTCACTGATATTGCCTGTTTTGGCGATAAGGTCAAATATCGGAAGAATCTTAACTGAAGACTTATCAATCTTTGCGCCAAGCCCCTCAGGAATGCTTCTCGGAATATTCTCATAGAAGCCACCTCCCGTTATGTGAGAAATGCCCTTTACTTTTACCTTTTCAAGAAGTGCAAGAACTGACTTTACATAAATCTTAGTCGGAGTGAGAAGAGTCTCGCCGACAGACTTTCCGCCAAGCTCTGCACACGGTTTTGTGATGTCGCTGTTTTCAACGTCGAAAACCTTACGAACAAGTGAAAATCCGTTTGAGTGAACGCCGCTGGAAGCAAGCGCTATAACAACATCGCCCTCGGCCATTGTTTTATTGTCTATTATTTTAGACTTATCAACAACGCCTGTGCAGTAACCTGCAAGGTCATATTCATCAACAGGATAGAACCCCGGCATCTCGGCAGTTTCGCCACCTATAAGCGCGGCACCCGACTGTACACACCCCTCGCAAACACCCTTAACAATATCTGCTATACGCTCAGGGACATTCTTCCCGCAAGCGATATAATCGAGGAAGAAAAGCGGCTTTGCACCACTGCATATAATATCGTTTACGCACATTGCAACACAGTCGATGCCGACAGTGTCATGTTTATCAAGAAGGAATGCGATTTTAAGCTTTGTTCCGACACCGTCTGTACCACTTACAAGAACAGGGCGTGTCATACCGGTAACATCAAGCTCAAAAAGTCCGCCAAAACCGCCAACATCGGAGCACACTCCACTCGTCATAGTCTTGGCTATGTGCTGTTTCATAAGTTCTACGGCGCGATATCCTGCAGTAATATCAACGCCCGCTGCTGCGTAGCTGTCAGATTTAGATTGCATATTCATAATTTCTATTCCTTTCCGTTCCAGCAGTATGTGCAGAGCTTACAGGGCTCTATGCCTATTGACTCAAGCACACCTTCAAGTGACTGAAAATCAAGCGAAGCAAGATGAAGTTCTTTTCCGATTGTTTCACGGAGTTTCTTACCGCGCTCTGTTTTCGAATCACTATATTCTTCTATATGGTTAAAGCCTTCTTCGCCCTCAAGCTCCATTATTGTGCGTCGGGCTATAAGCTCCATATCGTTTGTTGCTCTCGAGAAGTTAAGATATTTACAGCCGTACATAATCGGCGGACAAGCCGAGCGCATATGAACAGCCTTTGCGCCGTTATCATACAAGAACTCTACGGTTTCGCGAAGCTGCGTACCTCTGACTATAGAGTCATCCACAAACAGCAGGCTCTTGTCCTGAATGAGCTCATGTACAGGTATCTGCTTCATCTTTGCGACCTTATTGCGTTCTTTTTGCTGAGTTGGGGTAAAGCTTCTCGCCCACGTTGGGGTATATTTGATAAATGCACGGGCAAACGGAATTCCACTTTCATTTGCATAGCCGATTGCGTGCGGTGTTCCTGAATCCGGCACACCTCCTACATAATCAATGTCATCGATTTTGCCGTTTTCCTTATCGTTGCGTGCCATAATCGCACCGTTGCGATAACGCATCATCTCGACATTTACTCCCTCATAGGTAGAGGTTGGGTAACCGTAATAGCTCCACAAGAAAGCACACATCCGCATTTCTTTGCCCGGCGGTGCAAGCTGTGTTACACCATCCAACGTAAGCTTTACTATCTCAGCAGGGCCAAGCTCCCGCTCGGGTTCGTAACCGAGCTTGGTGTATGCAAATGCCTCAAATGATACACAGTATCCATCTTCATTCTTACCTATCATGACAGGTATTCTGCCCAAGCGGTCACGCGCCGCTATAATCGAACCGTCGTCACAAAGAATAAGTATAGACGCCGTACCCTCTATCTGGCTCTGTGCAAACCTGATTCCCTCAACGAAATCTTTTTTCTGATTTATGAGGGCTGCTACAAGCTCGGTGTTGTTAACACCTCCGCTTGTCATGGCATCAAAGTGACCGCCAAATTCAAGGTACTTTTTTATCAGCTCATCAGCGTTGTTTATAAGACCTATAATACAGATAGCATAAGTACCGAGATTTGAGCGAATAAGGAGCGGTTGCGGGTCATAATCGCTGATACAACCGATGGCCGACGTGCCCTTCATGTCGTCAAACACATGCTCAAACTTAGTGCGAAACGGTGAGTTTTGTATATTGTGGATTTCGCGTTGCAATCCAATTTCTTTATCATACACAGCGATTCCCGCACGGCGTGTTCCAAGGTGTGAATGATAGTCCGTACCAAAAAAAACATCACCGAGAGCATCACCGCGGCTTATTGCGCCAAAAAATCCTCCCATGGTTCCCTCCTGAATTATTTAGCGAGTATACGCTTCATCATTTTAGTATTTGCGTCCTCATCACTTTCGAGGTCGCGATAAAAATAGTTTACTTATTAAACTCTGCAGAAATTTTAGCGTCTTTTTCAAGCACTGCTTTTGAATCTGCTGCACGCTTCGCATCAAGCCTTTCAGCCAGAGACTTGTCTTCTACTGCAAGAATCTGTGCCGCAAGCAAAGCAGCATTTGCCCCACCGTTTATAGCAACGGTAGCAACCGGTATTCCGGATGGCATCTGAACCGTAGAAAGAAGTGCATCAATACCGTCAAGATTTGACGATTTGCACGGTATGCCGATAACAGGCAACGTAGTGTTTGCAGCAACAGCGCCCGCAAGGTGGGCAGCCATACCTGCCGCAGCTATAATTACACCAAAACCGTTTTCTCTTGCATTCTTTGAAAACACACGAGCCTCCTCCGGAGTTCTGTGTGCAGAATAAACATGCACTTCAAACGGAATTTCAAGTGACTTTAACATGTCAGTAGCTTTTTGGATAATAGGCAGGTCACTGTCACTGCCCATAACAATTCCGACTTTTTTCATACTCTTTGACCTCCTTGAACATTAAAAAACAAAAAAAGGCGCACTTAACTCACCGGGGAGTTAAATGTGCCCAGACGGTCGGCAAACGCGGGGAAACTTCCCCATGAGTTCTCTGCTTCCCGTGGTGCTCCACAAATCCGTCAGTTGCAGAGAAAGCTATTAAAATTTACTGTCTAATTATAGCATACACACATTTTCATGTCAAGGAAAACGAGCACTTAATTACCACATTTCGACACTTTTTTCGGCACAGATTTTCTGCCTCCGCTACACGCAATCACAAAGCAAACCACACCAATCGCAAAAGCCGCCATCACGCCCCGCTGTGAAAGGCTGGGCTCAATTAACATAGCCATTGCCCCCGCTATATTAAAAGAGAGATGCAGAGCAACCGTGCTCCACAAACTTGTGCTTTTTACGCGAACCATACACATAACAATACCGATTATAAACGCATAAACAATTTGTACCGGGTCTGTATGTGAGATCGCAAACAAGACAGATGTTATAACAGACGCGCCAACTATCCCGCACGCGCTCCCAAACATTTTTAAAAGCACGCCACGAAACATAAGCTCCTCAACAAACGGCCCCAGTATAATGCACATAATAAGCACCGTATTTATCTCAGCCTCTGCAGATGAATTTTCCGGGGTAATTGTATATATTATAAGATTCAGAATCACTCCTAGCGCCAGTGAACCGATTACACTTAAAAAACGCGCGTGCGACATCCCTGCATAAGCGGCAAGGCTTCTTCTGCGTATTCCAAAAACAATCAAAAGAACTGCAAGAACTATAAAATATGAAACAAGCAGAACTACTGATGATTTACCGGATACGAAGTCAGCTATGTAATCAACAAACACACCTGCATCAGGCACATCACCGATGTTGCCGTAATCAATCGCAACCCGGATGCTGTAGTATGCAACCACTCCTGCCGCCGCCACAACACCGGAAAGCAGATACAGAAGATAGCAATCTACTGCGTATAAAAATTTAATCGCATTTTCTTTCACTTAAACATTCCCCGTCTATTTTTTATCAGAGAGCATTTCTCCAACCTTATATATGTCCCCTGCTCCCATAGTGAGAACAAAATCACCCTCATGCACATTATCACACAGTTCTGACACTATATTGTCAAAACCGCTGATACAAACCGCACCGTCGATGAGGTCCCCGATTGCAGAAGAATCAATACCGATTGTGTTCTTCTCTCGCGCCGCATAAATATCGGCAAGTATAACCTTATCAGCAAAAGAAAGTGCTTTAGCAAAGTCTTCCTTAAGAGCCGCAGTCCTTGTATATGTGTGCGGTTGAAATACGCAGATAATCCTGCCACCATGAGCACGACGCACCGCACGAAGCGTTGTCTCTACCTCGCTGGGATGATGGGCATAGTCATCATATATTTTTGCACCATGATACTCACCTTTATATTCCATACGTCTTCCGACTCCGGTAAACGCAGCAAGCGCTCTTGCAATCGTCTCGGGCGGAATTCGCATAGAAAGCGCTGCAGCAGATGCAGCAAGGGCATTCTTTATATTATGCTCTCCGAGAACCGAAAGGCGTACCTTTGCAAGCTCATCGCCCTTGAACACAAGAGTGAATGACGGGAACCCGTCAGTATATTCAATGTCCTTTGCTGTGACATCAGCGTTATTGGAAAGCCCGAATGTTACCGCCTCTCTTCCCGCAAGCTCTACCGCACGCATCGCATTTTTATCATCTGCATTGGCAACTATTATACCGCTTTTCTTAGTACGCGAAATAAACTTTGAAAACGAATCAATTATATCATCAATACCCGAGAAGAAATCAAGATGGTCTTCTTCTACGTTCAAAACTATTGCAACAGTGGGATTAAAATTCAAAAATGAATTACAGTACTCACATGCTTCAGCAATAAAAAGCTCTCCGTGTGCTATACGGAGCACTCCCCCTATTTCCCGCATATCTGCGCCTATCATAACCTCAGGGTCACGCTCAGCCGCGAGAGCTATACACGTCATCATAGCTGTTGTAGAGGTCTTGCCGTGTGTTCCCGAAACACATACCACCTCAGGAAATTCATCCATAAGTATGCCCCATGCTTCTGCGCGTTCAAGTACAGGCAGCCCCAACTCACGCGCGCGAACAATCTCGGGGTTATCATCCTTTATCGCTGATGTGCGTATTATAGCATCCGCTCCGTTTACATTATCTGCACAATGCCCACAAAAAACCTTTATGCCCAGGGCGCGCAAGCGCTCTGCATAAACTCCATTGCTCATATCAGAGCCGCGCACCGAAATACCTCTTGCCGCAACAGCCTCAGCAAGAGCACTCATCGACACACCGCCGATACCAACGAAATGAATTGTATTTTTTGTATCTGACAAAAGGCCCTGTCTCTGCATAACAAATCTCCGTTTCATCGAAAACTTAATTTTTTGTCTGTGTATTTTATATTATACTCCGGTTAAAATATATTATATTATTTTCCTGCGCAAAAGTCTACCATAAAACAGCAAAAAGTAAGGAGAAATCACTATGGAAATTACCGATATCAGAATCCGCAGAATGACAGACGAGGCCAAAATGCGCGCTATTGTATCAGTCACCTTTGATGACGAGCTTGTCATTCATGACATAAAAGTCATTCAGGGTTATGACAAAATGTTTCTCGCCATGCCATCAAGACACCTGGCCAACGGCGGCTATAGCGACATTGCACACCCCACAAAAAAAGAACTCCGCGATAAAATAGAGTCCGCCGTACTTGCAGAATTTGAGCGATATACCCAGGGCGATTTCCAAAACTGATGCTTGATATATTTTGGAAAAAGTATTATCATTAATATAATACTTTTCAAATTATATCAAGGACGTGAATTTTAATGAGGGTTCTCATTTTAAGCATCACCGCAGGCCAGGGCCACCACTCTGCCGCGAAATCTGTCTGTGATGCTCTCCTCGAGCGAGGTGTCGAGGTGAAAACGGTAGATGTATACAAACAGATTGACAAAAATCTGTGCGATGCAGTAAACAAAGGGTATCTTATATCAACAAAGCATACACCAAAAGCTTATCGCGCAATATACGAGCTTATTGATTCCAAAAAAGCTCCCGCAACAAAGTTTTCTCTACAGAGCATCATGGGTATCCTCATCGCAATACGCTTTGAAAAGTTCATTGAGGATTACTCGCCGGACGTTATAATCTGTACACATATTTTTGCAGCACAGGTTATAAACGAGCTCAAGCGCCGCGACAAGTTAAAGGATGTCCCCACCATAGGGATAGTTACAGACTATACCATCCACCCTTTTTGGGAGGATGTTACTTATATTGAGTATATTGAAACAGCAAGCGAGCTTCTCACACAAAGAGCTGTTATAAAAGGCATATCCCCCGATAGGCTATGCCCGCTGGGTATACCCGTCCAAAAGAAGTTTTCCGTAAAAACTCCTAAGGATGAGGCCTGCCACAAGGCCGGCATATCTCCCGACAGGCCAACTGTCCTTGTTATGGCAGGCAGTATGGGCTACGGTAATATGCCAGAGATTATATCAGGCATACAAAATTTTGACAAAGAGTGCCAGATACTTGCAATATGCGGTAATAACAAAAAGCTTTTCAAAAAATTAACCACACAAGGGTACGGAGATAATGTAAAGGTTTATGGTTTTACAGATAACGTTGACACTCTCATGGACGCAGCTGATTGTATAGTCACAAAGCCCGGAGGACTCACAACATCAGAAGCCATGGCAAAAAGGCTTCCCATGATACTTGTAAACCCAATTCCCGGTCAAGAAGACAGAAATCTTGAGTTCTTTTTAAACAACGGCGTCGCCCTGTCTGTAACAAAGACATTCACCATTGAAGAGGCTTTGTATTTTATGTTCCGCGACGAAGGCAGGTTGGAGCTTATAGACAAACAGTTACAAAAGCTCGCCAAGCCAAACGCCGCTGATAACCTCGCAGAGTTTGCAATAAATCTTGTAAAAAAGTAAACATAAGAAAGCAAAAACCTTTGCAAAGCTTTGGCTTTGCAAAGGTTTTTTATACTATATATTTATTTAATACCGGTATTTTATTTATTATATACGATATGATTGCCGATACGATAAATACAAGCGTAATCTTTGCCCCCGCATACACTATCGAACTTGAAACACTGTCAAGGATGCCCAAAGAATCAACCACATCAATAACAAACATATGAGCCAGGTATATGCCAAAAGTAATCTTCGAGAGTTCTGATATTATGCGAGCTCGCCTATCGCTCTTTGGAGACTTTGACATATTGTATTTTGCAAACACAAAAAGAGAAATCGACTCAACGAGAACATTTATCGAAAACCCGTTATAGAATCCATTATACAGTTTTTGTGACTGAATTGAGCACACTCTTGTCACAACAGCAGTAACAAGAAATGCCATTATACCCAAAATATAAATGGCAGACCTTCCCTTTTTAGGAACATCAACACGGCTAAGATAATACCCACCCACAAAATACGCACTGTAGCCGACAGCTATGTGAAAACTGATTTTTTGCTCAATACCGGCAACAACAGACATGTGAGGTAACTTCGAAACAGCTGGTAAAACAAAAGTAAACGCGAGAGCAAGCACAAGGAAATACCTCATTATTTGCTCATCTTCACAAATTTTGCGAAGTATCGGAACTGCCATATAAAGACCGGCTATCAAGTAGAGAAAGTACATATGATGGTGGCCAAGAAAAAGGCTTCTAATAAAAGCATTTATATCTCCATTAAATTTAACAATAGCATAAAACAGAGACCATGCCGCAAACGCACATATTATACGCAACAGGTTTTTAGAATATAGCACCTTGATGCTCAACCGCTTCTCAGGGTTTAAAAACAAAGCGCCGGACATCATAATAAATACAGGTACGGCAAAGCGAGATAAGCTGTCAAGCATATTATAAAAATCCCACTCAGGAGAGCCTATTGAATGAACAAAAAGTTCAGATCCGGCAATATGAATTACTATAACGGCAAGAGTAGCAATAATCCTCAACCTATCAAACCAGAATATTCTATTAGCCAACACAATCCCCCCAGATATAAACTCCGGGCACCTTTCCAAAAAATGAAAGGTGCCCAATAAGTTGAATTCTTTGATTGTAGTTTAGCCCTTAACGGAACCAATCATAACGCCCTTAACAAAGTATTTCTGCAAGAACGGATATACCGCTATAATCGGGACAACTGCAACTGCGATTGTCGCATATTTGACAGAGTTTTCTGCAAACATAACATCAGACGCACCTTCAAATTCATCCATAACACTCTGGAGAACAATCTGACGAAGGATAATCTGCAAAGGATACTTAGTCTCATCGTTCAAATAGAGGAGCGGAATCATAAATCCGTTCCATTGAGAAACAGCAACGAAGAGGCCGATTGTTGCGAGAGCTGCGGTAGAAGTCGGAAGGACGAGATACCAGAGAATACCGATATCATTAAGACCGTCAAGACGACCTGACTCTTCAATCTCCTTCGGGAATGCTGCAAAGAATGAACGCATGATGATACAGTTATATGCACCGAATGCATGCGGAAGAACTACCGCCCAAATTGTATCAAGAAGCCCAAGCCACTTGATGCAGAGAAAGCCAGGAATCATACCGCCGCTGAAGAACATTGTAATCATAACAAGTATGTTAAGTGTCTTACCACCAGGGAGTCTGTCAGCCTTACTGAGCGCATAAGCACCCGTAGAAAGGATGAACAATGCTATTGCAGTACCAAGTACGGTATAGACAATTGTGTTCTTATATGCAACAAGAAGAAGCGGTTTTTCAAGAACGAACTTGTATGTAGCAAGCGTTGCTCCGAACTTACCGTCAACCTTAGGCCAAATGCCAACGCTGTTTGTTATAACATCCCATGTTCCAGAAAGAGAAACTGAAAGCATATGCAAAATCGGAAAAAGCACAATAAAGACAATGAGCCACAAGAAAAGTGTTCTTAAAACCCAACCGAGATTATATTTCTTTTCTACCATTATGTTTTCCCCTCCTTTACCAAAGACTTGTTTCACTAACCGTCTTAGAGACGTAGTTAGAAACTATAACGAGTACAAGAGAAACAATTGAGTTGAAGAGACCTACCGCAGTACCGTAGCTGAAGCTGTTGGACTGGAGACCCTGCACATAAACGTATGTAGCAATAATCTCAGATGTTTCGTATGTAGACGGAGACTGCAAAAGGAAAGCCTTTTCAAAACCGATGTTGAACATCCTGCCCATATTAAGAAGAAGCATTGTGATAATTGTCGGCGCAATACTCGGAAGTGTAATACTCCAGAGACAACGCATTTTACCTGCACCGTCAACAACTGCTGCCTCATAAAGCTGAGGATCAACATTTGTAAGTGCGGCGAGATAAACGATAGCCCCCCATCCCATTTGCTGCCAGACACCTGACGCTATGTAAAGCGTTCTGAAATATCTTGCATCAGAAAGAATATTTGTGGCCTCAATTCCAACTGACTCAAGAGCTTTGGTGATAAGACCGCCTGTCGGAGAGAGAAGCATTGTCAGAAGACCGACTACGATAACCGTTGAGAAGAAGTGAGGCATGTAGCTTATTGTCTGAACAAGCTTCTTGAAGGTTACGTTCTGAACCTCATTCAAGACAAGTGCAAGAATAATCGGTGCCGGGAAACTCCAAATCAAGTTCCAGAACGAAAGCAAGAATGTGTTTCTAATCATTCGCCAGCAGTACTTATAATTAAAGAATCTGACGAAGTTTTCAAAACCTACCCACTCACTTTCCATGAGTCCGATAAACGGCTTATAATCTTTAAACGCGATAATAAGACCATACATCGGGAAGTAGTAGAACAGTGCAAGGCATATAATCGACGGAGCAACGAGTATCATGAGATACTTTGCATCAGCCAGCTTTCTAAGCCATTCGGGCTTTGCACTTGCGGGAGAGTTTGGCAGAACTTCTGCCTTAGCGTTTTTTGTCGCCCTCAAAGTATTCAACTCCTTGAAATTTTCTTTGCACATAGGCTCTCTTAAAACCAAGAGAGAGCTACACGCTTTCTTATATTATAAATGTATGAAACGCAGTAGTGCTCACATACAATTATAACCAGTTTTTTTATCGGCCAAGATGATTTCGCTTGTCCGAAAAATAAATATGTAATGCGAACAGACATCACGAGTTATGTCTGCCGCATTGTGCGGTCTTTTCCGCATTTATATTATACAACAGAATGTACCTAAATATGAATTATCATTTTTTTAACTTATCACCAAAAAGCCGAATTTTAGTAAAAATAATTATGAACACAATAATTGATAACAAATTTTATCTAATATGAACTTTTTGCACACAAATGCAGAGTTTTACCACACCTGCAACAATATATTGTAACTTTCACCGAACAATCCCCAGTTAATAACTCGTTAACAACTTGTCAAAATACAATATAATTTTACAAAATTTTCAGATATTAGCTGTTATTTCTTATAATCATCACCAAAATGCTTCTTGCGATACTCCCCTGGAGTATAACCGGTATACTTTTTAAACAGACGAATAAATGTGTTAATATTAGGCAATCCAACCATAACAGCTATGTCCTTATTTTTGTTCTGAGGATTTTCACTAAGCTCAACCGCCCGCTTAATTCGGTAATTATTTACATAATCGCTCAAGTTAACATTCATCTTTTCCTTAAAATATGATGATATATATGCCCCCGTGAGCTTTAGCTTTTCAGCAAACAGATTTAAATATATATCCTCTGCATAATGATTATCAACATAATCGAGAATATAGCTGATTATATAATCGTCCTCGCGCTTATTCTGACGGACATAATCCATAATCTCGCCCAAAAACTTCACACAAACCCCTCTGTATTCAAACGGCGTGTTTGCGCGTTCTAACTTGCGATAAACATCAGAGAGATTTATGCTCTGGGGCATCGAATGAAACACTCGATTAACAAGTTTAACGGCGCAGTTTATGATTTCGGTACAAAGAAGATATAACTCGAAGCTATTTATGTCCTTTTTAATGTTATAATCAAGAATTTCATCAACCTTGCGGATAACATCCTCTTCTGTTCCGTTCTGAAGCATCGCAGAAAGCTTTCCCATTTCCTCAACCGAGAAATATAACCGGCTCGCCCCACGCTTAACCTCATCCTCATATAAAACCTGCGTTTCAACCGTGGGTTTACAATATTTCGAAAGATCTATAAGCGCATCATATACGTTTTTTATATGTTCTATGCCATTATATATATTTGAAACAACAACTGTAAAAAAGGCATACTCAGATTCATTTAAAAGTTTTGCAACTATACTGTCCACAACATCCTTTTCCCCGGAAAAGCCCTCATATGTATCGAAGACAGACACAATACCGTTATTTTCAATCTGGAATGTTGTAGCCTTAATCCCCCACGTTTCGAAATACATTTCTATAAGCTGTTTAAGAAAGAACGTTGCCCTACCCGAGTCCTTACCTATGTAGTTTTCAAACTCCTGTTTATAATTTACGCGGAAATATATCATAAAGAACGAGCGCGAAATATCTACGCATTCTTCTATATCGTCTATCCCTACATATACATCACGCATACGAGACTGCAGAAACAGCGAATCAAGCACAGAATCTTTACTGTTGGTTTCTATTACATTGCGAACATCATATGAAGCCACAAGCTTTACACCCTCACGCAACTCACCAAAGTTATTAATACCGTTTTCAAAGCGAGCCTTTACATTTGAATTCTTCGAAATTTCCTCCGCCACAGACCTGATAGCCGCGGCATATTTTAAAGAAACAAAAACACCAAAAGCACCAGCCAAAAAAACCAGCAGCATATAAAACAAAACCGGGCCCACCCCCAAACTGCCCATTGCATCGTTTAATTCCGCAGTAGATATAACTTTTATTATTTCAATTCCGCCATTCTGCTCATCCGAAAACCTAAATGTATGCCAGTTTTTTATTTTACCTTCAGAAAGGAGTTCACCTTCCCCAAGTGACCCTACAGACTCAGAGGCATAAATCACATCTCCGGATTTTGAGTATATCGCCGACACATCAAAGTAATCTGCCATCGCAGCCACATCAAGCATCATTACTATAATATAACGACTTTCGTCCTGCGGCTTATATGCAACCGGCAAAAGCTCTACTTCTACACGCTTTGCTTCTCGTGCAGCAGAAAACATATGTGCAGGAAAAATCTCAAACATATCTCCAGAAATCGCCTGAGATGCCCAAAAATCACTTGTATACAGTTCACTTGCGTAGTATTGATTAAAAAACATATCCGCCGAGAATGTTCCTGTAAGCTCATATACATACTCACGTTTTTGGGCGTCTATTATAAATGCCGTAGAAAGATATTTTGAAAATTCGTTCTGTCGCCTGTCAACTAACACCGCCCTCATATCAGCGCGAAGATTATTGCTTTCAAGATATGTACCGTCTTGGAACCCACTGTCTGCCGCAAACTTCACAGGCAGTTCAGATAAAGAATACTTGATTTGAGAAAAAACCCTTTGCATATTCTCTGCATCATCAATAAAATCAATATTCAAATTTTTAAGTGCAAGATTCTCTTCGTGGTGCAAATCCATCACTCGGACTATCCCAAAAGCCATTGAAAGCACAGTAATAACTATCAAAAAACAGCTTAGCATTTTTAAAAAGAACATATTTTTTAATAATGACAATTTGCTCACCTCACCGAAAATCACCATTTTTTTAAATAATTACTTATATAGTATACACTATACAACAAAAAAAAGCAAAGATATTTTATCCTTGCTTTAAATTTACTCCCATTTTTAGATAAGTATTGATAATTAATTTTCTAAAAAAATACTAGTTAATATGCATAAAAACATTTTATGACTACAGAAAAATATACGATTAAGTATAAATATTTTTCTGTGGAGGTTATAAAATGGCAAAGTTAAAGGATTTAAAAGATTTAGTTCAAAATGTCAATTTGACAGAAGAACAGATTGCAGAACTTTTTACTATCATTGTAGATATGAAGAAGAAAAATAAAAATGCTGAAAAAGGTAAGGTTGTGTTACCACCCGAATTGGTGTCATTGTTAGAAAAATGCACCATAAACAGAGGGAAAGAATTAGTTTGTCCTTTATGTGGTAGCACTTCTGTAAATAAAAATGGCAAAAAAGATGGTAGGCAAAGATATATATGCAAGGCTTGTGTTAAAACTTTCGGGGATACTTATGGAACTTTGCTCTATCATTCAAAATTAACAGTAAAGCAATGGATTGAGTTTTTAACCTTAACTCTTTATAATGCAAGTCTAAACAGAATTAAAAAGGATATGGGTATCAACCTTGCAACTGCTTGGTACAACAGACATAAGATATGTTCTCTTATAATGCAGTTGGAAGGCGAACAAGATAGTTTCCCCTCTATTGTTGAGGGGGACGAGTTCTTTATTCCGCTTTCTTTCATAGGTGAGAGAAACAAGGCTTTCTTTATTGAAGAATTGAAAAGAATGCCACGTCACCATCGTAACAGAGCAGAAAAGTTTGAATATATTGAACAGGCTGGCTACGAGGTAGCAGATGTTGAAGATATGGATGGCTTTTACGATGATGAAACTATCCTCTCTAATCTTTCAGTATCAAAGGAATTGAATGGTCTTGATAAGGAAGAAAAGAGAAAAAGAGGTATCAGCAACGAACAGGTCTGTGTTATTACTGCCGTGGATAAATTGCAGAATGCTTATCTATCACCTACTTGCTTGGGTAAGATTGAACCCAAACATTTAGAACAGCATTTAGGTGGCAGATTTGCTGAAGATAGTATTCTTGTTACTGATAGTTTGAGAGCATATAGAACATTTGCTAATAACAACAAGATACATTTAAGACAGATACCTTCAGGCAGACATACTTCTGGTCCATTCAATTTAGGTAAGGTTAATTCTTATCATTCAAAAATGACTGACTTTTTTGACAGATACAAAGAAGTAGGCTCAAAGTATTTAGACCACTACCTTGCTTTGTTTAGGAGGGAAGAAAAAGGATTTAATTCCAGAACAGCAGTCAGAGTTAATATGTTACTTGATATGCTGACAAAAGGTGTACCTGAAAAAGTGGAATTCCAAAAATTGAAATATAGACCTTTTCCTTTTGATACTAAAAATATTATCCCATTATTGATATGATATGGTATA
This sequence comes from Eubacteriales bacterium, assembly GCA_045586595.1. Lineage (GTDB taxonomy): Bacteria > Bacillota > Clostridia > Oscillospirales > JAAYXM01 > SIG480. The sequence continues at coordinate 11,957 of JAZNAQ010000013.1, read as the reverse complement.
ATAAAAACATGTATCTATAATTTTCAAAAAAATTTAGATTTAATTAAGAGAAATATACAGTTGAATTGTTTAATAGATGAAAAGGTTGAAACCTAGATTAAATTTGGGAGGGAGCAATTTAATGGATAACGGTGCAAGTAGCTACCGCCGTTTCTTAAAAGGCGATGACAATGGAATTGTTGAGATAATTAGAGATTATAAAGATGGTTAAATTCTTTTTCTAAATAGATATGTCAATAACATACATATTGCTGAAGAGTTGGCTGAGGACACATTCTTTAAAATTGTAACTAAAAAGCCAAGATTTATGGCAAAGTATTCTTTCAAAACTTGGTTATATACAATTGGTAGAAACATAGCAATAAACTATTTAAAACGTGCTAGTAAAATTTCAAATGTTCCTTTTGAGAACTTGGAAAGTATGTATGCAGATGAAAAAACTCTCGAGAAAACATATTTGATAGAGGAACAGAAAATTATTGTTCATAGGGCGCTTTCAAAAATCAAAGAGGATTATAGTCAAGTGTTATATCTCAAATTTTTTGAATATTTGACTAATGAACAGATAGCATTTGTAATGAGAAAGAATAAACGTCAAATAGAAAATCTGCTTTATCAAGCAAAGCAATCATTGAAATCAGAACTTAACAAGGAGGGCTTTAGCTATGAAGAATTATAATGAAATGGCTGAAAGTGTATTTGAGCGCAGAGAGAAGTATAATGCTGAAAGGAGAATGAATATGAATAAAATCAAGAAAGTAACTACTGGCGCAGTATGTTGTTGTATAGTGGCATTATTAGGAGTGGGAGTATTTAATGGTACTCAGATTACTACAAATGACACTCCTAACATTGGAATTCAAAACCTTCAGGGGACTAAAGAAGAAACAGCCAAGGAAGAAGTTGGTAATGAGCAGAATGTTAATCCTATTCAAAATGTAGAGGATGTTCCTGCTGACAGTAATGGAGAATATAATGAAGAAATAAATAGTGGTGATTTGACCAAAGATACTTCTGAGTTTTTTTGTGGTTCTTATACAGACAGTAATGGAAAGTTTGTAATCGTTCTTACGAAGAACACCCAAGAAAACAGAATAGCTATTTGTAAAGAACTTGGCAGAAGTGAAAGCAATACTACTTTTGTAACTGGTACTTATACTTTGGCATATCTCACAGAACTACAGACAAAGATTTCAAATGCAATGACAAATAAGGAGTTTCCTTTTGTTACATCTTCTGTTGTAGATGAAATTGACAACAGAATTAAGGTGAGAGTAACAACTGACAATCAAACAGATTTAGAAAAAGTTCGCTCTTTAGATAGTATTGGTGGTGCTATTGTGATTGAAAAATCTGTTGGTATTTCTACTGAGGATTTATTAAGCATAAAATAACAATTCATTTATCTATAAAATTTAAAATCTCCAATCTCATACAAGGGATTGGAGATTTTTGTATACTTTTACTCATCAATACTTATCTAGAAATGGGAGTAAATTTATTTGTTTTTCTAATATAGAATATCCAAATTTTTATTTTTTGCAATCATTATTTTTATGATTATGTTCGTGTTTTGTAACCGTAATATATATCCTTACACCTACCACTGCCGCAACAAGAACAGCCACAACAAATAAAAGCGCTCTTATTGCACCGATTGACGTAAGAAGTACAGCAGCTATACCGAGTATACCGCTTATGAGATACAAAATAAGAACTGTCTGTTTCTGACTGAACCCCATATCTATAAGACGATGGTGCACATGGCCTCTGTCTGCATGCATTGGGCTTTGGCCATGAAGCAATCTGCGGCAAATCGCAAACACCGTATCAAATATAGGAAGCCCAAGAACAAGAAACGGGGCTGCAAACGAAAGAATGGCATAAGTCTTAAACATTCCCTGTATAGACACAGTTGCAAGAATAAAGCCAAGAAAAGTAGCCCCTGTATCTCCTACAAATATTTTGGCAGGGTTCATGTTGTAAGGCAAAAAACCTATACAAGCTCCCGCGAGCGCTGCCATAATAACAACTACATTAAACTCAGAAACAATCGCGGATATAACGAGAAGCGAAAGTGATGCTATCGTACACACACCTACCGAGAGACCGTCAAGCCCATCAATAAGGTTTACCGCATTCGTTATAGCCACTATCCATACAACCGTAACGGGTATTGACCAGACGCCAAGGCTGATATATGCCTGATCACTGAATATGTTTACATTTGATAGGACATCTATCCTCGTTCCGTGCAACACAACAACAAGTGCCGCAACTATCTGTACTATCAACTTTACAACAGCAGAAAGCGATACGGAGTCATCTATAACACCAAGCACCACAATAATAACAGCGCCAAGGAGAATCCCCTGAAGCTCAATACTTATAGGCACAAGCAATATAACGGACACAAGAAAACCAAAAAACACAGCAAGCCCGCCAAGACGCGGTATGGGTTTCTTATGCATACGCCGCTCATCCTTCGGGATATCTATCGCACCGATTTTATGCGCTATACGTTTTGCAACCGGTGTAAGAATAAAAGCAAGGATACCGGACATCAGAAATGCAACAATCATCCTGACAACAGTCATTTTATCCATAGTATATTCCTCTTTTGTCTATCCGCGCGGTTTCGCAACAAAGCCGACCTTTTTGCGGATTTTTTCAAGGTTGCGCTCTGCGATACGCGATGCGAGCTCTGCACTCTTTGTGTAAACACTTTCGAGATAATCTTTATTCTTAAGTATATCCTCTGTTCTTTCACGAATAGGACGAAGCATCTCAACCACAGCCTCACCAACGGCTGTCTTAAAATCACCATAGCCTTTTCCTGCAAATTCATTTTCAATTTCAGAAATGCTTTTGCCCGTTGCAACAGAGTAAATGGTCATAAGGTTGTTCACGCCGTGCTTACCCTCACGGAACTCTACCTTTGCTTCGCTGTCTGTAACTGCACGCTTGAACTTACGCATTATGTCCTCAGGCTTATCAAGCAAAAGTATATATGCGTTGGGGTTTGTGTCAGACTTGGACATCTTCTTTTCCGGCTCAGCAAGGCTCATAATCCTTCCGCCCACCTTCGGTATATACGGCTCAGGAATTTTAAACACATCGCCATGGTGGTTATTAAAGCGCTGTGCAATATTTCTGGCAAGCTCAAGATGCTGCTTCTGGTCCTCCCCTATCGGGACATAGTCTGCATTATAGAGAAGAATGTCTGCCGCCATAAGAACAGGGTAATCAAAAAGACCCGCATTTATGTTGTCGGCATGCTTTGCAGACTTATCCTTAAACTGAGTCATACGAGAAAGCTCACCGTACATTGTGTAACAGTTGAGTATCCACGAAAGCTCAGCATGCTGCTGAACATGGCTCTGTATATACATTATATTCTTTTCAGGGTCAAGACCACAGCCTATGAGAAGCGCAAGCAGCGAAAGCGTTTGCTCGCGAAGCTTCTTCGGGTCCTGACGCACGGTTATGGCATGCATATCAACCACGCAGAACAGGCAGTCATACAAATCCTGCATTGCCACCCAGTTGGTTATCGCCCCCATATAGTTGCCCATTGTTATATTGCCAGAGGGCTGTATACCGGAAAATACACGTTGTCTTCTTTCCGTTGTTTCCATAGAATATTATCCTCCCGATATTAACCTACATAATCATTAAGAACCTTTGCGAGGCGGTCTATACCGCGTTCAATCTCATCAAGAGACGGAAGAGAGAAGTTCAGACGGAAGGTCGGGCAGATTTTCGACTCGTCCGTTGAAAATGCGCAGCCGGGAACAACGGTTACCTTTGCCGCTTTCGCGCGGTTTGCAAGCTCTGCCCCATCAAACCCGTCCGGCATAGTGCAGGATATGAAGAGACCACCCTCAGGACGTGTAAAGCTGACCTTCGTAGAGAACTTCTTTTCGATACACTCTATCATCTTATCCGCCTTAACTCTGTACATATCACAGATTTTAGCAATATGTGCGTCTATATCACAGGTCTCAAGGTATTCTGCCGCAAGCATCTGGAAGAAGAGATTTGTATGAACATCAGACACCTGCTTTGCAACAGTCAGCTTATTTATAATTTCTTTAGGCGCACAGGCAAAACCTATACGAATACCCGGCGAGAGAATCTTAGAATAAGAGCCGGAGAATATGACTCTGCCGTTTTTATCCATACTCTTTATCGTCGGAACATCCTCACCGCGGAAGCGAAGCTCAAAATACGGGCTGTCCTCGAGAATCATAACATCGTACTTATCCGCAAGCTCAAGAAGCTTTTTTCTGCGCTCAAGGCTCATCGTAGTACCCGTCGGGTTCTGGAACGTGGGGATTGTGTAAATAAGCTTTACATTATTTTCGCTCTTAAGCTTTTCTTCAAGCTCGTCAATAATCATGCCGTCATTGTCAACTGGAATGCCGACAAGCTTTACACCGTATGAGCGAAGTGCATTAAGCGCGCCGACAAAGCTCGGGTCTTCGCACAGAACAACATCACCCTCATTAAGAAGGATTTTCGCCGTCATTTCAATGGCTTGCTGACCGCCGCTTGTAATTATGAGGTCATCCCCATCAGTGCATATGCCGTATCTGCCGCCCATGCGAGCCTTTGTAATATCACGGAGAGGCGTATAACCCTCACTCACGCCATACTGCAGGGCATTTGCTGCTTTTGTATCAAATATTTTCATTGCGATTTTCTTCATCTCATCTGCCGGAAAACTATCCGGCGCAGGGTTACCCGCCGCGAAAGAAATGAGGTCAGGGTCGTTAGGTATTTTTAAAATTTCGCGTATAGCCGAAGGCTTAAGCGTAGATATTCTGTTTGAAAACTCCATTATGTGATGCGCCTCCAAAATTTTCATATAATACTATTTAAGTATTTTATCATATGCGTATAAAAATATCAACAAATTTCGTAAGTATATATCATCGTTTTAATTGACAAAATGCTTTTTTTGCTATATCATTTATTCATTATATCGATACTTTTTGCACACTTTTTAAAGAAAGAGGTTTGCACTATGATCAAAACAGGACTTTGCTCAATAACATTCAAAGAAAAAACTCCTAAGGAAATTATAACCCTTGCAGCAAAAGCCGGAGTTTCGTCAATCGAGTGGGCAAGCAACGCTCACGTCAACGAGGGCGACATATCTAAAGCAAAAGAAATAAGAAAAATGACTGAAGATGCAGGACTTGAGATCTCTTCATATGGCTCTTACTACAGGCTCGGCATGAACCACGAAATTACTCCGTTTTTAGAAAGCGCGGTTGCTCTGGGCACAAACGAAATCCGCATATGGGCGGGCTCAAAGCCCTCAGCGTATCACCTTTATGATATGCGCGCCGCACTCGTCCGCGAAGCAAAAGAGATAAGCCATAAAGCTGCTGAATATGGTATAACGCTTTCTACAGAATGCCACGCAAACACAATTACAGACACTCCCGAAAGCCTTCTTCTCTTTATGAACGAGGTAAACGAGCCGAACTTCCGTACATATTGGCAGGCACTTCTTCACATCCCGGAAAACGAGCAGATGCGTTCACTAAGCGCAGTTTATGCTTCCGGAAAGCTCACAAATCTCCACGTCTATCACTTTGATATTTTTGAAAACAGCCGGGACCAGCGTCTGCTCTCAGAAGCATACGATAAATGGCTTGAGCGATTTATGCTATTCAAGAACGATGCAACCGTGCGATATGCGATGCTTGAGTTCGTCCGAGGCGGCTCTGAAGAAAGCCTCCTCGCCGACGCCAAAACGCTTTCTGAACTTGCAGAATGCGTAAATAATCAATAACATCATAAAAACAGGAGTGTAGTCACTCCTGTTTTTTATAAATATATTTCTCTTTCTCCGCATATATATTTTAGAGAAATCCCATATGAGGAGGAAGAGTTGTATGCACTGCGAGAAGTTTCTGCCAGAGGGCGCGCTTATACATACAGAGCAAAATTTGCATCTGACATCATCCCCAGAAACTCTGACATACGCTATGGAAAACGAAATAACGGTAGAGGGAGAGGTTATAATGTGCGACGCCGAGCACAACCTCACCGTGAATTTAAACGGTTATCAAGGAATCATTCCCCGCCGCGATACAGCCATTGGAATAGAAGAAGGTGCAACGCGGGAAATTGCTGTTATATCACGCGTAGGAAAGCCCGTCTCATGCATAATCTGCGGAATTGATGAGGAGAACGGAAAACCCATCCTCAAGCTCTCCCGCCGCGCTGCGCAACAAAAGGCGCTCTCGCACCTTATGAACAACCTGGCCCCCGGCGACGTTATCCCCGCCCGCGTTACACACCTTGAGCCATTTGGCGCATTTGTGGATATAGGCTGCGGCAACATCTCGCTTATTGGTATTGAAACACTGTCTGTATCACGCATTTCTCATCCGCGAGACCGTTTCCACACAGGTGACGATATATTTGCAGTCGTTTCAGAGGTTGACTTTGATAAACACCGAGTATACCTGACTCACCGCGAGCTTCTCGGAACGTGGGAAGAAAACACAGCTAAGTTCGAAGTCGGTCAGACCGTAAGAGGTATTGTGCGAGGAATCGAAGACTACGGAATTTTCATTGAGCTTGCACCAAACCTGTCAGGACTTGCCGAATACCGCGCAGACATAAAGGTAGGAGATGCCGTATCTGTATTTATAAAAAGCATTGTCGGAGAAAAAATGAAGATAAAGCTCATCGTTATAGATATTTGCAGCGAAAGTTATGTTCGCTACATTACACCGTCAGACTATGTGATAACCGACGGCCACATAAAAACATGGCGATACTCCCCCGAAGGCTGCATCCGAAAAGAGATCATGACTGTGTTTTAAAACAAAAAGCCTGTTTTACAACAGGCTTTTTGTTTTATTCATCTACCTTTTTCGCATCCGTTTCATAAAACGGTTCGTCGTCATAAATAAAGCGGTGTAGCTTTTCTGCTGCGGCATCAAGGTCATAGACCATGGCGTAGGTTGAGTTTGTCTTATAGCTGCCGTCAAGCGGGAACCTCCCCTGTTCAAACGTGGGCTTTCCCTGCAGGAGCACCGAACCGGCTATTCTAAGAATCTCGTCATTCGAGAGCGAGGTTTCAACCATCGGGATAAGGCTCTTTATAAGAGCCGGGTATCTTATAGGATTTGTATCAAGAGCTTTATTCATGAGTTTTTGCATAACCTCGCGCTGGCGCTCTGTACGCTGGAAATCTGCGTTTCCTACATATCTTATACGCGTATAAGCAACTGCCTGATAGCCATACAGCGTAACCGTGCCGGATTCTTTAATGAGGTCTGCCTTCTCCCCGACCTCGTCTGCCATTTCCTTAATATATTTATTGGCGTTTTTGCGCTCTGCTTCTGTTATCTCGACCTCAACACCGCCGAGGGCATCTACAATACCCGCAAGCTGGTTGAAGTTAAGCGCAACATAGTCGGTAATATTCATATCGAAATTTTGATTTATAGTCTTTATTGCAAGCTCAACACCGCCGCGTGCATACGCACCGGTGAGCTTATACCACCCGTAGCCCTCTATGTTGACAAGGCTGTCACGCATGAGTGACACAGCTTTGATTTTATTATGCTTCATGTCAACCGAGACTATCATCGTCGCATCGGAGCGCCCGGAAACATCATCGGTTCGGCTGTCAACACCGAATACAGCTATATTTATAACCTCGTCCGAAAGGCCCTCGTGAGTATCAAGCCTTGTATCGTCAAACGTGCCGTCCCCCCGGTTTATACCCGAAAGCATATAGGAAGCAGCAAAGCAAGCTATACCAAGCGAAAACATAAGTACAACAGCGCCCCAGAACAAAACAGTGCGAGCGCGCACCTTTTTAATTTTTTTATTATTCATAACAGACCCCTCTGCCATTTATCTTTTTTTAGATTTATTTTGCTCTTTTTAAGATTTACTTATATATATTAGCATATTCGACAACAGCATTCAACTTTTTACTGTAACTTTTTTATTAAATTACAGTTATTATACCCTTGCAAAGTTATCCAAAACGTGGTACTATCTTATTAGATAAATTTGGCTGATGTATCTGTCAATGTACATCAGAATTTTAGGAGGTCATTCCAATGAACGAAGTATTAAAGCAAATCGGCGCTTACGGTGTTGTACCGGTTGTCAAGATTGACAACGTAGAAGACGCGCTTCCCCTTGGTAAAGCTCTTATCGACGGCGGTCTTCCGGTAGCAGAGGTTACTTTCCGTACAGAAGCTGCTGAAGAAGCTATCCGTGCTATGGCTAAGGCTTACCCGGAAATGCTCCTCGGTGCAGGCACAGTCCTCACAACAGAGCAGGTTGACAAGGCAGTTGCAGCCGGCGCAAAGTTTATCGTTTCTCCGGGTCTCAACCCGAAGGTTGTAAGCTACTGCGTATCCAAGAACATCCCGATCACTCCGGGCTGCAGCAACCCATCTGACATCGAAGCTGCTATTGAGCTCGGTCTTAAGGTTGTCAAGTTCTTCCCGGCAGAAGCATGCGGCGGCCTCGCAGCTATCAAGGCTATGAGTGCACCGTACGGCGGCATCAAATTTATGCCGACAGGCGGCATCAGCGAAAAGAACATAAACGACTATCTCGCATTCGGCAAGATTCTCGCTTGCGGCGGCAGCTGGATGGTTAAGGATAACCTTATTAAGGAAGGCAAGTTTGACGAAATCACACGTCTTACACGCGAAGCTGTTCAGACAGTTCTCGGTTTTAGCCTTGCACATGTCGGCATCAATACTGAGTCTGAGGCCCAGGCTCTCGCAGTTGCAGATCTCTTCTCAAAGGCATTTGGTTTTGCTGTAAAGAACGGCAACAGCTCTGTCTTTGCAGGCACAGGCATTGAGGCTAACAAGGCAATCGGACGCGGCAAGAACGGCCACATTGCAATCAAGACAAACAATATTGACCGCGCTATGGCATACCTCGAAAGAATCGGCTTTGCTATCGACCCGGATTCCGTAAAGCCCGGCGTTGCAGCTTACCTCAAGGAAGACTTTGGCGGTTTTGCTGTACATCTTCTCCAGGCGAAGTAATACATAACTTCTTACCGACCGGAGAGCTCTTTGCTCTTCGGTCGTTCGCTTTAATACATTATTTTGAATAAATATAAACTAACTATTGACATTATGCATTTACAGCTGTATAATAACACACATGCAATGAATAAATATTTACTGGGGGTAAATTTAAATGGATAAGTCAAAAATCAAAAAAGTAGTTCTCGCATATTCAGGCGGACTTGATACATCTATCATTATTCCGTGGCTCAAAGAAAACTACAACAACTGTGAGGTTGTTGCAGTTTCGGGTAACGTAGGCCAGGCTGATGAGCTTGAAGGCCTTGAAGCAAAAGCTCTTGCAACAGGCGCATCAAAGCTTTATGTTCTCGACCAGACTGACGAATACGTTGATGAATACATTATCCCGACAATGAAGGCCGGTGCTGTATACGAGGAGTATCTCCTCGGCACAAGCCATGCACGTCCCTGCATAGCAAAAGGTCTTGTCGAGATTGCTATTAAAGAAAATGCAGATGCCATCGTACACGGCTGCACCGGCAAGGGCAATGACCAGGTTCGTTTTGAGCTTGCCATAAAGCACTTTGCTCCCAACATGCCGATTATTGCTCCGTGGCGCGAGTGGGATATTAAGTCTCGCGATGAAGAGATTGACTACGCTGAGGCACACAACATCCCGCTCAAGATTAACCGCGAAACAAGCTATTCAAAAGACAAAAACCTCTGGCATCTCTCCCACGAGGGTCTTGACCTTGAAGATACCGGCAACGAGCCTATGTATGAGAAGCCAGGCTTCCTTGAAATGGGTGTATCCCCCATCGCAGCGCCGGATAAGCCAACTTACGTTGAGCTTGAGTTTGAGCAGGGTGTTCCCGTTGCCCTTGACGGCGAGAAGATGAGCGCAAAGAACATTATCCTTGCACTCAATAAAATCGGCGGTGCAAACGGCATCGGTATTATTGATATTGTAGAAAACCGTCTCGTCGGCATGAAGTGCCGCGGTGTATACGAGACTCCGGGCGGAACTATTCTCTATAAGGCACACAGCGTTCTTGAGTCGCTTTGCCTTGATAAGATGACTCTCCACGAAAAACAAAGACTCTCCATCACTTTTGCTGAGCTTGTATACAACGGCCAGTGGTTTACACCTCTTCGCGAGGCACTCTCAGCATTTGTTGACAAGACTCAGGAAAAGGTTACAGGTAAGGTACGCCTCAAGCTCTACAAGGGCAACATTATAAACGCAGGCGTATGGAGCCCGTACTCACTCTACAGCGAAGAAATTGCAACCTTCGGCGAAAGTGACTATGATCAGAGAGACAGTGCAGGATTCATCAACCTCTACGGTCTTCCGATTAAGGTTCAGGCAATAGTTGACGGTAAGAACTGATATGAGTAAGATGTGGGCCGGAAGAACCTCCGGAATTACAGACAGCATAGCGGACGATTTTAATTCGTCAATACGCTTTGACTGCAAGATGTACCGCCATGATATTCAAGGTAGCATGGCGCACGCGCTCATGCTCGGTTCTCAGGGAATTATATCAAAAGCAGAGGCCGATACGCTTATCGACGGGCTTTCTGGTATACTTTCAGACCTCGAATCCGGTGTTCTTGAGTTTGATATGACGTGCGAGGACATTCATATGTTCGTTGAGCAGAAGCTCACCGAGCGACTTGGCGATGTTGGCAAAAAGCTTCACACCGCAAGAAGCAGAAACGACCAGGTCGCACTTGATTTGCGTATGTATCTGCGCGATAAGAGTGATGAAATCACCGCTCTTATATACGACGTTATTCGCGCACTTACAGAACAGGCAGAGAAGCACAAGGCTTCTATCATGCCCGGATATACACATCTCCAGCGCGCACAGCCCATCACCTTCGGGCACCATCTTATGGCATATGCCATGATGCTTCTGCGCGATGTTGAGCGCATTTCAGATTGCAGAGAGAGAATGAACATCTCCCCTATCGGATGCTGTGCTCTCGCAGGCACGACCTATAACACCGACAGGCGTCTCGAAGCTGCCGAGCTCAGTTTTGACGGCATTGCTCTCAACAGCCTTGACGGCGTGTCTGACCGCGACTTCTGCGTCGAACTTACAAGCGCACTTTCAATACTTATGATGCATCTCTCGCGTATGAGCGAGGAGCTTATCCTCTGGGCAAGCTGGGAATTTAAGTTTGTTGAGCTTGACGATGCATACACAACAGGCTCGTCCATCATGCCGCAGAAGAAAAACCCGGATATGGCGGAGCTTATCCGTGGAAAAACGGGCAGAGTTTACGGTGACCTCATGGCACTTCTGACAGTGCTCAAAGGCCTTCCGCTTGCATATAACAAGGATATGCAGGAGGACAAGGAAAGCGTGTTTGATGCGGTTGAAACCGTAGAAATGTGTCTCCGTGTTCTCGCGCCGATGATTACCACAATGAAGCCTAACCCCGAGAATATGAAGCGTGCCGCGCAGAAGGGTTTTATAAACGCAACTGACCTTGCTGACTATCTTGTAAAACGCGGTCTTCCCTTCCGCAGTGCGTACAAAATTTCCGGACAGCTCGTTGCAAAGTGTATTGCAGACGGCAAAGTGCTCGAGGAACTGACACTTGAAGAATACAAAGCGTTCTCAGACTTATTCGACAATGATTTATATTCCGATATAAGTCTCGAAACATGCGTGGAAAAGCGTATTTCAGAGGGCGGAACGAGTGTTAAGTCTGTAGAGGCACAGATTGAATACGTCAAAAGTAAGCTGAATTAAAAAACGGCGGGCATACGGCGGGGCAACTTAGGGCTGAATTGGTTTTGAACTGACCTTTTCCGCTAAAAGTGCATCAAAAAATCAGGTAATACGCCAGTATTACCTGATTTTTATTCTTTCTTTTAACAGAAAATTTCTATTTCAAAACTGCAAG
>JAZNAQ010000012.1:0-29927 GCA_045586595.1 Eubacteriales bacterium | reverse complement strand
TCTGTGTCTATCTGTTTGCTGCTTGGTTACAAGTGGAGTCAATACCAATTACAGGCGGGGCTGGGCGTGGGCAATAACCCCGGCGGGGCTGGGCGTGGGTGTGCCAAGGCGCAAAGCATGAAGCCGGAGCGACCACAAATTTTCAAGGGGTGGCGGAAAAACAGGGGGTCTCTCATAGATAGTATATATATATATTCCACACATATTCCAGAGCAAAATATAAACTTCATAGGTTATAGCAAGAGATAGAGGGGGTAAGAGAAAATAGGGGGTAGGGTATTTTAGAAAAGAGGTCTGAAAAATCAAAAACAGTTCTGGAGAGTTTGGGGAAAATGGAGCAAGAGTCTGATGAAGTGTGAACAAAGAGTAAACTTGCCTTAAAGTGTGGGGCAAAAGTCCAAGTTATGTTGGACTTTTGGTATTTACTTTTTTGGGGCGTATGGTATCTTAGGGGCAAACAGGCGGGAAAAACGCTCAGTTGGTAGTAATTCAAGGGGAACGTGAAGAATGAGGACTTAGAAATGGAGAAGAGGCGCAAGTTTGCACCGGAGAAGGCGCGAGTAGAAGCCGGGAGGCTTTTGTGTCCATACTGCGGCGGCTATAACGGCGATGCGTTTTACGGAGCTGTGTGCTGCAATGTGGTAATCCCGTGCAGAAATGACCGATGCAAGAAAATGATGCGACTTGAATTGTAAGCCACAGCGGTATATCTGGACAGGTCGGTAGTGGCTCGAAAGGTCACAAGCCGAAACCCGCATAGGCCGGTTAGGCCGTGATATACCGCTTTTATACGCTCCTATAGCTCAACAGGCAGAGCAGGTGACATGAGTTCATCAGGATGCGGGTTCGAGACCCGCTGGGGGTGCCAAGGACGCACAGTGTGCTCCTCCTTTGAGAATGTATAAGCCACAGCCCGTAAAAGTGGCTCTGTCTGACGGTTGACAGCGCCGGTGCAATTCCGGTTGGGCCTTAAACAAGGCTGTTCTTTTCTCATTTTTCATCTCCCTAACCCTGGGGAGGCGGTTTTTCATCCTTTTCCCGCCTCCCCCCTCCTCTCAAGTGAATATGACCTGACGATATAGGGCCGAATAAGGGCCGTCGGGCGTTAAAGGGCTAAATGTAGAGCCGAAGTCCACAGATGGATTATTTCTGTGGGTTTCGGCTCTTTTTGCTTTTTTTGGAGTTTTTACATGGCAAAACCACAGACGACAACTAAGAAAGAGTTTGTGTGGGACCCCGGAACGGTGTCTGACAAGCAGATGCAGTTCCTTCACTCAACCACGCTGTTTACCGCATACGGCGGGGCCAAGGGCGGCGGCAAGAGCCATATTGCGAGGACAAAAGCAGTAGGCGGAGCTTTCTGCAATCCGGGAATAAAAATCCTGATGATGCGTAAGACCTACAACGATTTGGACGAAGGCATTATAAGGCCGCTTCTGGCGATGCTCGACAAGAGCCTTTACAGCTACAACGGCACTTCCCACCTTATGACCTTTGAAAACGGGTCAACAATAAAGTTCGGCCACTGGGCCGGACAAGAGAGCGAAACAGAATACGCCGGTCTGGAGTACGACTGGATATTCATAGACGAGGCAACGCAGTTTACAGAGCGAGCCTTCAACTACATTGGAGGCTGTATGCGAGGCGCAACGCCGTTTCCCAAGAGAATGTATCTGACGTGTAACCCCGGCGGTGTGGGGCACAACTGGGTGAAGCGTCTTTTCGTTGACAGGAACTACCGGACATACCCGGACGACCCGGAGCGAGACGAGCACCCGGAGCATTACAGCTTCATCTTTGCAACGGTTGACGATAACCCGTGGCTGCTGGAAAGCTCCCCCACATACAAAAAGCAGCTTGCCGACCTGCCGGATGATTTGAGACGTGCCTACCGGTACGGCGACTGGAACGCTATAGGCGGCAACTACTTCCCGGAGTTCAGGCGGCATACCCATACTGTCCGCCCATTTATCCCCCCGGCACATTGGCCCCTATACCGCAGCTTTGACTATGGTCTGGACATGTTCACCTGCTTCTGGTGGGCGGTGGACGAGGACGGGCGGTGCTGGGCAATACGCCACTATGAGCACGACAAACTGATAGTAACCGATGCGGCGGCGGCAATAAATGACCACACCATGCCCTACGAACAGATAAGCGCCACCTATGCGCCGCCTGATATCTGGAACAGGCAGAAAGACACAGGCCGCACTATGGCGGAGATTTTTCAGACATCGGGAGTGAACATAGTGCGCTCAGACAACAACCGAGTGCAAGGCCACATGGTTATGAAGCAGATGATGGCCCCAATCCCACTGAAAGACCCCTTTGTAAAGAGCCTTTTCCCCGAAGGTGAAGCACCGGAAAAATTACCCGGACTGATGTTCTTTGACACTCTGGAGGAGCCCATGAGCGACATTGAGAGCATCCAGTCTGACGATAAGAACCCCAACGACTGCTCCAAAGACCCCCACGACATTACCCACAACGTTGACGCTGTTCGCTACTTCTGCGTTACCCGCAAGCTGGCGGCAGAAGCCCCGGTACCTCATGTATACACAGACGAGGAAGACGGCGGGGCAGAGGACTACGACGAGTACATGTGCGGCAGGGGAGACGGCAGCTATCTCATTTAAGGAGGTGAGAGCCAATGGCTAAACGAGGCCCCAAGAGAAAATATCTCAGCGCATACGACTTTGAGAGTGCTGTTAACAAGTACATCAACGAGTGCAAGGAAAAAGGCGACTTTCCCGATCTTGCCGGGATGAGGCTCTATCTTGGTGTTTCCAAACAGACCATAGACCGTTACTGCACCGGCGACGATGAAGAAGCAGCCCGTTACAGGGCCATCATGGATAAAGCCAAGGACGAGCGAGAAAGCTACCTTGTGCGCTACATGGTCGCTAACCCCAAGAGTGCCAACGGCTGCATGAACGCTTTGAAACAGGCTGTTAACGGCGGGTACACCGACAGACCCATAGACACTTCTGAACGCTCACTGACGATTAACGTTATCAACGTGGGCGGCGAGGCAGCCTTTAAGTGAGGTGGACAAATGACTTTTGTAATTGTTATTGCGGCTCTGCTGGCAGCAAGTGAGCTTGGAATGTTTTTTTACTTCCGGCACAGGCTGAAAGCCATGCAGACGCAGATTGACGCAATAGACCCCCATGCCGGTATTGATGCCGCTGCCCTTGAACGGGCTTTCAATGAAGGCGTGCAGCACATTATGGACTATAGCCTCTCAAAAGCGATGGGGGGCGGTCTAAATGGATGATATCAAGGGCCTTTTCAATGGCAAAGACATGCCCGATGAGAAAATCGGCTTTGCTTTGTACGACAAGGCACTGAAATTTAACTCTTCAATCCAGCTCAACGAGACTGTAAATGCCAATGAGAATTTCTACATAGGCAAGCAATGGGAGGGCGTTGAAGCCAACGGCCTGCCTACGCCACAGTTTAATTTCCTCAAGCGGGTAGTCGGCTTTATTGTGGCTACAATTACGACGGACAATATCAAGGTCACAGCATCGCCGCTGTCCAATCTTCCCAATTTGCAGAGCTGGGTGCAGCCTGCTCAGGTGGTAAACAACGAGTTTGAGGCCTTGGCAGAGCGCAACAAAATACCGGCAATGATGCGGGTATATGCAAGAGATGCAGCGGTAAGAGCTGACGGCTGCATTTATAGCTATTGGGACGCAAAAGCCGAAACCGGGCAGGATGCCAAGGGAGCAATAAAGTCTGAGATCGTTGAGAACAACCGGGTTTTCTTTGGCAATCCCAACAGCCGTTATGTGCAGGAGCAGCCGTGGATAATAATTTCCACCCGCGAAACACTGAGAAACGCCCGGAAAACTGCCAAAGAAAACGGCTTTGCTGAATGGGAAAGCATCCAGAGCGACACAGACCAGCGGTTTATCGACTCTGCCAAGACTCCAGACGACGACAAGGTTACTGTGCTGCTCCTCTTGTGGCGAAACGAAGAGACCGGAACTATCTGGGCCTACGAGTTCACAGAGAAATGCGGCATAAAAGAGCCTTGGGATTTGGGGTTGAAGCTCTACCCGGTGTGCTGGCTCAACTGGGACTATGTTCAGGACAGCTACCACGGACAAGCCATGATAACCGGCCTAATCCCCAACCAGATATTCGTCAACAAAATCTGGGCGCTGTCCATGCTGTCCTTCCTAAAGACGGCCTACCCCAAGTACATATACGACAACACCCGCATCAAGAAGATTGACAACCGTGTTGGAGGCTCAATAGGTGTAGCAGGCGGCGATATCAACAACGCCATCAAGATACTTGACCCTGCCACCATCTCCCCGCAAATCGCACAGTTTATTGAACTGGCCGTTACCCAGACGGAAGAAAGCCTGGGCGCAACCAGCGTCGCTCTTGGCGATACCCGACCGGATAACACATCGGCCATTATCGCTCTGCAAAGGGCGGCTTCTACCCCGACAGAGCTGACGAAGCAGAACCTTTACATGAGCATTGAGGATTTGCACCGCATTTACCTCGACTTCATGGCCGAATACTACGGCAAGCGCAAGGTAGACGTGGAGACACCGGAGGATATAGCGCAGCTTTATACCTTCGCTGGAATGACAGCTCCGGAAACTATTCAGGTAGAGTTCGACTTCTCCATGCTGAAAGAGCATCCAATGACTTTGAAGCTGGATGTGGGCGCAAGCTCCTACTACAGCGAAATTGCATCTATGCAGACGCTGGATAACCTGCTGAGAGACGGTCATATAGACATACTCCAGTACCTTGAGCGCATCCCTGACGGCTATATTCCCGCACGACGGGCTTTGATAGCAGAGCTTACACAGACAAGACAAATGCAGATGGCTATGATGCCAGCTCAAATGGCTCAACCGAACATGCCGGGGCCTTCTCCCGGCGGGGGTGAGCTGCTTGAGACGGGCGACAAGCCGGAAATACCCACGGGCGGCGGTTTCTCTGCCTTGCAGCGCAAGGTTTTAGAGACCGGAACCACGGCGGGAATGATTTAGGAGGTAACAAATGAACTGGAAAAACATCCTTGAGAGAGCCGCATGGACTTTCGTTGAGGGCTTTCTCGGCGGCCTGACCTTCTCCATGGAAATGGACAAGACCATGCTGCTGGCAGCACTGATGGCAGGGCTTTCCGCTCTGAAAACTCTGGTGCTGGAAATCGCCGGTTCCAAGACAGGAACCTGACAGTGGAGGGCGGAGAATTGACCGAGTGGAATGTCATCTTGGTTATAGGCGAAGTAATCGCGCTTTTCCTTCTGATAGGCAAGCCGTTACTCAACCTAAATACCACCCTTACAGAGCTGAAGTCCTTGGTCAATTCTTTGCTGAGTGACTTCAACGGCTTCAAAGCCACAGCAAGTG
Organism: Eubacteriales bacterium; assembly: GCA_045586595.1. GTDB lineage: Bacteria > Bacillota > Clostridia > Oscillospirales > JAAYXM01 > SIG480. The sequence goes on along the minus strand of JAZNAQ010000012.1, from coordinate 24,542 downwards.
AGACTCATAAAGAGTTCAACGAGCACCTTGAGGAACACGATATAAAGCTTGAAAACCACGAGCTGCGTATTCAGTCCCTTGAGCACAAAAACTGATTTCTAAAGCCGCCGACCATAGCGGCAGAAAGGAATATATATGAACGACACTTTTCAGACCGAAACCATTGAGGCAGCCGAAACCGCAGCGGTGACGACCGACGCGGAACTGGCAGATTTTGACGCAGGCTGGGACGAAGAGCTTAGTCCTGTCAGCGTGACAGAGGCCGAAGTGGACGAGGTATACACCGACACGCCCGAGGCAGACCAGCCGGAGGCTGATGCCGCTGTAGATGAAAATAAGACGGCTGATGGAGCAGCCGCAACCGATGAGACCCCTGCCGCTGCCGAGGCGGTTGAGGATAGTAAGGCAGACCAGCTTTTTACCCTCAAGCACCTTGACGAGACGCGGGAAGTTAATCGGGACGAGGTCATTGCTCTTGCTCAGAAGGGCATGGACTATGACCGCAAAGTAGGAAAGCTCAACAACGAATTAGCGGAATATAAGGAGTTTTTTGAGGAGCTTGCGGCAGACAGTGGTTTGAGCCGTGAGCAGTTTATGGACTCTGTACGGGCAAAGATGATGGTTGCTGCGGAGAAAGCCGCAGGCCGCGAAATCAGCGAGTCGGAGGCGATTTTCCGTGTACAGCGGGGCCGCGCCGACAAGGTAAAGGCCGCAGAAGAGGCGGCAAAACAGGAAGCTCAGAAAGCTCAGGAGGCCCAGCGGCAGAAAGCCGCAGCGGAGGTCAAGGCATTTACTGACCGTTATCCCGGCGTAAAGCTGGACAACATTCCCCGCTCTGTTTGGGATGATGTAAACGGCGGCAGCGACCTTCTGGGGGCATACACCCGTTACCTGAGCGCAGAGACCGCTAAAGAAAACGCCCAGCTTAAAAAGCAGCTTGAGGCTTTTGAAAATAATGCGAAAAACGCCTCAAGAAGCACCGGCAGCCGCAAAACTGCCGGAGCGCCAAAGGTCAAAGACGATTTCGACGCAGGCTGGGAAAGCGTTTAACGTCCTCAATCCTCCGTTCCGCGCCAACACTCAAAATAAACGGAGGAAATAAATAATGGCAATCAACCTTATCACCAAAGTAGAACCCAAGGTTCAGGAAAGACTTTACAAAGAGTCCGTAACTCAGGGCCTTTTCAGCAATCAGTTTTCTTTCACCGGCGCAAACACCATCGAAGTTTTCAGTGTTGACACCGTTCCCCTGACCCCCTATGACCGCACCCTCAACGACGGCACCGCGGGCACTATAGGCAAGCGCTTCGGCAGCGTTGTAGAGCTGGGCGATACCAAGACCAGCTACACCATGCGTGACCGCATCAAGTACAACATCGGCTTCGACGTGACCAACAATGTTGACCAGAACAACATCAAGACCGCAAGCTCCATTATCTCCCGTCAGGACAGGGAAATCGTTGTGCCTTACCGCGACAAGTACCGTCTGAAGGAGCTGGCTCTGAACGCCGGTATTCAGGAGTACAGCGTTGCCGCCTCCGCATTGAAGAGCAACGCTATTCTGCGTACCCTGATGGAAGCACATGCTGCTATGGCAAATAAGTTTGTGCCCATGGGCAAGCAGGTTCTTTTTGTCGGTGAGACCAACGCTATTGAGATGAAGCTGGCAGACCAGGTTATCGGCGTTGACAAGATAGCCGAGGGTCCCATTGTCAACGGCGTTCTGGGCAAACTGGCAGGCTTCCAGCTGCGTATTGTTCCCGATAGCTACCTTGAGGAGGGGCTGGCCTTCCTTATCGTCACCAAGGGCAGCGCATGGGCACCCAACAAGGTAAAGACCAGCCGCATCATCACCGACCCCGAAGACTACGCCGGTGAAAAGGTGCAGTACCTTGAGTATCACGACTGCTTTGTTAACGAAGCCCGCAAAGATACCATTGCGGCTTACTGGACTTCTGCTGAACCCGAAGCATAAAACCCAAGACATAAGGCGGGGCATTTGCCCCGCCTTTTCCTAAAAGGAGCTGATTTTATGGCGACAAACGCACAGCGCATTTTTGAAATAAGCATGAGCCTAATGGATGAGCTCAACGAGGCAACCGGCGCAGCCGATACCTCTGATACCAAAGAATATAAAAACCGCGCCCTGTCTATTCTCAATGTACTGCGGGGCGAGGTCTACCCTTATTCGGACACCTACGCCAAAGATGTGGAGCGTGGCAAGCGCCCGATTTGTCCGCCTATTATGAATTTTACGGCAGATATAGCCCTTGACGACTATATCTGTGAAAGCGTTCTTCCCTATGGCTTGGCAGCACACCTGCTGATGCAGGAAGACCCTTCATCCGCAAACTTCTTTCAGCAGCGGTATGACGAACTGAAAGCAATGCTTGCAAGGGGACTGCCTGCTGAGAGCGAGGACATTGAAGATGTCTATGGCAGTGGCTTCTTCCCGTACAACGACTTTGGGCGGTGGGCATAATGGCGAGAATTGCTGCGTCTTCCGCAGAGAAGATATTTCAAATAAAAGCATGGGGCGGGCTTCACCAGAACCCGGACGGCGACACAAAGCTGAAAATTGGCGAGGCTGCCGAAATGCGTAATTTCCGTATCACCCGTGACGGCAATTTACAGCGCAGACCCGGCACAAAAACCGTGTGCAATCTTGCCGATAGCGGCAAGGTGCGTGGCTTGTGGACAGGCTATGTGAAAGGCCGGGAAGTATTTCTTGCAGCCGCAGGCGGTAAGCTCTGGGAGCTGACACAGACAGATGTTGATGTCTTTGCTGCTACAGAGCTTGGTGACATAGACTGCACCAACGACGTTCATTTCTTCGGCTTTTCCAACATCGTGTATATGCTCAACGGCAAGGAATATCTACAGTGGGATGGCGAAGCCTTGAGTTCTGTCCACGGTTACAGACCCCTTGTGAACATCTCCGTTGCCCCAAACAACACCAGCCGGGAGAGCTTAGAGCAAGTAAATAAGCTCACCGGTGAGCGAAGAATGTGGATTTCTCCTGATGGCGAGGGCAAGAGCTTCAAACTGCCGGAAGAGAATATCCAGAGTGTTGACTATGTGAAAGACCTTACCACCGGACAGAACGTAATCGGCTACACCAGCGACCTTGAGAGCGGCTCAGTTACCTTCAATGCAGCTCCGCCCAAAGCCGTCAACAGCTATGAGATAGGCTGGACGATGGCACAGACAGACCGGGCAAGAGTAGAGAGCATGATGTACTCCGAGCTATACTCCGGCAATCAGGACAGCCGGGTGTTCATCTACGGAGACGGCAGCAACGAGGCGTTCTACTCCGGCGTTGACTATGACGGTGAGCCCCGTGCAGACTACTTTCCCGACATGAACGAGGTAGTTGTTGGCGATGCCAACACGCCTATAACCGCAATGGTGCGCCAGTATTCCACTCTTGTGTGCTTCAAAAGCTCAAGCGCATGGAGCATAAGCTACGGCCTTATAACCTTGGCAGACGGCTCACAGACTGCGGCATTTTACGTCGCTCCCACAAACAGGAGCTTGGGCAATGAAGCTCTTGGGCAAGTGCCTTTGGTGCTGAACGCTCCTTACACTCTTCACGGCAGTGACATATATGAATGGCGAAACACAGCAGCTTACAGCGCAAACCTCTCCACAGATGAGAGACAGGCAAAGCGCATTTCGGACAAGGTATTTGCCGCAATCCGGGACTTCAATCTGCCTGAGTGCAAGTGCTACGACAACAACTATTCTCAGGAATACTATGTGTGCTACGGCGGCAAAGCCTTAGTTTATAACTACGCTGCTGACGCTTGGTACATCTATACCAATCTGGACGCTCATTGTTTTGCAAGCTACAACAACGAGCTATATTTTGGCAGCAGCAACGGACAACTTGTTCATATGAACTACATTTACCGCAACGACGATGGAGTTGCTATTGATGCTTACTGGGAGTCCGGCGCTCTGAGTTTCGGTGCTGACTATCTGAGGAAGTATGCTGCGGTGCTGTGGGTGGGCATCAAGCCCGAGGAAAACAGCAGTCTCACCGTGACAGTGCAGACCGACAGAAAAACTGATTATACGGAAAAGATAGTAGCCTCCAGACTTGCCAGCTTCTACCCGGCAACCTTTGCACATTGGAGCTTCGCTACCAACCGAAAGCCGCAGATGGAGCGCCTTAAAATCAAGGCCAAGAAGTTCGTTTTTTACAAGCTGATATTCAAAACCAACGAAGCCGACACAACGGCTACTGTTCTCACCGCCGACATCCGGGTAAGGATGACCGGCGACGCTAAATAAGGAGGGAGTTAATGGGACTTCCGTTACTGGAAAAAGACTTAGCTTATATTTCGAAGCTCGACACTTACCCCAACGACGTTGGCGGTATGAGCGCCGAAGAGCTGAAAGCAGCCTTTGACGCAGCAAGTCAGGATATACAAAACTACATAAATAAGCTGCTTATTCCGCAGATAGAGAGTGACATAGAAGCAGCAGCGCAGGGTGTTACTCCCGGCGATGGCATTGACGGTGAACGGCTGAACGACAACAGCGTTCCCGGCGACAAGATTATAAGCCTTGACGGAGAAAAGATAGAAGATGGCACTATCGGCACGGAGAAGCACAAGAAGGGCAGCATCACAAGAGAGCTGCTTTCTGAAGATGCTAAAACTGTGCAGACGGAGGACCTTCCCAATAAAGTCATCCCCGGCAGAGCATTGGATGACAACACAATTCCTTATACGAAGTACAGAGATGGTTCTGTGACAGGGCAGAAAATAGCCGATGGCGCAGTTACTGAGGCGAAAATAGCCAATAAAGCCATCACCCTTGAAAAGCTGGCAGATGATGTGATGAATACTCAATTCGTGAAGATGGGTACGGCGCACGACATCGTGCCCTCTGACCAGCAGAAGAAAGTGGTGGACGAATATGCGAACCGAAATGTACAGAAGGTCATTACACTCAACGCTACGCTCAGTGCTGCACTACCAGCCGGCTTCGTTGTTGCGATTACCTCAAAATATTCAGATGATATAATTATTAACGTCTCAGGCATCAGGCTTGGCACATACGGTTTCGATTCACAGGTGGCGACCTTGAGTAAGCCCGCAAGCCTCAAAATGAAGGGGAAATACGGAACTATTGTCCTCGAAAAATATGAGGTAGACAACTCCGGCGACTTATGGATCGCTACGGGTAATCTGGAGGTGCTGTGATATGTTAGGAACTTTCGTATTATCAGGCGGCGGGGATAACCTCAATTTCAGGGTGCTTGGTGGAACAAGTGCACCGGTCACTCCCAAGGAGCGAGACATCTGGGTGAATACTGCCACAGCCATCACAAGTTGGGATTTTTCGCCTACGCAGCCGCTGCGGAGAAGCAGCAACGCCAACTTGCTCGTGTATCCTTATGCAAGCGGCGCTTCGCTTGTAACCAACGGCATAACATTCTCCTGCAATTCTTCGGGGCACGTCACGGTAAGCGGCACAGCAACGGCAAATGCGTACTACCGAGTCCACAACGACACCGCCGGAGTCATGTACCTTGAGCCCGGGACGTACACACTCTCCGGTTGTCCGGCTCAGCCCGGCAGCGGCAACAGCTATTATCTGTACCTCTACGATATTGACAATGGAAGGACTCTCGGCTCGGATTACGGTAGCAGCATAACGGTAACCTTGTCGGCTCGGACTCACGTAAGCGTGAGTATCTGCGTGTTGAACGGCAAGACCGCTTCGTCCGCTGTGTTCAAACCTAAACTTGAAAAAGCTGCGGCGGCAACGGCCTATGTCAAGGGTGATGCTACCGGTCAGGTCTGGGTCAAAACAGGCGATACCGGCGATGCATCGCTGAACGCGCTTGAGAAAAATGGTATCTGGCTCAACCTCTCTGGTGCGAGGCAGTATGTTGATGGAGCGTGGAGCGAAGTTCCAAGCAAGGTCTATCTCAACGGCGCGTGGGTCGAGCTTAAATCCAACTTGTATCTTTGTGTTGCTGGCATTCCCGACGGAGACTTTATTATATCGACAACACCTTCTGGCCCAACCGCATTCAGGAGCATGGCCTCTCCAAGTTCGTACAGTATTGCAGGAAGCGAATTAAGTATTTCGCTTGCCAATAACAACCGTGCTGGTTGCTGGGTTGTGACAGAAGATAGCTATTCAGCGGCGGAGTACAGCACAATAAATGTCAGCTCATATTTCTCATCTTATGGCGGAAATGAAAATTATGTTGTTGTTGCAGCGCTTGCAGAAGACTTATCAACGGTTTTAGCTTACGCTGAATTGAACCGCCAAGGGAGTGATGCGGCCTCCAGTCGGACAATATCTCTTGACATTTCGGGGCTCGCGAGTGGTACATGCCGATTCGCCATCGGCGCGTGCTCGTACTTGGCCACGGCGAAAATCATCTTCACATCATGGGAGGTTTTGACTTAATGACACTATATCTTGATGACGAGTACAAGTGTTACGTCACTAATGACGGCACGAGGCGCCCCTATGAGACGGACTACTTTGACGGGAAGTGCCAGACCTATATAGAGGGGTTCAGGCTCGTCCCGGAGGGCGAAGCGTGGACAAAAACAAGGCGTGAAATTATCTCTGACGAAGTTGAATATGAAGCAGAAGTTGTCGAAGCGACCTTCCCCGGCCTTATGATTAGTCCGTGGAAGCCTCTGGCAGAGCTGGAGGCGGCACAGGCGGCCTATGAGGAAGTGCTCAGTGAAGCAGAAAAAGCCTATGAGGAAGGGGTGAACAGCGCTTATGACACAAGCTTTAATTAATGCTGCCATGCGCTCTCAGGGTAAGGCAGACGCTCTTGACCTTGGGGAGAGAGTCCCAAATATGGACGGGACTGCCATAATCGACGAGGAAAGCAAAATCCCTCAGTGGAGCGAGACAGGCGAATATCCCACGGGTGTTGCTGTCAAAGATGAGGGGCAAGTTTACACCCTACTGATGCCACATAGGGCGGCAGATAACCCCGGTGTGCGGCCTGCCAACCTACGTAGCATTTACGACCTTCGCCATACCAAAGACCCCAAAAGAGCAAAGTATTGGGTGGCGTCTCTGGGAGTAAGTGGCATCTGGAAAGTGGATGAGTGCTGCACTTACATAAACCCAGCGGACGGGTTGCTGCACGTTTTAAGAAATCTCTGGGAAAACAACGAATTTCCCCCGTATACACTGAATGTGGAGGACAGATATGAAGATATTGGACTTGCAAGCGAAATACAGGGCAATGGATGACGAGGACGACAGCAAGACCTATTCTGGACTTCTGACGGAGGACTGAATTATGAACATAATTGAAAAAGCAACGGCATATATGGAGCAGCTTGCCGCAGATAACTCCCACGGCTACGACCAGACACACCGTTGGGGAGAATACGGCGACTACGATTGTTCCTCTGCCGTGATTACAGCATGGGAACAGGCGGGCGTTCCCGTCAAGACAAACGGGGCTACATACACGGGCAATATGAGGGGCGTGTTTCTCCGTTCCGGCTTTGCCGATGTGACCGCCAGTGTCAATCTCTCCACCGGCGCGGGCTTGCAGCGCGGTGACGTGCTTCTCAACTACGAGCGGCATACCGCAATGTATGTGGGCGGCGGAAAAGAAGTAGAGGCCAGTATCAACGAGTTCGGCACAGCTAAAGGCGGCAGACCCGGCGACCAGACCGGGAAAGAATTTTATATCAGAGAATACAGGAACTATCCGTGGAACTGCGTCCTACGCTTTGCGGAGGACGGCAACAGCACATTGCCGCTCCCTGATATTTTTTGGCCGCCCCGTGAATTATCAATTGGCATGGTAGGCGGGGATGTAAGCGCCCTGCAAGGCTTGCTTTGCGCCCACGGCTATAGTCTTGAATGTGATGGAGATTTCGGCAATCTGACCCGGATAGCTACGATGGCGTTTCAAGCTGAGAGCGGCCTCATCGGAGACGGCATAGTTGGCCCCTTGACATGGGCAGCACTTACTAAGAGATAAGGAGGAGCTATTATGGCGACTACCGAAGAACTTCTGAAAAAGAATACTCAGGCTGACAGCACCGGCACTGCAACCGGTGCTGCTGGCACAACTCCCACTATGGGGAGCTATACCGGAGTACGCAAGGACGCTATCAACCAGATGTACGATGCTCAGAAAACGCAGCGGGAAAACGAGCTGAAAAGCGCATACGAGCAGAGCATGAGCGACTATAAGGCCGCACAGGATAAGATAGAGCCTCAGTATCAGGCTTCCGCCAATGACCTTGCCACACAGTATGAGCGCAATCGCCGCAACTTCAATCAGCAGGCGGTAGGCAACGGCATAAATACCGGGGCAGGCTCACAGGCGGCTCTTGCTCAGAACAACGAGTATCTGAGAGCCTTTGGCAATCTCCGACAGGAAGAGGCCAACGCAATGGCAGAGTCCGAGCGACAGATGGCAAATCTTACCGCTCAGTATCAGAGTGCAGTTGCCTCTGCCCTTGCTGACAATGACTTCAACAGGGCAAAGGCACTGTATGACGAGGGCAACAACGCAGAGCAAAGAGACTTGCAGAGAGCGCAGATACTTGCCCAGTTTGGCGATTTTTCCGGCTATGCTGCGCTGTACGGGCAGGAACAGGCAGACGCTATGGGTATGCTGTGGGCGGCACAGAACCCCGACCTCGCTTACAACACCGGACGCATCACCGCAGACCAGTATTTTATTATGACCGGCAAGCGTCCCGCAGGCTGGGAAGCATCAGGCGGCAAGACCCTTGCAGACCTTGTAGACGGTATGCTTCCCAAGGGCAGCGGCGGTGTTGGAGTTGGTGGAGGAGGCCAGTATGTACCTTTGCAGCCCAGCGGGAAAGTCACTGCCGAATGGAACGACATAGCAAAGGAAGTTGCCACTAATGGCCTTTCTGCGACTATATCCAACATACAGAATAACGCAAACAACCTTACAAATCCACAGCAGGCAATTGAAATGGCTTATGCGGCAGTGCATAGTGGAAGAATAGACAGATAACCAAAAGCGAGGTACGCACAATGGCAAGTTTTCTTGAAAGAATATCAGCCACATCAAACGCAAAAGGTGCAGGCTCGACATATATGCCACTTGCTGAGCCTACAAACCGAAGCTCCGGTCGGGCTGAGAATGTAGGAATTAAACAAGAACAGCAAGCCCAGAAAACTTCAAAATGGCAGCAGACAATGGATGTAATTGATGATATCCTTGGCATTAAAAAGCCGTCTGTGCAGCCTGATACTCATTCGAATGTTCCCAGCTCTGCTTCTTCCGGGCTTACTACCGATGCCGCAAGAGAAGAAAAATTCGGGCGTTTTTCCTCTGAACCCAAGCCCAAGACAGAGGATGAACTGAGAAAAGAGCTTGAGGAAACTCAGTCACAGCTTGAGCACGAAATCGCTCTTTCTGGCTTGGCTACCAGCGCAGAGCAGGGGGCAGAACAGGGGCAGAAAATACAGTCCTTGCGGCAACAGGAAAAGCAGCTAAAACAGCAGCTTGGAGAGCCTACCGACAAAGACAGGGCGGCAAACTTCATTTCCGGTCTGCTCAAGAGCAATGCAGCCGCCGCAACAGGTGGGCAGCGTCTTCTTTACGAAGCGGGACAGGGCGCAAGGTCTGCTTATAATGAAGAGCTTTATAATCAGGCAAAGGCTGACTACGAAAACCGTCTGAGGGCTTATAATGAGACTGTTGCCGAGTTTGGCGAGGAAAATGCATGGGTAGAGAAAAACCTGCTTGATGCAGCCAAAAGAAACCTTGATGCATACGGCGCAGCAGATGAAGCGCAAAGAAAAGCAACAAAGGAAGCGGCAGACTTTGCCAACGCTCTACAGTACGGCAGTCAACAGGATTATGAGGCTACCAAAGAGGGGCTTGGTGCTGTAGGCCGTTTGGCGGTTGATGCCGGTGCTGCTGCCGGAGATATACTCATAGATGCCGCAACTGGTGTACCTATGGTAAATATGGCTGCCCGGGCCTTTGGGAATGCAGCCATTGAAGCGAACAATGCCGGGGCTACCATTGACAAACAGCTTGAGTACGCCGCAGCACAGGCCGGAAAGAGCGCAATCCTCAATAAACTTGTTGGCGGTCTTGGCAAGGTATACGGCAAAAGCAAGCTGTCCAGTGTTACGGATAAATTGTGGGACAAGGCCGCAAAGAACCCCGCCACAGCCAATGCGCTCAAGGCAGTGTTGAACACCGAGGGTGCAGAGGAGTTTCTGGAAGCTGCCATTGACCCGGCTATGCGCACCATCTACAGCGGACAAACCGCAAAAGAGGAGTACAGCGAAGAGCAGCTTGCGGACTGGCTGTACTCTGCCCTTGTTGGTCAGATACTTGGCACAGGCTTTACCGGCGTGGAAGTAGCAACAAGAGACAATACCAATCTTAACGCCCAGATGCCCAAGAGCGAAAACGGCCCTCAGAGCGTTTCTGAGAGCGTGGGGGATATACAGTCACCACCCAGCACCCCAAATGCAAGCACAAACGCTCCTGACGTGTTAAACAGCGGCACACAGCCTCAGTCTCCCATTGACATTGTAATGGAGGTGGCAACAGGGCAAAAAAATGCCGCTCCCACACAGGGAACGGACAGCACAGCGGTCAATACTGACCCGAGACAGCACACGCCTGTTGAGCAAGCGGTAATCAACGAATATCAAAACGCTGTTGACGATAATCTTGTCAACTATATTGAAACGGTTCGGGATAATCCTAATGCCAAGATTGGGCGTTACACACTAAAGCCCGTGTCTGCGCAAGCTGCCGCAAAAATAAAGGAGCTGACTGGCATTGAGGTCAGCGGCAACAAAACACAGATAGAGCCGCGAATTATTGAGCATATAATAAATCGCCATGGTAAAAACGGCAAGGCGAACAAAAGCATGAGCGACGTTAATGACATTGCAAGGATACAGTACGTCATTGACAACTACGACAGTATTTCTCACGGAGGAAGTACCAAAGCATATCAAACAGTAAAACCTAACGGCAAAGCGGGACAAGCTCAAACTGTTGTTTTCAGCAAAGCAGTAAATGGTACATATTATGTAGTAGAAGCTGTTCCTGATACAAAGGCAAAAACATTGTTTGTAGTCAGCGCCTACATGGAGAAAAAAAGAACAGGAGCTGCACAAACCGCGGATGCAGATGCCTCGCGTGTCACGTCCGAAACGAAAAATGTGCAATCTCCTGTTATTGAGGCCGAAGCCTCTAATCCATATATAGCACAAAACGCCGCTGCTGTCAATGGGGCAGGATATGGACAGGGGAGAGAGCGGGTGAGAGGCTACGAAACTAATGTTGCATCATCCAAGGTTACTGACCCTGAACTTGCCGTAAGAGTTGAGCGGGATTTGAATACATACAAGCAGCTTGGCAATGCTGATACGCTGAAAAAGGCGCAGAGCATTATGCTGCAAGGCTTGCCCACAGCACAGGCAGAGTTGCAGAAAGCCCTTGGCGCGGCAAAGAGCGGTGCAAAACTTTCTCCTGAAATGGTTCCGCTCTCCCGTCTTGTTGCAAACGAGTTGACCCGAAACGGAGACGTGGAGACTGCACGGCAGATTATTGCCGATGTTGCGGTTGAGCTTACCGCAGCCGGTCAGCTTGGACAGGCTGGGCGAATTATGCGCACCGCAGACCCGGCAACGGCTCTCGACTCCATCCGCAAGGCATTGGACAAAATCAACACTGAATTTTCTCAGCGTATGCCTAACTCCCAGTGGATGGCAGAGCTTACCGCTGAGGAAGAACAGCTTATTGCAAACACCGACTTTACGCAGGACGGCGCTTTTGAACAGGTGTACGACCAGATAGCCAGAAGAATTGGTGCTGAGATGCCTGTGTCAATGTGGAATAAACTGACGGAACTTCGGCGTATCAATATGCTTCTTCGTCCTCGTTCTCTCATAAAAAACGTTGTAAGCAACGTCCCTATGAAGGGTTTACGCAAGGGCGCGGAAAATCTTAGCGCCGCAATTCAGAGGGCTTTGCCGTCTGAACTGAGAACAAGAGGCTTTGCATCAGATGAGCAGAAGGTGATTGCGAGAGAATATTATACAGAGCACGAGAAAGAAATTCTTGAGCAGGGCGACCGGTGGGACATTAACAGCCTTATCCGCAAGTATAAGACTGTGTTCAAAGGCAAAAACGAAAATAAGCTGACCAAGGAACTTTCCAAGCTCAGTGACAAAGAAGTGGAAAACGTTATGGAAGGGCTGCGTCAGCTTACCTATACCGCTCTGGAAAAGGGCGATGCACGTTTTGTCCGCTCTGCCTTTGTGGACAGCCTCAGCCAGTACATGGCGGCGCAGGGGATAAACTCAGCCAATGGCATTACTCAGGAGGCTGTAGACTTTGCTATGGCAAACGCTTTGGAGGCAACCTTCAAAAGCGCCAATGTGGTTGCAACGGCCCTGAACACAATCAAGCGCAACGCCAGCCCCGCAACGGCTATGGCACTGGACGTGCTGTTCCCGTTCACGACTACACCCACCAACATTTTAATCCAGACCGGGAAATACTCCCCGGTTGGTCTGGTCAGCGGCGTGGTCAATATGGTCACACAGGGCGCAAACGCCTCCAACATTGACGCTTTGAGCAAAGGCGCTGTAGGCTCGGCTTTGATAGCGTTGGGCTGGGCATTGAGAAGCATGGACATTATCACAGGCGGTGAGGACGAAGACAAGGACAAGGCCGCACTGGATAAAGCAACCGGAAACAACACTTATTCCATTGGCGGTAAAGTTTCCTACGACTGGGCGCAGCCTGTAGGCAGTTTGCTTGCTCTCGGTGCTGAAATATCCGACGCAGTAAGCGAACAGGAGAGCTGGGCAAGTGCGTTTGTCAATGCCCTGTATACTGCCGGTGACTCCGTGCTGAATATGTCTCTTTTCCAGAATGTTTTGAGCGTCCTCAAAGGTTCCGGTGCAACAAAAAATATTTTTGACACCATCATGGAGGGTGGCGCAATACAGCTTATTCCCGGTCTTGCGGGGGATATAGCCCGGATAATAGACGGCACTGTACGCTCAACCTACACCGGAGGCAACGTATTTAATGATGCTGCCGCAAAGATGCAGGCCAATATACCTTTTGCTTCAAAGAACCTCCCGGCAAGCATCAACGTCAAAGGCGAGGCTAACACCAGAGGCGGCTTGCTCGAAAGAACCGTAAACACTCTGGCTAACCCGGCTAATGTGTCTCAGGGCAAGCGCACCGCTGCTGATGAGGAGATATACCGTATACTGGAAGAAACCGGCAGCAAGACCCATTTCCCCAGCGTATCTCCCTACAGCGTGGAGTTTGACGGCGAAAAGTTCAAGATGAACGGAGAGGAACGGGCTCAGTTCCAGACTACTCAGGGACAAGCCTACTATTCTGTAGTCGATGAGCTTATTCAGAACGCCGTTTACAAAAACGCTGATGTTGATGTGCAGCGGAAGATACTGGAAACTGTGAGGGACTATTCCCTTGCGGCAGCAAAGAGCCAGTTCCTTGAGGGCAAGGACAAGGAGTATACATGGCCTAACAAGACGATTGAAAATGCTTCAATCTTAGAAGACCCTGCCACATATCTTGCCGCCCTTGCCACAATGAAGGCTTCACAGGAGAAGACCGGAGGCACGTTTGACAGCAACAGCGCCGACGTATTCAAGGGTTATATTACAGCCGGTTTGAATAACGATGACCTGAGTACCCTTTCTGAAAATCTGAGCAGTACCAACAAAGAAAGCTATGATACCCTGACGGCACAGTTCGGACAAGACGAAGCAAACCGCATTTTCACGCAAGTTCAGACCAAGGATATATACGGAGACCAGACCAGCGCGGTGGAGAAGGGAAGTCAGATTAATGTAATTCCCGGCTTGAGCGACGCACAGAAGGTCGCTGTCCTTGAGGCGTATACGCCCCCGGATAAAGATACCGGAAAGCGCAAGACGGCAGTCCTTGGCTATGAGGCAGCATTGAACAATGACATATCTTTCAGCCAGTGGACGGGAATACTTGAGGAGCTTGACGAGTACGACGAAACTCAGGGCAACAATAACGGGCAATATAACAAGGCCGAGTTCAGCGGCGCTCTGGGCTATGGCGCACTCGACCAGCTGGGCGTTGACATGGGATGGTGGAACGTCCGCAATCTCTACAACAACGCTGCTGAAATGACCGATGCTTACAATGAAAGCGCAATAGAGCCTAAAAAACCCAAAGTACCAAGCCGAGCGTTTCGCTATGACCCGAAGGGAATATACAAAATCCTTGGGCTTGGCTAACGCAAAAGAGACCGTCAAACGACGGTCTCTTTCTTTTTATGCTTTTATCGGGCAAGATTTTGACATGAGGATATTGATATGGAGCAAACTATTTTCACGAGGATCTATTGACTCAACAAGAAAATCAAGGAAAGGTTCAAGAAGCATATCATCATCACTGTGTAAACAAATTTCTTGGCCTATGTCAAAATGGAAAACCACACCGCAGTCAATGAGAAGATTTAAGATATCCCGAACTTTTGTATTGCTGATAATTCCCCGGTTCATGCGCTCACCTCCGAATTTGCCATGTATGCAGCGGCGAGTTTATTAAACTGAGCTTCATAGATTGCTCTTAGTTTAGGGTCATTGGCAATGACTGCGAGACGGGATGCGGCGCTTATCTGGGACTTGGTGCTGCCTGCGCTGTGCATACGTTTACGTAGATTGTTAAGCCGCTGGGTGAGATTGACACGTGCTACATCCTCAAGGGATTTATATAGGTCTGAGCGGGTAGCCTCATGGTCAAGAGAATACTGAACGCAAAGCCTATTCATACGGGAGTTCATGGCTTTCTGCCAATCAGCAGCAGGAGAGGCAAGCACAAGAGTTTCCGCCATTGCAGAAACTTTATTTTCTACTCCGTCAATACGGCGAGTCTGTTCCTGCAAGGCAAGCTCATGCTGAATAAGGGTCTGGAGAGAGGGCGAGAGAGAACCAAAATTAGGGTATCGCCGCTCGCGTATCTCTTCCTCCATCTTGTTGAAAGCCTCGACGTACTTGAGCTTCCACTCAAGAGCCTTGGAGCCGGTGAAGCCCATGGCAAGGAGAGAAAAACCGTCGCGGTTCATGTAGTACATGGGATACTGCTTTCCTCTGTTCTCAAAGGTGCTTTCATAGAACAGGGATTTGGCGGCCGAATTTTCGGCTGCCAGATTTTGAATGGTTTCAAGCACATGTTTGTGCTGCTTTTCAAATCTTTCCGCAATGTCGCGGCTGCTTACTACGGGCTGTCCGTTCTTGCCAATGGTGATGTTTATAATGCTACTATTCATGATAATCCTCCAATTTTCAGTTGACCAAAAAGGAGGGAGTATGATAAAATATTTACTGCTCCATTTTTGGCGCGATAAATAAACATTCTGTCAACTTTGGTAGAGGCGGCGGAATGTTTATTTGCTTTCGGACAAAAGCAGCCCAATTCCCTTGCGAATAGCTTCTGCTTTGGTAAGACCGTTTTCTTTGCAATAGCTCAAAAGCTTTACATGAGTGCTATCATCAAGCCTTACTTTAACATCGTTATTTTTGGGCGTATCTGCTTTTGGCCTACCCATTTTAGAACTCATTCTCTACCCTCCTTTTTTGAGTTCCCAAAAGTATTTTATTTTACGGAACTCAAAAAGTCAATATTTAATTTATGTTTTTTACAGGAGCGGCTTAAAGCCGCTCCTTTTTGTTCCCATGTGCGTTTCTGGGGGCCTGTTCACGGCGCAGGCAGCCGCAAGAGCGCACCTTGCCGCGGCGAAGCTGAGGCCCGGAAACATAGACCTCTGTTCCACAGTCACAGCGGCACAGCCAATAGGCACTGTTGTCGTCTGCGCTGCGGGGAGGGTAAACACGGGACACAACCATCAAACGCCCATAGCGGTTTCCCGCTTCGTTCTTCGCTGTCACTGAGGCCATTCCCCCCTTCGGGCCTTGCGGTATTGGTCGAAGCCGGTAAACTCGTCCATGGACACGTCCAGCGTATCGCACAGCCGCCAGAGATTGGCAAGGCCGGGAAGTGTTCTGCCCGTCTCGTATGAGCGGATGGACTGAAAGCCCACAGAGGAACGATAGGCCAGAGTGTCACGGCTCAGGCTTTTGTCGTGGCGTATCTGCCGCATGTGTCGGGCTACCTCGTAATTGTTGGGGTCTTGGATTTGGTTCAAATGCGTTCCTCCAGCGGAACGTAGAGACTGCCTAAATATTCTTTCAGCTCCCGTTCCTTCTTATCTTTTGAGTACCACAAGTCTTTGTCCGTTCTGGCATCGTCCAAAAGCTCCACGGCGTTCTCGTTGGCTACTTCGGAATATGCCCTGTTAAACGCTTCAAATTGAGCCTCAGTGAAGCCCATACGCCCAAGGGCTATACAGACATCATCAAGGGTGTACATCCGGGAGAAGTGGATTATCTCACGCTTGAAGGCTGCAAACTCTGCCGCCGTGCGGAACAGCTTGTATATGCCTTTATTCTTGGACATCGGATAAATCCTTCATGTTCATAAAGTTGCTGTATGCCTGGGAGCATTTGGGACATAGGTCATATTTTTCAGTTCCCTTAAATTCTGTGGTCAGCGCATTTGAAGGGAAGCAGGGGTTAATCGGGAACGGAGAGTCTATACCTACCCGGACATAAACATGACCTTCCGGCCTTTCAGGAAACATTTCTTTACAACGGTCACAGATTATTGCTTTGCTCATTTTATATCCTCCTGTTCCAAGCATCAGCGGCTTTTTGCGCTGTTCTTTCAGTTAATCTCAAGATGTCCTCTTCGGCATCATATGCAGGGCCTTTAGCACCGCAGTTGGGGCAGTAGCTCCATTTTCCATCATCAAGCCACGTATCATCTATGTAGACGTCTTTGCAGGCTGAGCAGTGAAGATATCCATTAAGCGGGCCATCTTCCCACCGTCCATGCTTCACAGGCTCGGCTTCGATGGTGGGAGCCTCTTCCACTTCGGCAATGCCATCACTGAACCCGTCAAAGTATCCTTCCTGATATTCTGTCTCATGCCAAATGTCTAAGGCTTTCATTTTTGCGACAAGCGCATCAGCGTCTATAAGTCTCATGTTTCCTCCTTTGCAGGCTGCTTAAGCCAGTCAATAACGCACTCTTCACAAGTTTTGTCCTGAAAAATCTGGCATCGTTCATTGAGGCAATGACCATCTTCGTGCAAATGCGTCATCCAGTAAGCCAATTTCTCATCCGACATAGCCCTTATGCGGTCTGCGTTAGTAAGGGGATGCGCCGCGATTTTTTCTTGTAGTTCATTGAATACGCTTGAACTTATACTGCCTATTTTTACGAAGGGGTTAGACAGGGCTTCCCTAAGCTGCTCGACGGTATCAATTCGGGCTTCTTTGAGAACATGATATGCTCTTGCAGATAAACCGAGCTCATCTATTTTCATCACTCTACCTCCTTCGGCGCTTCGGGCAAGGGCATCCATGACATAACATACTGTCCTCCATACCAACCGAACTCAGTATACGTATCTATCGCAAAGTGTGGATGCTTTTGACATTTCCATACCAAGTATTTCCCCGGCTTTTCCGGCTGGTGCTCAGTTACTGGTATCATCTGCCGCACCGTCACGCCGTGGGCTATCAGGTAGTCGGCGAATAATTCTGCTTTGGGCAAGTCATATATCAGCTCGTCCATCAACTCAATAAGTTTGTCTCTCATTGTTCCTCCTCGAATAAATCATACTGCCCCGGCAGCACTCCGGTCTCAAGCCACCAGTTCATCACGTCTTGAGGAGTCTGCCACGCTGTCGGGCGTTCCTTGAGCTGGCGTTCCTTGAGCATCCGGTCAAATGCGGTTAAATAGGCCTGTTCGAATTTAGGCCAAAGGGCGCGCTCTCTCTGGCGCTGTTTTTTGGAGGCCATCGGGCACATGACGCAGCCAAGGCGCTTAAAACCGCAGTCGTATAGGTCACAGTAAGAAACCCCGTTAGCCCGGATAAAGTCCCATACCTCATCATCTGTCCATTCAATGATGGGGTTAACCGTAGTCTTGTGCCGCTTGTAGCAGCTCTCAATCATGCGGCGGGAGTCCGTGTTGTCGTTAATAAGAACAACGCCACCGTTGGGGAGCGACTTGAAGTTTATGTCTGACGCAAATTCTTTTGGTGGCTTGCGTGATAAGATTTTCACTCCGCCCTGATTTTTTGCTCTGTTGGGGCTTTCTGCCCAACGAACACCGGTTACAGTCATTCTTCCGTCCCCGCCGTCCTCTTTCAGCTCTGAACAGCAATAACGAACAAGTCTGGTAGGCGGCATGAGCTTACGTGGAATGAGGTTCCACATGGTAATGGGCTTGCCGTTATCGTCTCTCGGCACTTCTCGCTCCACGTCCGGGTGTTTATCTCTTATGAAGCGCACAAGCTCTGGAGGGTCAACGCTGGTCACGCGGTAATGTGCGTCATATTTAACTCCAGCGATCTCCATGAGAGCCTTGCACACTACGCTATCCTTGCCACCGGAGAAGGCCAGATAATAGCCCTCAGGCGGCTCAAAGGCTTTGAGGCGTTCTATTGATTTCGCTTCCTTAGTCAAGAGCTCACTCACTTCTTCCCCTCCTTTACCTGCACCTTCAAGGTCTCTGCCAGTGTGGCGCAGCGGCGGGAAAGAGCTATAAGGTCTTTCTCCTGCTCACGGATACGCTTTTCGGCTTCTCGCTTGTAGGCGCGGAGTTCTTCAAACTCACGGCATGGACAGGTCATAGCTTGCCCTCCTTTTTGGTTTCACAAAATGCCGTTTGTAAAGATATGTTTTACCAAAGAAATCCTCGTTAATTTCCCCCTCGGCTAATTCCAAAGCTATTTCATCGGGGATGCTTAAATAGAAATCCCGGCTTAAATTTTTTATCTTCACTCGGATGCGGAGTCTTGCGTGGATTATGGATTTGCAGGGGTTATGACTGAATTCAGGGTAACGCAGAAGCTCGACGGAACAAATATAAAATTTGTTTTTTTTTCACATTCGCCTCCTTGCATATTCAGCCATGAGCAAGGCTTCTGCCATGCCGTCGTTGTCTTTTTTACAGCGGGACGTAGGGAGCAGCGGAACTTCCGGGAACAGCCGCTTGCACACGGCGATGGAGCTGTTTTTGTCTGTCACTGAATACTCTTTTTTCCACTTCTGAGGGTGTACAAGCTCGTAGGGTATTCCGCATGCGTCCAACACGCCAAGAAGCCACCCAAAGCCTTTGCCAAAGTTAAACATTGAGGTTACGCCCTGACCGGGCCTTGCGCTCACATGTTCGACCACGGCCTTGGCCTGACATGGGGGGTATGCAAGGACTTTCAGATGCCCGAGGTATCTTGCTTCATCGAAGGGGATAACGGTCACGTCTCCGTTATCCCCGATACAGGCCATTGCACCGGACTTGCCAGGGTCTATGCCTATGTAGATCATCAGCAGTCCTCCTGTTCCGGAACGCAAGAGGTAATAAATTTCTCAAGAATAACTGAGAGGGGCTCGTCTTTGGCAATTTTACGAACTGCTTTAATAGCTTCTTCAGAAAGCCCGGTGTATCTGCATACAGACTGCAAATCAGCATCATAGCTTTTTACATCCGAAAGCCCCAAAAGATAGTCAGCTGGAACTTGGCATTTTTGAGCAATAATTTTGAGCGAATTAAAATCGGGTACTCTGTCGCCGTTTAGATAAAATCCCACTGTTTGTCTTGATAGCCCTAAAAAGGTGGCAAACTCTGTGTTACTGCGGTCTCCCCTGAGCTTTTTAAGCCGCTGCATAAAACAGTGAGTGTTGTAATTTCTAATAACATTCTCAACGTGCATTCCTTATCCCTCCCCGGTGCTGCGCCGGACATAAAAGGCGAGAGCATCTTCTATCATGTCCTGCATGGTCTTGGTCTTGAGCCTTGCCATCAGCTCCAAAACCTGAGCGTTCAGCTCGGGCGAGAGCCGTACGGTATAGCGGTGGGGCTTTTTCCGGTTGGGCTTCTTCCGGGAGGGCGGGGCAAGGTGCTTGGGTTCGTAGCTGCCGTCATCAATGATGCTCAGACCGGTGCCGAAACCGTAGATGTCCACCAGATGATATTCAGCCTCGGGCAACAGGCAAACGCCGGTCTTGTCCGGATTGTCTACGAAGGACTGGGCGGACTTGGTGTACTTGGGGTAATGGAGCTTGAGGGCCGAAATCATTTCACCACGGCTAATGCCTTTTTCGGCACGATAGGCGTTATAATCAGTCATGGTCGGCAACCTCCGGGACGGGGACAGTGACAGGGGAAGGGCGGTAGAGCATAGCGTCTATTTCCGTGTCCAGAATTTCCACGGCATCGTAAATGCTGCGGCGGGTATGGTCGTCGGTGGACATGGAAGCAATACCTTCAAGCCTGCCAATAGCCCGGTATACCGCTGCAATTTTTGCATCGTCAAAAAGCATTTTTATTCTCCTCACACATATACTTCCGCATTGTCAACAAAATCGCGGATGTCGGAAACTACACGGGACAATGCGCCGTCTGCATAAATGGGCATATCGCAAAGTTTCAGGTATTCCAAGGTGCCAAGAGCATAGTTGAAAGCTCCGAAAGCCTTGGCGGATATTTTGTCTTTGGGGCGGGTTTCGCAAGGGGGGGCTTCGCTGCCCATTGCTTCCAACCGCTTAATCAGCTTTGGAAGTTCGTCGGGCTCATGGCAGGTCTCGTTATCAACGCGGGGTTCGTCTTCGGTATCGGTTTTCACATCCTTGACCGGAGAGCCAAACGCGCAAAAGTTTTTGAACTCTGGTGTGGTTCTTAGTCCTTTTGAGCCAGCGGGGATATCAAGACGTACCAGCTCAAGAGCAACAGTCTGACGAGTAACGCCAAACATCTCGGCGAGACTTTTTGCAGTTGCCTGATAGAGGTTGCGGAGTCGGTAGATATACTGCTTTTTCAAATCATCGGGAAGCGCTTTGAACTCTTTCCATTTTATAGGCTGGTTGAGGTTGTAGCTGGAAACAGAGCCGTTCATTTTTCTTTTCTCCTTTTCGGTTAAATAATCACTGGGAAAGCGCACACGGCGGGAAGTGTAGGCTTTCTTGTGCGCGGAATATCCGGTTATTTTTTTCTCTTTTGCGTCGTCGAGAAAAAGTCGTTTTACATCGTCCATATATGCTCCCTACGGTTTGTTGGATTTATCAAGGGCGAGGCGGTCTGCCACGCCGGAAATCATATTCGCAAGTCCCGTGGGCAGCTTGGCAAGCTCTTTGTTTCTGGCGGAATACGCCTCGTAAGCCTGACGGAAATTTGCCCGGTCTGCCGTCTGGTTTTCGCTCATACAGAGGTTTTTCCATCCCATGCGCTCTACCACATCGGCAGTCAAGGGGTCAAACTCTCGTAGTGCTGAGAGGGCTTCACGCTCACCGCACCAACCGTGGCGGCTGATGGCCTTAACCACCTTGCCCCAACCCTCAAGCCAGTTTTTAGCCTCACCTTCGCAAAGTCCGGCGCACTGCTCTCGTATGTCGGCAATGGTGGGGGGGAACTTGCTGGAGGAGATGTGTTTATACACGGCTGCTGCCACGAGCTGCCCGTCCAAGTCCTTGAGCAGCCTAAACCAGAGCTTGAGCGCTTCCTCATCGGGGAGAAAGCTCTGGGCACAGTAGGCAGCTCTCATTCCCTTGGCAAGGGGAAGAAATTCTTCTCTCGTCATTCAAGCACCGCCTTTTCCATCCAACTGTAGCGGTTAGCGCCATTGCCGTTTGGCGCAGTCTTCTTGAGCCGGTCAAAGACAATGCCCTGATACCTTGAGGCGATAGAGTTGCGGATGACTTCGGCAACGGCAGCATCGCCATAGTTGGCGGCGGAGTTCCTGACTTGAGAGACAAGGTTGCGATAGCCGGTCTCCCCGTAGGTCTCGCGGCGCTCCTTCTTGTAGGCAATCCAGTCAGCAAAGGCAGAGCCAAGCTCCCCGGCAAACTCGCATATTTCTGCTTGAGCTTCGGCGTGAGTTTCGGGCAAAGGGGGGATAACAGGGGGAATAGAACATTCGTTCTCTCCCTCTACCTCTATCTCCCCCTCTTTCTCTCCCTCTACCTCTATATCGCTTGCTCTTTGCTTCCGTTTTGCTTCTGTTTTGCTTGCGTTTTGCTTGCTCTTTGCTTCGGCTTTGCTGCCGCCCCTCTTGCCGTTCTCGGCTTTCCTTTTTGCGGTGTCCAGAACGGGTTTGATAAGGTCAAAGGTTATAGCAGCGGCATCAGCCATAGCATCAAGGTCGGGCTGTTCGCCATAGAGGGCATATCGGGTAATAGCGTCGTATGCCTCGCAGCGGTCGGCCTTTTTCTTTATGCGGGATATCGCTTTGGCGAAAGAGGCGTAAAAGGTAAACTGTTCTCTCTCCATCGGCAATCTCCTCAGAAGGGAAGCTCTCCGTCGTCGTCAAGGACGGTAAAGGTGGGGGCAACGGGAACAACGGGCTTGTTGGCAAGGGGCTTGTCTTTAGGGACACGGAAGGTGTTATCTCTTATGGACTCAGAGGAAACAACGGAGCAGGCTTCCGTAGTCCAGCCGGTCTGACCGTTCATGGCCCATTCCTTATTTCGGTAGAGCACACCAATTTCTTTGCCGACAAGAGTCTTTTCATCCCAGTTCCACTTGTAGCCGGGGTTACAATACTCTGCCGCCCAGACAAGATTATTAAATGCTCTCTTGGCCCATTCGTCCTTGTCGGAGCCGTCACCTTTGGGAAGGGTAATGCGGATGTTGCCACGCCACTTGCGATCCTCGCGCTCGTTTGTGTCGTAATCATCCTTCCAGAACCCGGTGTATTCTCCCTCGGTAATATCATGGGCAAGGACGAGGACAGAGCCCCATGAGTATTCGACAATCTCAGCGTTAAGTATTTTGGCTACATAGCCACCGGCAGGGAGTTTTTCTCTGGGGCCGGAGGCTGACTGTTCCGGGGCAAAGCCCTCGTATCTTTTTATCATTCTGTTTCTCCTTCATTAAATTCATTGGCGGGAACGAGCGGACAAGCGCCGCCTACATATTTATCGGGGTAGGGGCTTATTTCGCCGGTAAGTGAGCAACGGCGGGAGGCGTCCCGGTATAAAAAGCACTGAGCACAGCAGATAGAAGCATTACCGCGCATATCTACCGGGAAATAAACGTCTGCCACAGCTTTTGCGTGGACATATTCTCTTATGCCCGAAGCAAAGTGGCTCATGCAAGCCCCCAATATTCGCGGATAGTGGCATCAACCAGTTTGAGGTCGTTATCTATCTCACGGGGGAACATATCAAGGGGAGATTTGGCAGTGGTAAAGCCGTCGGACTGGGTTTCAAACCAATGGCGCTGACCGTCGGTGCGGCAGAGAAGAACGACAGAGAAAAGGCCCTCAAGCGTGAGCTTGCTGTCAAGCATTTTGCCGGAAGTCTTTGCCTTTATTTTGCCTGTGTCGGTGGTCTCGGTGTGGTGGAGAAAGTACACGATTACATCGGGCGGCAGGGAGTTGATACAGGAACGAACAAGCCCGGAGAAATTCAAAGCCATGTCGGTGAACTTGCCGTAACCGGTTTCTTTTGCTCTGTCAAACTCTTCAAAAGCCATTAGATACTGGCTGTCATCAATGGCGTAAGCCTTGAGGGAGGGGTTAGAAAGGGCTTTGGAAATGGTGGAATAGGTGGCGTTATTTACTACCTTGAGCTTTTTGCGGAAGGGCAGGGGCTTTGTAGCGACGTTAAAAACGCCTATTTCGTCTTCGTTGAAATTGCGAAGGGCGGTGGATTTACCGGAACCGGACTCGCCCAGAACAAGCACAGGAATACCCATGTGTTATCTCCTTTCGTTTCCTGTCAGCCACGGCATAAGCAGCGGACAGAAATCATCATTTTTGTATTCTTCAAAATCTTCATCCTCGTAATAGTCTTCAAGAGGATAACCGTTTCTTTCGGCATCCCTTATCCAAGGGGCATCGGGTATATTTACCATCCTATCTCCTTCAACATATCCTGACCGGTCTTGGTAGTGAGACAGAGCAAGGTGCGGCACCAATTTCCGTGAAAGAAATTTACTATCTCCCACTTATTGCAATCCTTCAAAGCGTCAACACCTCTGCGCTGTAGCCTCTTGGCATCAATCATGGCCTGCCGGATAATAGCAGCTGCCAAGTTTGCTTCCCAAGGCAGTTCGGGGTCTTGATGGTAGTTGCCGTCCATCAGACGGAAATGCGTGTGAAATTTCAAGATACCTCCACAAATTCGCCGCCCTTGAGCTGATAAAAAACGTTGGGCTTGAGAAGTTCACCGTCAATCTGCGCCGACTTCACGCACAAACAGGGGAAACATTTTCCGTTCCATGCTCCGTATTCCGCAAGAGTAATCCACGCTCCAACGGGGGCCTTAATTTTGCTGTTAATGCCGATAGCTGCGACTACAGCGTTCTCGCCTTCACAGGATATAGAAGCAGCGTCACCAGAGCTACCTATCTGGGCAAAGCGACCAGAGCTACCTATCCGGGCAGCGTCACCAGAGCTACCTATCCGGGCAGCGTCACCAGAGCT
>JAZNAQ010000011.1:0-70401 GCA_045586595.1 Eubacteriales bacterium | reverse complement strand
AAGACGCTCAATGTGCTGTTCTTCAATATCCTGAGCCAATTCTTCGCTTTGGCGTTCTTGAGTAGAAAGCTCATAAAGGCGTAATTTATCACGACGACCACCGAGTTCTGCAATCATCTCGCAAATTGCATAGGCAGTTTCGGGTGACATAGCATAAAACTCACGAACTCGCTTTTTGCCATCAACATTATCAATAGAGCGCAAATTTGGATTGATTTGATCAATCATTTTATGCAGTTTCAAATCATCCAGTCGTGCATCAACTTCATATGTAGCATAGATGCGGAATGCAAACGGAGTGCACTCGCTGCGATTGAGTTGCTGCAAGCGTTTCTGCACATCATCCGCGTATCCGATTTTTACATATTGCGGAAACGACGGATTTGTAAGTATATAAATTACACCTTTGATATTCATATTAAACTTCCTCTCTAAAACAATTAGAGTTTGTTTTTTACTCAGCGTTTATCTTATAATGTGTTCATAATGTTAAGCAAGTTCTGATAACTGTCAACATCGTGATACTTGACATTGTCGGTCGAAATTTCATTAAAGAGCTTCTTTGCGCAAGCTATTTTCGCTTGTTCGATTGGGCGCAGATTCAGACTTTCCATAGTTCCTTTAGTTTCAGCTATAAAGTAGATATGCTTCACAGTACCTTCGTTAAACGCTATTGCCCAGTCCGGTGAGTAATTGCCAACCGGAGTTGGAATATGGAATCCTTTAGGAAGCTTTGCATATACACAAACTTCTTCCGCGGAATCCAAATCCTCAACAAAGCGGCGTTCTACGCTGTTTTCTGCCGTTCCATCTGTAAATACATAATCCTGAATTGCTTTTGAAGCAACAAATGCCTTATCGAAACTCTGGCTACTTTTTTCGGCGGTGAAGATGTCATTATCATACGTTCCGCTTGTTTGGTCATAAGTGATATGATCAACAATCATAGTCGCCTTCTGCTCGTTTATAAGACGCGTTACCTTTGTGATAAACTCTTCCGGGTTATGCTTGAACATATAAATCTTATCATTATTCAGCCCCGAAAGAATCTTTGCAACAGTTCTGCGTGTGAGCATAGTCCCTTCGGCAATTTTGCCTATAAGGTCATATTTAATCGCGCTTGTCTCGTTGTGTTTGAGAACAGTTGTCTTTGTTTTCGCAACATCAAAAGACGCGCCACGCTCAACTTCGTGTTCGTTCATTTCATTTTTCTGACGTCCGATAGAAGTTGTGTACTTAAGTTCAGAAACAAAGAGATTTTCACTTATTGACTCGATAGACTTTGCAATAAGCTCATCGCTGTCAAACTCAACTCTGTATGCATACTTATGATTAATGTAGTTCCAAAGTGTCTGAAATTCCTTCTTGTAGAAATTATCGTTTAACGGATTATCCTTAACCTTGGTTTCGTTACCGTTTGCAATCATCTCATTGAGTACAGACTCATCAAATACCGCCTGAACAAGCTTGTGTATGCCACCTGCCATATCAGCAATATCCAGCGGCAACGGCGCAAGCGCACAGCTCGCAAAATCATTACGGTACTTATCCGTAACTTTTCTGTCCATATCGACATAGCCGTTTGCAATGAGGTAGAATTCAATAGCATTTGCAGTTCTCTCATCAATTTCGGTTTTTGTTCCATTGACATCAACGAACTTACCTTTGAAGTATTCGCTTGTTGCCGCAAGCGGTCTGTCATAAAGAACTGCTTTGATATCAGACTGCAAATCCGAAACGAAAGTTTTATAACTCTCGTTTGCAATAACTGTGAGCACATTGATCTCATGTACCAATTCGCCGCAGGTTTCCGCATCCATACGGTTACCTTGCTGATTGACGCAAAGACGAAGCCCACGACCAACCTCTTGCCGCTTTGCAGTGTTACTGTCGGAGTGCCTTAATGTGCATATCTGGAATACGTTCGGGTTGTCCCAGCCTTCGCGAAGCGCAGAGTGAGAGAAGATAAACCTCGTCGGCTCATCAAAAGAAAGAAGTCTCTCCTTATTCTTCAGGATAAGGTCATACGCAGAAATATCATCGGAGAACTCACTTCCACGTTTTAAGGCACTATCAACACTTCTTCCGGTTTTCTTATCAATACTGAAATATCCCTTATGCGTTTTCGGGATATCCGAACCGGTCTTTTTGAGGTATTCCTGGTACTCTGTTCCGTATATCGTTATATTCTCGTTAAGGATGCTCAGATACTCTTCTTCAAATATGCGACCATATTCCCCAAGCACTTCATCGCCATTTTCATCATACTGACGGTACTTCGCAACCTCGTCTATGAAGAAAAGCGAAAGCGTTTTAATTCCGCGATTGAAGAGTTTTTCCTCTTTCTCAAAGTGCGAAAGAATAGTTTCTCGAATCTGAATTCTGCGCATATCCTTTTCCGAAACATCGCCAACAACATCGCCTGTACTTATAACCTCACCGTTAGTGAAGGTTACGCATCCGCGAATCGGGTCAATCTCGGAAATAGAATAACCTCTGTATTGCTCCATCTCCTGCGAAACATAAAATAGATTATCACCAACACCGAGGATGCGAGTTTCGCGGTTGATGGATTTGTTGTAACCAATTTCAAGCTCGATTTTAGCCATAGGTGGCTTCTTTGGAGAAAGAACTATACTTTCTAAGAACAAATACTTGTCCGTTCCACGGAAGTTCTTAACTTCAAAGCCCTTAACCTCAATTTTCTTTACAAGACGCTTGTTGTAAGCATCAAGCGCATCAAGAACATACACAAGATTATGTTGTGTCTTGTGTGTAGCTGAATAATTGAGCGTAAATAACGGATTAAAGTTCTTGAGCGCCTTCTGTGTTACATCGCCGCCCATCTTCTGAGGCTCGTCGAGGATGATAATGGGTCTGTTCGCCTTGATAACATCAATCGGTCTGCGCGACTGGAATTCATCGCGCTTTGAATAGATAATTCTCGCTTCCTTGCTCTTGCCATCCTCTTTAAGGGAAGATGCAAAAGCCTGGGTGTTGATTATCATAACATTGATGCCCGAGCTTGCGGAGAAGTTATCAATCGCATTAAGGTTAGAGCTGTCATAGACAAAGAATCTCGCTTTCTTTCCGTAATGCTCCATGAAGTGGTCAGCCGTAATCTCGAAAGTTTTGGCAACGCCCTCACGGATAGCAATAGACGGAACAACAACGATAAACTTACTCCAGCCATATCTCTTGTTAAGCTCAAACATAGTCTTTATGTAAACATACGTCTTTCCTGTACCTGTTTCCATTTCAACATCAAGAGAGCATCTGCCTAAATCCTTGACAAGGGAAGGGGAAAGCTTAATGTTATTGGCATTCTGCAATTCGTGGATGTTCTGAAGAAGAGTATCATTAGAAAGATAAACCTCATCATTCTTAAATCCCGAATCATTTGCAAGGTCAAGCTCCTCGCCATACTCATCAGCAGAAGAAAGCTTGATTTGCTCGTTGTTGTTCGGCTTAACATTACCCAAGTCCCTGCGATATCCTATACCGCTATTGAAGCCTTGCCCTGCAAATACACTGCAGACCGCCTCAACAGCATCGCTTTGATATTGTTGTATTTTAAAGTTAAATTTCATGTTATCACCTAACCGAATCATGATATGGTTGCGTTTATTCTTTTAATAAGTTTTTGCTCTAAATCTTCTGTAGTTTTCCAGCGAATTGTGTTAACTTGCTTTACGTCAAAATGTGCATCTTGTTCAAAACTATCATCGTTACAAAGATGAATCACTTCTTTTCCTAAAGCAAAAGCATATCCAGCCTCATAATAAGCACCATTATTGTGATTAGTAAATTCTGCAACAACAAATCTTGATTGTCTTATTTCATGAAGTATCTCTGGAACAATCTGCCTATTATATTCCTTGTCCTTAATAATCATCGGTACGAATTTACACTTTGTGATTGCTGCTCTAATAGCATCTTCAATAGGTTTCATTTCCTTATCAAAAGACATTGCTACAAAAGCAGTTTTTGAGTTTGCAGTTGCATTTTTCTGCAACTCGTCCACTCTTTTCCACCCTTCAGGCTTCAAAACAAACACGGCACCATCTTGATAGTAACCTTCTGTATATTTATTTTCTTCTAAATAGTCAGTTATTTCACGCAATTGCGAGGAAACTATCTCTTTTTTCAAAAGATTTCCTTCTGCATCATGTCTTTTTATGAATAGCAAACTATATGTTTGCTCTTTTGAAAGTACTATTTCTTCACCAATAAAATCAGATTTTTTGGCAAATTCTAATAATATCATGTCGATTCTTTCGGCAAAACTTTTTGGTTGAAAAGCAAGTATCTCTTCTCTGGACACATACGAAATATCTTCTGAATGACTATAATCACTTTCATATAAATCCTTATCTCCAAGAAAATTTAAGAACCTATCCTCAGAGTGATAATACAAATATGAAGCAGTTTCATCTTTAATATCTTTTCCTGTCTGAAAAGGTAATTTCCTGATTTCAAATCTTCCACAACTTGGACACTCAATCAATTCATGGACTTGATTGGTTCCAAATTGCGAATATATTATATTCGAATGGCAGTAAGGACATGTTCCATAGTTACTCATTACAGCACCTTCCTTACTGTGTCGGGGCTGTAGGTTGCAAAAATCTGCTCGAAGTTAGTGGCGACGTTGTCATCTGCCATGGAGCTATCGCGCATTACGAAGTAATATGGCTTTTGCTTTGCAATTTCTGTTATAACATCTTCTGTTACATTCTCATCAAAGCAAGCGATAAGGAAGTTATCTGCAATATTAAATACTTTCTTTCCGCTGATAGTTGTTTCTTCAATCTTGCTTGAAAGAAGTACACCCAAATCAAGCATAACCTGGAACAACAAATCTTCAGGAGTTCTGTCTTCTTTAATATTATCTACCGAGCTTCCAAACAAAGAAAGCTCAACATCCTGCGGATTATAATAAACATCTTTCATGTTGGAAGAATCACACTTGAGAACACGGAAACCTATATCTAACGAATTTGCAATGCAAGCATTTTCAACTTCCGGAAACTCCGGGGAATCCCATTCAGCTCGCTTATGCGTATTTCCATTTACTTCGTACGGCACACCTTCTGTAACAACTTTTCTATACGGCAATCCGGCTTCTCTCAAAAAATCTTGAATCTTCTTTCCGGCTCTGCGAATGCGTTCTTTACCTATTTCGCAGATGTTCTTATATCCGGCTTTATATGCTTCGGATTTTTCGTCTGTTTCTTCCGGCAACTGCACCATAATAAACTTGCGATGTCCGCCATCTTCTGCATTTAACTGCATAACTGCATGCGCGGTTGTAGCTGAGCCTGAGAAGAAGTCAAGCACCACGCACTCATTATCGTTATTCATAACTAATAAATCATTGATTAACTTTGTTGGTTTTGAAAAATCAAAAATTGCTCTTTCTTTTTCGAATAACGCCTTTAATTCTTCAGTTCCTTTTGCATTAATATATTCTTGAGAAAACCATGTAGTAAACTGTTTTGTTTTAGGTGAATCGTCTCTTAGTTTTTCATAGACTATATATGTACCATCGTCCCTTTGTTCAAATATTGCATTGTCGGCATTTAGTAATTCAAACATCTTTTGTTTTCCCAATCTCCACCTGCCTTCGCTTCCGTCATTTCTAATAGGATATACATCTTCTCCATTAGGTCCAGGTATCGGGTAAAACATTGTAGGGGAATCTTCTCGTCTAGAACCAGCTCCCCATTTGTTCAACTCTCTGCCTTTAGCATATTTCCCGTGTTCGTCTTCTAAATCAAGTGTAATTCCATCTGTTTCTACGCCACCAAAATTAATTTTATCTAAAAACTTCGCATAGCATACAACGTAATCATGTACATTCCTGATGTTTTTAGATAGCGAACCTCCTTTAATTGCTTCTCTAAGGAGTACTGCGATGCGATTATATTCTCCGAATATATCATCGCAAATTTTCAGTGTGTTTTCTATTTCGTTATCGTCAATAGAAATAAATATAACCCCATCCTCCGTCAATAAATCTTTTGCAATTCTAAGACGAGGATACATCATATTTAACCAATCCGTATGAAAACGTCCATTACTCTCTGTGTTATGCACGAGACGATTTCCTTCTTCATCAAACTGACCACTATTTGCCATGTATTTATCTGTACTCTGTGCAAAGTCATCCTCGTACACGAAATCATTACCTGTATTATACGGAGGGTCTATGTAAATCATTTTAATCTTGCCGAGATATGTTTCCTGCAAGAGCTTTAACACTTCAAGGTTGTCGCCTTCAATATAGAGGTTTTCTGTTGTATCGAAGTTTACACTTTCTTCTCTGCAGGGGCGGAGAGTTTTATTGATAGGTGCATTAGCGAGGAGAACAGACTTTTTCTTATCCGGCCAGGTAAACTGATAGCGCTCATCCTTGCCCTCAACAACAGTAGTAGAGATTTCCTGCATCAGAACATCTTTATCAATAGCGCGCACGACCTCATCGGTAACAGGGTCAATAGTCTCCGTCACCGCATTCGGAAACAACTCCGCAAGCTTTTTATAATTCTCATCCGCCTTGTTCGGCGTATGCATCTTAAGTTTATCCATTATTTATTCCTCCTACTTACTTTTCTTGACAATAATCTTATCAATTAACTTAAGCATCTTTCTTCTTTGCGTTAGTTTTTTTCTCGCTTGATCTGTTAAAGCAAACTCTGAATGAGTATAATTAGCAATGTAGATTATCTTATTTTCTTGCAATTTGCCGACAACTGCATCTGGAACAGTATACAAATCGAAAGCACATTTAGAATACTCACCGAGGTTTTTTGAATAAAAAACCTCGAGATATTTGCCGTATTTTTTCATCATTTTTGCAAGTTGCTTTGGTTTGTGATCATTATATTTTTTTGCACTTTTCCATATTAGGATAATTAGAGTCAAAACAAGGTATACAGCAATTAAAACAAAAACAAAGACAATCCATTTTTTCGCGCTATCAAGCGGCATTAAAAAACTTAAAACATTAATCCGAGGAACTAACATCAAAGATAAAACAACAAAAAGACAAATCATAAGTTCCTTGAAATCAAATTTGTCAATTAGATTAGTAAAAAATGCACTCCACTCTTTCATATATTGATCTCCGTTTCTTCTTTGTTCTTTACCACCATTTCTTTTGGCTTAAGTCCGATTATAAAATCTGTGAGCAAAATTGCATTGAGAGAAGCCTTTTTGTTAGGATACTTCTTATACTTACTGTGTGAAATACCGTTTCGATTAGGGATTCCTTCAATGACTTCGTCTGGGGAATTACAATCACATACAATAAAATTTTCATAAAACTCCGCAAAGATTGGATCGAAATCATTATCACCTATAAGGTCTTTGAATGCCTCTCTGGTTTTCTTTGAGCCGAGTCTTTCTTTTACATTTAGTTTTTTATGTATCAAACCTTCCCACATAGTTGCTAAACAGGTTGTTGTCAACACATATTCTCCTCGCAAATGAGCTTCTATGGCCTGTCCTAATATTTTCTTTATATGCGGATCTAAGTCTGAGTTTTTCCAAGTTCTTTTAATGTTTTTTATTTCACTTTTAGTGTAATAAGCAAAAATTACATCATCAATTCTTTTTTCTCTGCGTTTACTTGCACCGCGACTTGCCGATATAATTTCACTGATGGTTGAAAACATTCGTATATCAATAGACCATCCGGCATACGGAAACCACTTACATTCATACATTGCGGTAAGATAAGCTCCATTTAATTCTTTGTATCTATCTGAAAAATCACATTCAAGATCAAAGTTATCAAAAAAAGACCATATAGGAGTGAAGTCAAACGATTGCAACCATTGCATCATGGGCGATTCAATTACTGATGTTAATGCGGAACTCGCGTTTTCAATAAATGTTTGTATTGCGTTTCCGAAGATTGAAGCACTTTTCTCAAAGGTACTAATTGCATCATACATTCCGGAACTTATCTGGTAATCAGAAAAGTAATTTGCGAATTTCATTACAGAATTCCCGATAATATCTATAGGCGTTGCGTAGTTGCCTAATCCCACTTCGGCTATGGTCGCATCTGAAGTTAATTCATCTATAACTTTATATGGGTTCATTTCTTCTATCTGCGCAATAGCATCAACAGTCGGCGATGAAAACATGGCTTTTGGCAAATCGAGTTTAACACCTTCAGTAATTTCACTTATCTTTTTTATTTTTTCTTCTTGTTCAAGGATAGGTTGCATACTATCTTGAATTTTATTTTGTAATTCCAAGCTTTTTCGCAGTGATTCCGGTATAGGGTCAAAAAAATCAAGAGTTTTCATGTGGTCTCCTACTATTTAGCTCGTGCTTCCTTTTGTTTTTTATTAAACTCTTTGTATACCTTCTCATATTCCTTGTGTTCTCTCAATAAGACAATTGTGAGCATTTCGTTGTATACCATGTTGCATAAAGAAATAGCATCTTTTTTATCAAGTGCGTCAAGTGCCTTGTTTTCCCATTTTCCTGTCTTATTATTATGACGGATATGTAGGTTGTTGAGAATGTTGCCTGCTTTTTTTACAAGCTCTTTAATGTGTTCATTTTTCTCGGTTCGATCTTCCTCAATGTAGAGATTAGTGGCAAGAAAGGCAAGAGATTTTCTTTTTTCAGTTAGCGATAAATCTTCTCTTACATATCGTATAAGTTCCCACTGAACATCCTCATCATCACATAAATCGATAACTTTTTCGAGCGGTGCATTTTTAGGATACAGAATGACTTTATCTTTGTATTCGCGAGTGGTAAGCCCCATTCTTTTTTCGAGAGTATTGATCAATTCACAGAATACCGATTTAAAATCTCGATAATATTGAATTTTATTTTGTTCGTATAACTTTTCGCTGTTATCAAAATATAATTTAACGAAGTTTTCCATAACTTCCAAGTTATTAATGATTTGGGCTTCTCTTATGCGATTCATATTTGGTATAGTTGCATCAACACGTTCGAAAAATTCTTCTATGGTAAGACATGTTCCGCGATATTTCCAATTCGGAAATAAGTAGTATCGCATTAATCTTTGTAAAGTATAATAATTGTCATTGTTCTCAAAATAATCCTCTTCAGCGAAAAGTTTATTTATTTTCCTTATTTCATCTTGTATATCGTAATTTTCTTCTACTAACTGAAAAATATTTTTTCTTGCCATTTAAACTATCCCTCACGTTGTATATTTCGCAACTCATTTATCTTTTGCACCAGTTCGAATTTCTTCTTTGGCTGCTTTTCTGCACGAGCTTGTTTTTCAAGCCGTGCTATTTCTTTTTCGAGTTTTGCTCTTTCTTCGTTTTGTGAAATCTGTTCATCAAGCGATAGACCTTCCGAAACTTCGATATCACCGATTTGTTTTATGATGCTCTCCCATACTTTGTCGAGGTTGAGACCTTTGAGTTCTATCTTTGCATCTTCCTTGTCGCACCATTCACTTTGAAGTAGTTTGGTGTGATATATGGCAAGTTTTGTCATATTCTCAAACTCTAAAGCGAGAATCATATTCTGGTCAATTAGCTTTGAAAGCTGAATTATGGTTCTTTCATCAAATTCTTTGCGCTTGAGCATAACCTGAACGATGTAAATAGACGATACAGTTTCGCCCTTTGCGATGTTAGTAGTGGATGGTGATATTTCTGCTATGATATTTATCCTTGAAATATCTGCATCGAACCTTTCCTTTTGTGCGTTGTTCATATTAAACTTTGCATATATCGCATTTTTAGGAAGTTGCTTTTTAAGTTCTGTGGATTTCGGTAAACTTAGCAAAATATCACCTCCTCATTCTTAAATACTGATTACCTTACAGGGAATATTTTCTTGTCTTGCGCAGTCAATGATGTGCTTTGTTCCGGTTGATTCATTATCCCAGAATGCAACTACTGCATCGGCGCTTTGTACCATCTGCATATTCCTTATCGGTCCTGCGCCTTTATGATACTTACCCCATTCTGCAGGGAATTGCTCAATTTTGAGTCCATGCTCTGCGGCATAGCGCTCTCCCATTCTGTCGGCGCCGCGTGCAGTGCCGCTGACTATTGTTACATTGTCCTTATCGGCAAGGTATTTATCAAGGGCATCTGACAAGCGGTTATAATCGTTAAAGTTTCTACTTCCGGCAACAACTACACGGAAATCTCGCGCTGTAGCAGGCTTCAACTCTGTATCTCTTACAACGATAAAGCAAATGAGCTCGAAGTCGTCCAGTCCCTTTGTTTCATTCGATAAGAAGCTTACCTGACCACCAGAAAGGAAGCTGTTGATATCGCTTTCTTCCTTAACTTCGATAATAGATGCAATGGCATCACCAAGAAGTTTTGACAGCCCCGTCATGTTCTTTCCGTCGTTGGTCTCTTTGTTAAATTCTTTGTATAATTCCGGAATTGGTTCTGTTTTACCCTTGCACAAGAAGCGAACCTTATCAAGCAACGCTTTAGGCGAGAGATGGTCACATACAACCTCTCCGTCATTGCTGATATAGACCATGTAGAACGGGTGAAGTCTGTTCTGACTGTCTATATTCACGCTGTTTGTACGATTTTTAAGCACGTAGATAACACCTGCCGGCATATCGTCCGTTGCGGCGGTGACTGTGTGCAAGCCGAACGGCGTTTTTTCGATGTGCGGATGCGTCTTTATATAATCAAGAAGGTCCAGGCGGAATTCGTTTAGTCCTAAATCCATAATCGAAATTCCGGTTGACATTTCTTCAATATCGACGACTTCTTCCTGCAATTTCTTGAGTTGTGCTTTACGGTATTCGAGGTCAGTCTTTTCCTCTTCACTGATGATGTTGTCGTCGCCCGTAGCCGTCATATCGACAATCTTCATTCGTGTTTCGACTTTCGCCTTGAGGTCGATGTACTCATCGAGCGTAATATTCGGCCAGAAGTTTACAAGCTGGATAACGCTGTTCGTGCTTCCAATACGGTCGATTCGCCCGAAACGCTGAATGATGCGCACGGGGTTCCAGTGGATATCATAGTTGATGAGATAATCGCAGTCCTGCAAGTTCTGACCTTCGGAAATACAGTCAGTTGCAATGAGGATATCGATATCCACCTTAGGAATAGAGTCAAACAAATCTCTCTCCTTCGACTTTGGCGAGAAACAGGTAAGAACTGTATTAAGGTCATTACGAAGTCCCGCTACGGTTGATTTACCATCTACCGTGCCGGTTATCATAGCTGTATTCAAGCCGAAGTTTTTCTTCATGTAGTCGCTTACGTTATCGTAGAGATAGCGTGCAGTATCCGCGAATGCGGTGAAGATAATGATTTTCTTATTGTCTTCGTTGATGGGGTTGTTAACCTTATTTGCGAGGATATATAACAGTTCCTGGAGCTTGCTATCATGCTCGGCAGTGATATCGTTAACCATTAGTGTGAGAAGCTCGAGAACTTCTTTATCCTTAACAAGTGATTCACGCCAGGAGACATAGTCCATATCCGCAAGGTCGATTTTGACTTTTTTACCGAACGAGAAAAGATCATCATTCTGGTCTTCGCTGTCGAATTCTTCAATATCGGTAATGTCTGTTAACTCAAGAACCTCAGAAGCATGGCGGTCATAAGCATCTATTTTATCAATAGTCTTGCTGATGAAGTCCTTGATTCTTGTCATTGTGAGATTAAACGAATAGACAGAGCTTTCCATTCGCTTCATCAAATTGATTGCAGTAAGACGTCGAATACCTTGCTCACGGTTCGCCTGGGTAAGGCCGACGCTTACTTTTTTATCATCGTATAATTCTTCGTATTTTTTAATCTTGCTTGAAAGAATATAATGCGTCGGAGTATAAATTGACAATGTAAGCATCATCAGATGTTCGAAGATTTCGTTGTAAGTAATTGCATCCGAAAGGTCAGTCAACTGCGGCCGTTTTGAAATCGGAGTTAGACGAGTCGGGAAAGTGCCGATATCTGTGGTGTCATAATATTTCTTGATATGCTTTCTCGAACGAGCAATCGTAACAGAATCGAGAACCTCAAAGAAGTCAAAATCAAGCATCTTGAGAAGTTTCTCAGTTGTTCGCTCCTGAGGTTTCCACTCGCTCCACATATTGAATGCACGCTGTGCATTTCTGAAAATTTCATTTATGGAGCGAGATGTATTCAATTTATCATCAATAAGATCAGAATTACCTTCGTAAGCAAGAGCTATCTGGTTTTTAAGGTCGTTAAAACGGTTGTTTACAGGTGTTGCCGAAAGCATAAGAACTTTCGTCTTAACGCCTTTTTTGATAACTTGATTAAGAAGGCGCAGGTAACGGTTTTCTTTTTCGTTATCTTCACCTGAAAGCTTTCCACCATTACGGAAATTGTGCGATTCGTCTATTACAACAAGATCGTATGTATCCCAACGAAGACGAGATAAATCCGTTCCGTTAGATTCGCCGTGATCACGACCGAGGTCAGTATGGTAGAGAACTTTATAGTTTAAGCGGTCTTCTGCTATCGGGTTATTGACATAGTTGTCCCTATATGTATTCCAGTTATTAGCGAGTTTCTTCGGACAAAGTACGAGAACGCTCTTGTTTCTGGACTCGTAATATTTGATTACTGCAAGGGCTGTAAATGTCTTACCGAGACCAACGGAATCAGCAAGAATGCACCCGTTGAATTTCTCAAGCTTATTTATAATTGCAAGAACTGCATCCTTCTGGAAGTTATAAAGCATATTCCAGATTTTGCTGTCTTTGAAACCTGTTCCTTCGTTGGGGAGTACGTCTTCGGATATATCCTCAAGAAATTCATTGAAGATGTTATAGAGAGTAACGAAGTAAATGAAATCAGGAGAATTTTCGTTATATGCCGTCGTGATGTTTTCGATAACTTCGTCAGTGACTTCCTGAAGCTTCGTTTTATCATTCCAAAGGCTTTCAAACAACTCTATGTAGGTGGTCGAAAAAGGAGATTCGGTTTTCTGCACAAAGTTGTATGCATTGTTTCCTCGTTCGCAACCTAAGTCAACGGTAGTAAAGCCAGTGACCGGCATATAGTTTTTATCATTAACATTGATGAATCCCATCATATTTTCGTTAGTGATGTTTGATTTGAATGTAACCTTATCGCGAATCCACTCAGCACACTCTTTGGCTATAGCTTTCTGTGTAAGCTCATTGCGAAGCTTTACTTCAAATTCCGTTCCATAAAGGCTACGTTCTCTGTTAAGGCGAGGTATATAAAATTCGCGTTTTTCTTTTTTAGCTTTTTCCGTTGTGAAAGTAGGGGAGGTGAATATGAAACGTAATTCATCGATGCTCTTGAGTTCTTCTTTTAACTCTTGAAAGGCATAGATAGAAAAGCAAGCAGCGGCAATCGCCAACTTACTTCCATCTTTTATTTCAATTTTCAAATCATCTTTAAGCTTTTTATTTATATTATCAATTATTTCCATGTGCACATCTCCAGCATGATTATCTCATAATAACTGCACAATAAACCGTACAGTGATTCATCTTTCATAAAACTCCATGATATCGTCCATTGTGCAACCGAGAGCTTTGCATATCTTGCCGATGGTTTCGGTGGTGATATCCTGGTCTTTGCGGAGTTTGAGCATTGTGTGGTTTGTGAGACCTGCAGCCTCTTGCAGGTCTTTCTTTTTCATACCTCTGTCGATCAGCAAATGCCAGAGTTTATTATAAGTAACTGCCATTTTGTTTCATCCTTTCAAAACGGTAAAATTTAAACAATAACTTACTATGAATTATACCACTTCTGATGTCGAAAAGTCAATAAAATTGTCGGTGTATCGACATTTTTATCGTATATATAAATACAAAAAAGTAGGGAGAGGCGTTTGGATAACTCCTCTCCCTGTGTGTTAGATAAACGATAGTGCCAGTTTCATTATTTCTTCTATATTGCGGTCGAGTTCTTCGATTTTGGCAAGTTGGCGTGAGTCGTTTTTATCAGCTTGGACTTTGAGTTTGAATATGTAATAAGACAGGCTGTTGATATGGCGCATAAAGTTGGTATAGGAATCCGGCACTTTGGTGGGCAATTTATAACCCAAAAGGATATTGCGGATGATTCCTTTTTGAGTGAGTAATGTTTTCTCGGTGAGGCTATTGAGTTTTGCCCGTTCCTCGTCGTTTAATCTGACTATAAATTTTCTGTTACTCATAGAATCACCTGCTATTGCTCGTCGTCCACAAAGCAATCCTCGTATTCTTCGATAATGGCTTTAACTTTCAGTTGCAGCTCGCCTATGCGGTTGAGTTGTTCTTCCGTTATCGTTCGAGTGAGAGTGCACTCCTTTGCAATCTCATCCATCTCCAAACGATGTACCTTTATTCGCTCTGTCATTTCTTCAAAGATTTCCTCGGGCCTTTGCTTGACTCTGCAGTCCATAATTAGCTGTCGAATCACTGCGCTTCGGTTTGTCCCTGCCTTTTTGACAAGGCGAATCAGAGCCTTGTCTTCTTTCTCGTTTAAGCGTAATGTGAATTGATGTTTTCTTGTTCTCATAATATCGTCTCCTTAAAATTTAATTGGGGTATTAGGGGCTTGCCCCTAAGAATGGAAAATTTGATGTCAAATTTCCGTGCTTGCTAAAACAAATTTTCATTATTGGCTTTTTGGTTGTCAAAATGCCGTGCTTGCTAATGCATTTGTCTGTACAAATGCTATGCTTGCCACATATAACAATAACGCCCGTCATCTGACAGGCGTTACCTCTAATATTAACCTTCGCGCGATGGTGAACAAACTGTTATCCACCGAGGGTATATTGCGATAGCAGGTATCCTTTGCAAACTCTCGGTCGTAGTTAAAGCTTGCATCGACCGATTGGTATATCTTTTCATAGGCTCTCTTTTCAGCCTCGGCATAACTTATTTTACCGCACCTTACCGCATCCAGCACATCCGATATTATCTGTCGCACTTTAGGCTCGTTTGTCGCATAAAACTCCGGTCGCAGATGCATATCCCGATATTGAAATATTGCGTTGCTTGCAACTTCGCTCAAGTTAGAAAAACTGTATCCTCTTGACCGACCGCTTATTACAAGCGGAAAGAATCTCCGTCGTGATTCCACAAGTGCATCGGAATACCCGAGCCCGTTTTGTACTCGATCTAAAATATCGCCAATGAGTGTTTCGGTATATTTCATACACTCAAAGGTGGCGTTAGATGGTAGCGATTCGTGAGGAATGCCGGCGGCATATGTCGTTGTTGAAAAGGTTAATGCAATAATCAACGCAAAGAGTTTTTTCACATCAGTCCCTCCTCGGCATACACAAACTCGTGCGTTATTTGCTCCCGAACCGCGTTTTGGATGTTGTTCATAAGTCCTGTCCATTTGAGCATATCCTGCGCCTTTAGTTCTTCCGTAATGCCTTGTTTTTCTGCCTCTGCCTTTATGCGAAGCTTAGCTTCCTCACGGCAGGTTTTATCAAGTTCCGCAAGATGGTCTAAAAGCGTTCCTTTAAGCATCATGGCAGAGTAAATGCTGCGGCGGTTCTTTTTGAGATAATCACGCCTCATTCTGCCGTAGATGCCAATGGGTTCTTTGGGTGAGTTCGGGATTTTAAGGTTCGGCAGCAAGATGTTGCCTGACTTTGAGTATGTAATCATTTTCATCGCTCCTTTCGTCTTAATTTTAGTTTGGATACCCACTATTCTTCAAAATTTTATCCTCGGGAATTTTCTTTTCCCCGATTCTTATGCCACTTCTGAATTAGTTTCATAACAGTATCTTCGATTTGCTCCTTGGTGTAGCTCTTGGGGAAGTAGCGACGGAGCTTGTCCTCATAGATGACAAGTTTAATCCCCGGTTCTTTTTGTGCGGTCAAGATAAATTCAAGAGTAGATTCATCAAGGTTTCCTTCCTCGGCGGTTTTGCGGAGCTTTGCTGCTTGGGCGATTGACGGCGGCGTTTGTTCACGCTCGACGATTTTATAAATCTCCGACTGAAGCTTTGATCCAAGATATGAAAGCTCAACCCCTGCACTCATTGCCATTTCGTTTTTGTCCACAAGATTCAAAAGCGGATCAATAAGATTTGTTAAACGTATATAGCGTTGGACTTGTTTGTAACTGTCTCCATATTGCTCACCCACAATTTCTGTCGAACGTTTGCCAGATAAATCTGGGACAATTTGTCCCAAATTTTCTTTTGGCGGTCTACCTGCTTTTCTTTTAACGGATTCAAGCTTTAATTTATAAGCAAAGGCTTTTTCGCTGGGTAGGATGTTTTCTCTTTGCAGGTTGCTGTCAACAAGCAGTATTGCCGCTGTGTCGTCATCGAGTTCTTTTACTACAACGGGGACTTCCTCGATGCCCAAAAGTTCACACGCCTTTACTCGGCGGTGTCCCGACAGGATTTCATATCCACCGTCCTTATGCGATCTCACAATTACGGGAGAGAGTATTCCGTATTGCTCAATACTTGCACAAAGCTCGTCCATGCTGTTATCAAGAAGAACCTTAAACGGTTGCTCGGTATATGGTTTTAAGTCCTTAATATCAACAGGCACAATTTCTTCGGTCTTTCTGCCTTTCTCGTCCTTAAATAAATCTTCATAGCTTTTTAGCCCTATGTTCATTTTTGCACCTCGTTTCTCATCACATCATGATACGATATGATTGAATAAGTATTTTTACAGTAATTATTATTTGGTTTAGTATTATTAGGGTTTAAAACTTAAACTTCTTGAAGTTCAAATTCTGTACTTCTTGGAATGTTTCTTTCTTGACTTCTGAAGTCTAAAGTTTGAACTTCTTGATTTTCGATCGCAATGAACTTTTTAAGATAAATAATATTCGCAAGTCCCAGACCTCGTCGCTTTTTCTCAAGCAGTCCTGCATCTTCAAGCTCGGTCATCATCTTAATCGCCGTTGCTTTGGAGCAGTTCATATCTTCCATAATCTCGACAATGCTGTAGATAATATATGCTCTGCCGAATTCATCGTGCCAGTGATTTGAAAGGGAAAGACCCATTCTGTCAAGAAGTAGTCCGTAGAGAATCTTCGCACCGTAGGAAATGTGTGAAAACATCTCATTTACCACTAAAATCTTCGGCAGGCGGTAAAAGGTAAATTGGTCTGCCTCGCATTTATAAAAATAATTTAATTTCATTCTTCCGTACCTCCTGAAACAGAAAAAGCACCACCTTTCGGTAGTGCTTGTCCGTTAAATATTTACTTTAATTTTCACATTGCATGTGCGTTTTGAATTTGTCCGAATTCCTTGAATTTCAAGTAACGGCACTTTGCCGAGTAGCCCGAAAGTCTTGGAATTACTACATTTTTCGACTTGGGTACTTGAGATTTCACAAGGTAGGTACAGAAGAACTTGCGCATATGGAGATGATCGCGACTATTGTCCACCAGCTTACGCGCAACTTGACGCCTGAGCAGATTAAGGCTGCAGGATTTGATGTGTATTTTGTTGACCACACAGTGGGAACGTATCCGCAGGCGGCGGCAGGATTCCCGCAGACCGCGGCAAATTTCCAGGTTAAAGGTGACCCAATAACAGACCTTATGGAGGACCTTGCAGCAGAACAGAAGGCGAGAACGACATATGATAATATTCTTCGCCTTATAGACGACCCTGATATATGCGACCCAATAAAATTTCTTCGTCAGCGTGAGATAGTTCACTTCCAGCGTTTCGGTGAGGCGTTGCGTCATGTTCAGGAGAACCTGAACTACAAAAACTTCTATGCATTCAACCCTGCGTTTGATATGAAAAAGAACTCAAATCGCCGCTCGAATGGTTCGAAGTGTGAGAGTTGTTAAACAATACAATAATAAAGGTGCCGAAACATTATGTTTCGGCACCTTTATTATTTATCTGTGATATCAGTCTACATCTTCATCAAGAGCTTCAATATAAAAACTAACGGGTCTGAATCCATCATTGCAGGAAATCATTGCAGACCGCTTATTCTTCATCCAACCGTCATAAAGGCTTTCGCCGCCGTGGGAAAGTGTCATAACAAACGGGGACATACTCTCCCACGCACTGTCGCACATTCCGTCGGGCTTTTGCCAGCCATTTGAGATAAAAACCTGGCCTTCTTTCATGTTGCAAGCATGCTCAATCGGGTTTTCATATTTCTTGATTAAATCGTCGTACCGTGCCATTCTCATCACGGTAATTTTACATTTTTTCATTAACTGTCACACTCTCTTTTTTGTACTGTGCGGATATTGTGTTACCGCAATAGACCTCTGTTGTTAAACATATCCGAGAAAGCTTCTCTTGATATATAATACAATTATAACTGAGGAGTGTCAACCATAATGGAAACTTGAATTAAACTCCGTAAGATGTTATACTTAAACTATTGAAGAATGACCTTTCGAAAGGAGAAAAATATCTATGTCTTATGCCGCCGTCATTGCGGAAGAATTTTCAGTCCGTGAGGACTATGTTGAAAATATTATCGCACTACTTGATGAGGGTAACACTATTCCGTTTATTGCGCGATACCGTAAGGAACAGCACGGAACTATGGATGACCAGCTTATCCGCCAAATTGCGGACAAGCTCGAATATCTCAGAAACCTTGATGCCCGCAGAGAAGAAGTGCGTGGGCTGATAGAGGCGCAGGGAAACCTTACCGATGAGA
Organism: Eubacteriales bacterium; assembly: GCA_045586595.1. Lineage (GTDB taxonomy): Bacteria > Bacillota > Clostridia > Oscillospirales > JAAYXM01 > SIG480. The sequence goes on along the minus strand of JAZNAQ010000011.1, from coordinate 51,783 downwards.
TTTCAACCGCGCTTGATAATGCTAAAACACTTTCTGAAATTGACGATATATACCGTCCGTTCCGACCGAAGCGCAAAACGCGCGCATCGGTCGCACGCGAGAAAGGGCTTGAGCCCTTGGCACAGGCCATTCTGGAAAATCAGACGACTGGTGTAAAGCCTGATGACCTTGCGGGGCCTTTCGTCGATTCTGAAAAGGGAGTAGACGATATAGAGTCCGCAATCTGCGGTGCACAGGATATTATCGCCGAGGATGTCTCAGACAATGCTGAGGTACGCAAGCGTGTGCGTAACCTTGTTCGCTTTCACGGAATTGTTACCTCATCCGCCGCAAAGGACGACGAAGACAGCGTTTATGCTACCTATTACGAGTTTGCTCAGGGCGTTGAAAAGCTTGCAGGACACAGAGTTCTTGCTCTCAACCGCGGTGAGAAAGAGGGATTTTTGAAGGTGTCGGTTGATACTGATCCGATAAGGCCGCTCAACTCAATTCACTCTCTTTATGTTCACGGCAGTTCAGCCTGTGCCGAGCTTGTCAAGGCGGCGTGTGACGATGCATACTCGCGCCTTATTTACCCGTCGATTGAGAGGGAAATACGAGCAGAGCTTACTGAGCAGGCATCCGAGGACGCTATTAAACTCTTTGGTGTAAACCTCCGCCAGCTTCTTATGGCGCCTCCCGTAAAGGACAAGGTTGCGATAGGGCTTGACCCCGGCTATAGAACAGGGTGCAAGCTCGCTGTTGTAGACCGTACAGGCAAGGTGCTCGATACATCTGTTATATACCCTACCCACGGCGATGCGCAGGAAAAACGCTCGGCAGATATACTTAAAGAAAAAATTTCACGCTGGGGCGTTGAGATTATAGCAATCGGAAACGGCACTGCTTCAAAAGAAACCGAGCTTTTTTGTGCAAAGGTATTGCGCGAAATTCCACAAAAGGTTGCTTATATGGTTGTGTCCGAGGCGGGCGCATCGGTATATTCTGCGTCAAAGCTTGCCGCAGAAGAAATGCCTGACTTTGACCTAACGCTACGCTCTGCAGTATCAATCGCACGCCGTTTGCAGGACCCGCTCGCAGAGCTTGTAAAAATTGAGCCCAAAGCAATAGGTGTTGGGCAGTATCAGCACGATATGCCGCAGAAACGCCTTGAAGCCGCTCTTGGCGGCGTTGTTGAGGATTGTGTAAACAGTGTCGGCGCTGATGTTAACACAGCCTCTGCTGCGCTGCTTAGCCACATTTCCGGCCTGTCATCGGCGGTCTGTAAGAATATAGTAGCATACCGTGAAGAAAACGGTAGTTTTAAATCTCGCGCTGAGCTTAAGAAAGTACCAAAGCTCGGAGCAAAGGCGTTTGAGCAGTGTGCAGGATTTTTGCGCGTTCCGGAAAGTAAAAACTTTTTGGACAACACGGGGGTTCACCCCGAGTCGTATAAGGCGGCCCAGGAGCTCCTTTCACATCTCGGCGCCGATGCGAAGAACGCGGCACAAGCGGCGCAAGCTGCTCACAACATTGACTTGCAGTCATTGGCAGAGCGTATTGGTGTGGGTGTTCCGACCCTTCAGGACATTCTGCGCGAGCTTTCAAAGCCGGGGCGTGACCCGCGTGACGAGCTTCCGCCTCCGCTTCTGCGTGAGGATGTGCTTGATATGAAGGACCTGAAAGAGGGCATGACGCTTAAGGGCACAGTTCGCAACGTTATTGATTTTGGTGCGTTTGTTGATATAGGAGTGCATCAGGACGGCCTTGTTCACATATCTCAAATCAGCAATAAGTTTATCCGACACCCATCAGAGGTATTGAAGGTTGGAGACGTTGTTACAGTCAAGGTACTTGGTGTTGATGTTGACAAAAAGCGTATCAGCCTTACAATGAAAGACATATAGAATAAAACATTCGGGAGATGAATAGTATGAAATGGCTCGTTGATTTAATCACCAACCCTTTTCTTGTTACGGGTGTAACCTCGTGGCTTCTCGCTCAGGTGCTCAAGGTGATAATACATGCCATAATATATAAAAAGTTTGATATTGCTCGCCTGTTTGGCGACGGCGGTATGCCGAGTGGACATTCTGCCACGGTGTCGTCGCTTGCAACAATATGTGGGATTGTATACGGCACTCATTGCTTTGAATTTGCTTTAAGCATAATTCTTGCAATTATCGTTTGCCATGATGCAATGGGAGTAAGGCTTGAAACCGGTAAGCAGGCGGTGCTTTTAAATGAAATAATAGATTCGTTTAATGTGCTTGCCGCGAAGGAGCTACCCGAGGTTAAGCTCAAGGAGTTTGTTGGGCATACCCCTGTGCAGGTGGCATCGGGTATTCTTCTTGGTGTAGCCAATGCCTTTCTGATGTATCACATACTCTTTTAAAGAAAAATCACACAACCGTAAAAACGGTTGTGTGATTTTTTATAATTATCTTATGCCGTAGTTTTCTATGATATAGTCCATGTCCTTGTCGCCGCGACCGGAGAGGTTGATGAGGATTGAGCCCTTTCCCATTTCCTTTGCAAGCCTCATTGCATAAGCAACAGCGTGAGAGCTCTCTATGGCAGGGATTATACCCTCAAGCCTTGAAAGTGTAAAGAACGCGTCTATTGTTTCATCGTCAGACGCAACATCGTACTTTACTCTTCCAATGTCGTGGAGGAATGCGTGCTCAGGGCCGGAGGAGGGATAGTCAAGACCGCTTGCTACGGAGTAAACCGGTGCGGGCTCGCCGTTTTCATCTTTGAGCATTATACTGTTAAAACCATGCATAACGCCTTCTGTTCCGTACTGAAGGCTTGCTGCGTGGTCACCGAGCTTCGGCCCCTTACCAAGCGGCTCGACGCCGTAAATATCAACAGGGTCATTTAAGAAGCCCGCGAAGAAGCCCGCCGCATTTGAGCCTCCTCCGACACATGCAACAATGGCGTCGGGAAGTTCACCTGTCATTGATACAAATTGTTCTCTTGCCTCAATGCCGACAACGCTCTGGAAGTCGCGCACCATCATCGGGAACGGATGCGGGCCGACAACTGAGCCTATGCAGTAGATGCTGTTTTTATAATCCTTCGCATATGCCTCAAATGCCGCGTCTACTGCTTCTTTAAGCGTTGCAAGGCCGTGGGTTACTTCAATTACGTTTGCACCGAGAATTTTCATTCTTGCGACATTGGGAGCCTGCTTCTTGATGTCAACGGCGCCCATGTAAATATCACACTCAAGGCCGAAGTATGCCGCGGCAGTGGCAAGAGCAACGCCGTGCTGGCCTGCGCCTGTTTCTGCAATGACCTTTTTCTTGCCCATGTATTTGGCAAGCAGTGCTTCGCCCATACAGTGATTGAGCTTGTGAGCACCGGTGTGGTTTAAGTCTTCTCGTTTTACATACAGCTGGACATTGCCGAGCGTTGAGGAAAGGCGTTCAAGATAAGAAACAGGGGTAGGGCGGCCTTGGAACTCCTTGCGGATTCTGCGAAGCTCGCTTATGAATTTGCTTGATTTGCAGATTGTAAAGTATGCCTCGGTGATTTCTTCCATTGCTTTTTTTAAATCGTTGGGGATATATGCTCCGCCGTATTTGCCGAAGAAACCGTCTTTGTCGGGATAGTTTTTGAAGTATGTGTCAAAGTTTATGTTGTTGTGTGTCATAGCAATTTCCTCCATGAATTTTAAAAGTATTCAGATATTTTAGAAGAGAAACAAAAACGCCCTTGACAGAAGTGTATTATCTGTCAAGGACGAATAAAAACTTATCCGCGGTGCCACCTTGATTCACGGCAACTTGCCGTGCGCTTGGCAGGATACCAATATATCCCCGGCAACTGACGTATGCCTGCACGTTGCAGAATACTCTGCGGAAAACCGCATTTGACTGCACCCTCAGCGGTCCATTTGATGACTTGTTTTTCACCCGACTCTCAGCGCCGCGGGCTCTCTGTGGAAGCATAATCACCTTTATCTCCGCTTCAACGGTTTAGTGTATTAACTTGTAAAGCATTATATCATTTTGTTTTTTGCTTGTCAATAGAAAATATGAAAATGAGCTATGCAATCACGCCGTTTGTCTTATCAAGTCGCCTGTTTCTGAAGTATATGCCGAGGTCTGCAGCAACCATAACAAAGTTTAATATATAGAAGAAAAGTACATACCACTTTGAGCTGAATTCTGCCATATATGAAGGGTTCATAAACTTTGAAGCAATACCTGCAACATAGCCGAAAAGAATCAGGCACAGAAATGCAAGGCTCTTGCCCTTTGCTGTTCTCGCCTTATAGGATTTTATTACCCCCATCGGCCAGGAAGCACCGAAACTTACTATCATTGCAATTTCCAATAATTCTGACATATAAGCATCCTCCTTTTTTGAAAATAATATCAGAGTTCTGTTTTATTGTAAATAGTCAAATGCTTAAAAGATTTCTTGTAAAACCTTATGAAGTTTGGTATAATTGTAAAAAATACTCATGGCCGAAAGGGTGCTTTTAATTGCCGAGGTTTTTCGTTGACAAAAGTCAGATTACAGACAATAAAGTTTATATTACGGGCGATGACGTAAAGCATATTGCAAAGGTGCTTCGGCTCCGAATTGACGATACTTTGACCGTGTGCGACAAGTGCAAAACTGACTATGAATGTAAAATAATTGAAATTTCTGCTGACCGGGTTGTTGCAGATATAGTAGAAAGCGAACAAAACCGTGCAGAGGCTGATTTGGAGATTACTCTGTATCAAGGAATGCCAAAGAGCGACAAGATGGATTATATAGTACAAAAATGTGTTGAGCTCGGCGTTTCTAAAATTGTTCCCGTTATAACAAAGCGCGCGGTGAGCCGGCCATCTGACGGCGATAAAAAAATCATAAGGTGGCAAAAGATTGCAGCCGAGGCAGCCAAGCAGAGCGGGCGAGGGGTTATCCCTGAGGTTTGCAGTATGATTAGCTTTAATGAGGCTGTTGCGAGTATGGTAGGGTGTGAAGACGCGCTTAACATAATGCCGTATGAGTGCGAAGAAAATATAAAACTTCGAGATGTCTTAACAGCATCTTCAAAAAAGAGAATCAACATAATTGTTGGCCCTGAGGGCGGCTTTGATGATTCAGAGGCGATGACAGCACGGGAAAATGGCATAAGCACAGTCACGCTCGGCCCAAGAATACTCAGAACGGAAACCGCACCGCTCGCGGCGTGTACTGCTGTGATGTATGAGTTGGGTGATTGGTAATAATTTTTATAAACAACAAATTCAGACGGAGAGATATAAATGCTTGAAAGATTGCAGAAGATAATAGCAGCGTGCGGAGAGTGTTCAAGACGCAACGCTGAAAAACTTATAATTGACGGTAAGGTTAGGGTTAACGGAGCTGTTGCGTCTTTGGGCGATAAGGCAGATGCTTCAAGTGATGTTATTGAAGTTTGCGGAAAGGTAATTTCGGGGGCAACCAAGTATTATATAATGCTTAACAAGCCTAGAGGTTATATAACAACACTTGACGACGAGCATGACAGAAAAACTGTGAGTGAGCTTGTTGATGTTGGTACGCGAGTGCACCCGGTCGGCAGGCTTGATTATAATTCAGAGGGTTTGTTGCTTATGACAAATGACGGTGAACTGACATATCGCCTTACTCACCCGTCGCATGATATTCCAAAGGGATATATTGTAACAGTACGCGGACACCTCGAGGACTCGCTGACAACACTTAAATCTCCAATAATGATTGACGGAAAAGAAACGCGGCCGGCAGATGTAACAGTGCTTCGCGAAAACTCTGACGGCGGGCTTTTGCACATAGTAATTCGAGAGGGTAGAAACCGCCAGATACGGCGTATGTGTGAAGCGGCAAACCTTCAGGTGATTCGCTTAAAGCGTGTAACAATCGGAGACCTTGCCCTTGAGAAAATGCCTGCGGGAAGGTGGCGTCACCTTACAGAGCGTGAGGTAAAATATTTAAAATCATTATAAAAAGAAGCTTCGCAACAAAACGCGAAGCTTCTTTTCTTTTAGTAATAATCTCTTGTGTTTGAGGATAATCCTTTTGTCTTGAGCCGGGATTCGATATACCGCTTGGTGAATGTATATACAACAGAAAATGCGGGGACTGCGAGAATAACTCCTGCTACACCGAAAAGCCCGCCGCCTACAAGAATTGAGAATACAACCCAGAAAGAGGACAAACCCGTGGTTTTGCCCACTATTTTAGGCGCGAGTACATTTCCGTCAAGCTGTTGCAGGACTATAATCATAACAATGAACCAGATTGCTTTTGCGGGATTAACCATAAGCAGGATAAATGCACTTGGAATAGCTCCTATAAACGGGCCGACAAACGGTATGAAATTAGTTATCATAATAATCATGCTAATGAGAAGTGCATATTCCATTTTGAATATAGACATGAGGATAAAGCATATTATTCCGAGAATTAAGCTGTCAAGAATTTGACCGGAAAAATACTTTCCGAATGTTTCGTGCATATATCTAAAGGCAGAAACCGTTTCGTCGACAAACTTTTTAGGAAACAGCGCGAAAAGCAATTTTTTTATCTGAGCGGAAAAACGCTCCTTTCCACTGAGCATATATATTGAAATGATGAAACCGATAAAAAAGTTTGAAATACCCGAGCCGATTGAAACCGAGAAATCGAGGAGTTTCGGCAGCCCTGCGGCAATGTATTCGGTAAGCTTTTTGAAGAGCTCCTGAGACGAGCCGAGAAAATCGTTTAAGAAGCTTGCGTCTATATTAAAATGAGAAAAAGTTTTATCCAACAGAGTGTTGATTGATTTGATATACCCATCTGCGTTTTTTGCAAGTGTCGTAACGCTGTCAACAAGCTGAGGGACAATCGAATACACAACGAGAGCGAGGATTATAAGAACAAGTATAATTACCGCTGCGATAGAGATTCCGCGGTTTATCGAATGCTGCTTTTTTGTTTTTTTGAAAAAAAGGCGGTTTAAAAATTTTTGCAGAGAATTTACCGGTCGGGTGAGGAGGTACGCTATGACAAAACCGATAATAAAGGGTGAAAGAATACTCCAAAAGTCCTTTAGAGTATTAAATATTCCGCCAATGTTTTCGATTAAAAAATAAAATGCTATAGCAATGATAAGTACTGCTGAATATGCTACAACCCGTGATGTGGTTTCTTCTGTCCATTTTACTTTCATAAATTTCCATCCAATCATAAACTTTTAACACGCAGATTATAACACATTTCAAACAATATGGCAATTCGCGATATGTTAACACTATTAAAACTCTTTGCATATAATGGGGCGGACAAGAAAAGTTGTCCGCAAAGTTTTGTGAGGAGGAAGCACCCATGTGCCTTTTTTCAAATTTTTTTTGCTGCAACAGATGCAACAATAACAGAAGAAACTCTCTCTGCCAGAATGTAAGAATGAGATATGTAGATGCAGGCGGCGCTGATAGCTGTGAACGACAGGATGATTATAGGGATAACTGCTGCAATCACTGCGATTGCGATGATTGCCCCTACAGAAGAAATCGCTCCTGCAACTAATAGGTCTTAATAAGCAAGCACCGCTTTTGAAAAAACAAGCGGTGCTTGTTGCATTTTACCATATATATATGATAAAATAAAATGAATATATAAATATTGTGTTTGAGGCATAGTTATGATAAAACGCGTTACAACCGATGATTATGAAAAATACAGCCGTTTTCTCGAAACTCACGAAGCGGGGCATTTTATGCAGTCCCTTCGGTGGGCAGAGTTTAAAAAGAAGCAAAAGAGCTTTGCGCTGATGTCACTTGACGGTGAAGGCAATGTTCGCGGCGTAATGCTTATGCTTGTTCAGGATGTGCGGCGTACAAAAAAGAAGTTTCTGTACTGTCCGCGCGGGCCGGTGTGTTCAAGAGATGATGCAGAAACGCTTGGCGAGCTTCTTTACGGTGCGGGTGAGCTTGCCTGTGAGGTGGGAGCATATAAGCTGACGCTTGACCCTGATATAGGCGAAAACAATGCGGCCTGGATAGATTGCTTTAAAGAACACGGAGCACGTATTGGTGACAATTCGCGTGATAACGGTATACTACAGCCATTTGCTGTATATCGGATTAATGTTGATAAAACAGATGATGAATTGATGTCATCGTATCATTCAAAAGCTCGTTACAGCGTGCGTACATCAATCAAAAGCGATGCTGTGTGCAGGCTGGGTACGAGAGACGACATACCGATATTCTGCGCCCTGCTTGCAGATACTGCAAAGCGTGATGGCTTTACAGCGCGGGGTGAGGACTACTTCTTTGATATGTACGATTCTCTGGGCGATGATATGGTAAAACTCTTTATTGTTGAGTGTGAGGGGAGACCTATAGCGGGCTCGGTGCTCATTCGTTGCGGCAAAAAGACCTGGCATATGTATGCCGGGAGTAATGATGAACATAAAGAAACACTCCCTAACTTTCTTATGCAGTGGGAGATGATGCGCTGGTCGCGTGATAATTCATGCACATTATATGATATGCGTGGTATTGCAGGAGAGGGAGATAAGCTAAAACCCATAGACGGTCTTATGCGCTTTAAAAAACGTTTTGGCGGCGAGCTTTGCTCTTTTGTCGGGCGTATAGACATTGTGTATGACCGCTTTACCGATTTTGCAATAAATACAGCTAAGGACGCAGCGCAACTTTTGAGAAAAATAATGGGGAGGAAGTAGAGATTATGATAGAATATGTAATCGATGAAAAGAGTGCTGAAAAATATGAGGAGTTTGTGTCCTCACACCCCAGAGGCCATTTTGTAAAGTCGCTCAAGTGGGCTGAGTTTAAAAAACCGTGGAAGTATGATGCTTTTATGGCGGTTGATGAGGCTGGTAACGTTCTCGGCAGTATGCTTATCATGACAAGCCGTGTACCAAAAACCAAGTATACCCATATGTATTGCCCGCGTGGCCCCGTAACAAACGACGGGGACACTGCAACTCTTCTCGAACTCCTTGCAGAAAGCAGAAAGCTTGGCGATAAGTATAACGCATACGAGCTTTCGATAGACCCTGATATAACTGAAGAAGACCCATATCTCTCAGAACTGTGTCAGGCAGGCTTTTCGGTTAATAATACCAAACACCGCCCTGAATACTTACAGGCACGGTATGTTTTCCGCCTTCCGATAAACGGCAGAAACGAAGAAGAGGTCTTTGCCGCATTTCACTCAAAAACACGCTATAATGTACGTCTCTCAGTCAAAAAAGGAGTTACTAGCAGAATAGGCACTAAGGAAGACCTGCCTGCCTTTGTTGAAATAATGAAAGAGACTGCTGCGCGTGATGGCTTTATAGCGAGAAGCCTGAAGTATTTTGAGGATATGTATGACGCCTTGGCACCGGATAACCTTCGCCTTTATCTTATGGAGTATGAGGGACAGGTGATCTCCGGCGCTATAGCTATTCTTTACGGGGATAAAGTATGGTACCTTTACGGCGCAAGCAGTAACCGCGAGCGAAACAGAATGCCAAACTACATGATGCAGTGGGAAATGATAAAATGGACTATTGAAAACAACTGCAACATCTATGACTTCCGTGGCATAACGGGGGATATGGAGAAGACTACCCTTGACGGGCTTATAAGGTTTAAGGCGGGTTTTGCCGGTGAGAGGTGTGACTTTGTCGGCAAGCTTGATATGATGTTTAAGCCCAAGACGGCAAAGCTGATTGAAAGTTTGCAGTCAAACTACCGTGCGATAATAAGAAGAATAGGGGTAATGCGTGAGCGCATAGACAGCAAGATAAGCAATAATAAATAACAAAAAACATCCACCTCGCGGTGGATGTTTTTTGTTATAGTGTATAAGTCATATATTCTTTTCCGTCAAGGTTTTTCCACTTGAGTATGTTATCCTCAAGTGTCATGTAGCTGTTTTCGGAATTCTCCTTTGGTATTGATACCGAGCCTGGGTTGCAGTAGAGCAAGCCGTCACCGAATTCTACACATTTCGGTATGTGTGTATGACCGTGAAGAAGTATATCGCCTTTGTGCATTGACGGAATGTTGGACATATTGTATTTGTGACCATGTGTTACATAAATCATACGCTCTCCAACGGTTAGTATCGCATAGTCTGCCATGATTGAAAAGTCGAGCACCATCTGGTCAACCTCTGTATCGCAGTTGCCTCTTACACATAAAATGTCTTTCTTTATTGCATTCAGCATTGCAATTACTTCTTTCGGCTCGTATTCGCCGGGGAGGTTGTTTCTCGGACCGTGATAAAGAATATCGCCGAGAAGAAGCAGACGGTCTGCTTCTTCTGACTTATATGCATCCAGAAGTTTGCGGCAGTATTTTGCTGAGCCGTGTATATCAGAAGCTATTACCCATTTCATTGTGTCATTCTCCTTTTTGTTGGTTAATCGTTGTATAAACTTCTTAAAAGTGCAATTTCGCGGGCGTACCCATCAAGTTCATTAGGGGTCTCAAGATAAAATGGGAGATTTCTGAGCATCGGATGATTTATAATCTCTGCAAAGGAATCAAGCCCAAGGTGCCCTTCGCCTATCTTTGCGTGTCTGTCTTTATGGCTCTCAAAGCCGTGAAGGCTGTCGTTTAAGTGAATTGCGCGTAGTTTTGATATGCCGATAATGCGGTCAAATTCAGAAAGCACCGATTCGATGTTTTCTTTTATATTATATCCGCCGTCAAAAATATGGCATGTATCAAGGCACACACCAAGCTTTTCGCAATGTTCAACGCGTGAGATTATTTCACTTATTTCTTCGAATTTACCGCCGATTTCGCTTCCTTTACCCGCCATTGTTTCGAGTAGTATGGTTGTTGTTTGCTCGGAGGTAATAATGTCGTTTAGAATTTCGGCGATAAGTGTTATGCCGTGTTCTGTGCCCTGACCGACGTGCGAGCCGGGATGAAAATTATACATATTTCCGGGGGTGTGTTCAAGGCGCGAGACATCATCACGCATCGTCATAAGAGCAAATTCGCGTATTCGTGGGTCTTTGGCTGCGGCGTTAAGTGTATAAGGGGCGTGGGCAAGAATGGGGGCAATATCGTTTTCTTTGCTGTATTTCAAAAATGCTGAAATATCATCAGGGTCAAGTGCTTTTGCTGCACCGCCGCGAGGGTTTCTGGTAAAAAACTGAAACGTATTTGCGTCGATTTTTTTTGCTGTTTCAGCCATCGCGAGGTATCCTTTTGAAGATGATAGATGACAGCCTATTCTGAGCATATTTAAAACCACCTTTGTATACGGTATTAGCTATAAAAAGAGTATACCACATAATAAAAAACTGAGCAAGGAATTGTTTTCCTGCTCAGTTTTTTGTTAGTCAAGTGGGACTGCGTAGTTGCTTCCATCCCTTTGGATGTAAAGAATATTATTAGCGAGGAGGAATGTGTACTCAGCACCTGACGTTGTAAAAGAGCTTGTTATGAGAGAATCGTCATAGTAGATGTCATTTTTGGGGAACTCATTCTCAGCATCACGTTGTTTGGGGATAAAGCCGAAGCGGCCTTCTCTTACGTCCTGTGCGAGAATGTGATATTCTCCTTCGGGTGTCCATACCTGCACAGCATATCCGCCAGTAATACGGCGAGAAGCGAGCAACATTGTGGGTTCACCGTTTATTGTAAGAGTAAATCGGTATGAGTCTGATTGAGAACCGTACATAATCGTATATTCGTAGTCATTCTTTACGCCGTTTTCGTCTTTTTTTGCTGTGATTTTCCATGTGTTATCGAGGTCAAGTGCGGAGATTTCAACATTTGTAAATCCGTTTTCGCGGAAGAGCTTTTTCGCCGTAATACTCGGCTCCATCTCCATAACATACGATGCAGCGAGGAATTCGTCACTGCCAAGTGTATACATACCTGCGTAAGTAGGTACCCATATCGAATCATTTTTAAAACTTCTTACAGCTCCATACATATCGTCGCATATAGCAATGCGCAGAGAGTTCATCTGGCTGAATGAGTCTGCAAGAGACAATTGGCTGTCGTATACAAAGCCGCTGTCTGAGGTTATGGGGGTTGGTTGCACGTCTACTGTTGCAGGGGCAACGCCTGAAAGAGCTTCCGGTTCTTGGTTGAATGTACAGGCAGAGAGTGAGAGTATCAGTGTGGCAGCGCAAAATACTGCTGAAATTCTGCGAATCATTACAGTGGACCTCCAAAATGAAATTTATAGGATGCCGAGGGTTTTGGTTACAAAAGCGAGAAGTGTGATTGTAAATGCTGAAAAAATTGTTGTAAAAACAACAACCTGGCATGCAAGGTCATAGTCGCCGTTCATTTTATATGTCATTGCTGTGCTTGAAACCGCTACAGGTGTTCCAAACGTACTGATGACAAGTGCTATATGTATACCGCGAAAACCGAGAAGGTATGCCGCAAAAATAGCAACGGACGGAATGAGTACAAGGCGAGTAAGGCCTGTTGCAACAACACAACGCAGATTGCTGATAAAGCTTTTAAACTTAAAGTCACCGCCGAGAACGAGGAGTGCAAACGGGGTTGCAACACCCTTGAGGTCGCGTACAGGCTTGAGAATTATTTCGGGCAAGGGGATTTTTGCAAGAGAGAAAACAAGCCCGAGAATACAACCTATAATAAGAGGGTTTTTGAGAATCTTCTTTACTATTTCAATGGGTGAATCTGTTTTTTCGTTGCTGTATACGCTTAAAATTATCGTTGCAAGGACGTTGAATGCAGGGATGAGAAATGCAAGGAAAACAGATGCGGTCTGCGCACCTGCATCACCGGCAAGTGCCTGACAGAGCGGTACGCCCAGCAGGGCAAAGTTTCCGCGGAATAATGCCTGCAGAATAACACCCTGACGTGCGCGGTCATGAGACAACATGGGGACGAGAATAAAGCCAATCGAGCATACAATGGCTACGGCAATTAAGACAAATGCGAGAAGCCTTGCATCAAAAACAGTTTTAAAGTCAGACGTATAAATGTTGTAAAAAAGCATTGACGGGATGAGTATATTGAATGAAATCCCATTAGCTGTTTTAAGAAACTCTCCATCCCAGACCTTTAGTTTTGTAAGACACCAGCCAAGTGCTGTAAGAATAAACAGCGGTAAAACCGCGTTTACTGAAAAAAGAAAATTACTCACAATGATACCTCATAACAAAATTCGAGCCCAAAATACACATATATATTATAATGCCAAATGAGGATGATTGCAAGAAATAATCTTATGAATTTTTTGTATATTTTGGGCAATACAGGAAGAAACTAATGAAAAATTGAGGTGAAATGTTTATGAGTCGCAGAGTGCTTATTCGTGCTATTTCCTTTCTTGCTTTTGCGTTCTTGATTCTGTTTGCTATGACAGTACAGAATATGCAGAGAGCAACGCGCTATGAGCAGGTAATATCAGATAACTACTATTATGCCTTTTCAGAGCTTCTGGCGGGAGTGACAAAGCTTGATTATGCACTTGAAAAATGTGCCTATTCAGGTGACGACTCAATGCTCGCCCTGCTTTGCACAGAGGCTTTTCGCGAGGCTGAAATATCTTCACGCGCTCTGTCGCGTCTTCCTGTATCAGAGTTGTCGCTTGAGAACACAACGAAGTTTATAACGCAGACGGGCGACTATGCATATTATCTGGCAAAAAAAGCCTCTCGTGGCGAGGGAATAAGTGAAGGTGAGCGCAAGGCGCTTCGCAATCTTGCGGGGGGAGCGGGATCGCTTATGGATGAATTGCGAAGCCTCTCGGAGTGGATTAACGATGAGTCATGGGATTTTATGAATGCTGACATTATGGACAGCGCCGATGAAACGCTTGGAGATATTAAAGAACTTGAGCGTGAGTTTTCTGAATACCCCGTTCTTATTTACGACGGGCCGTTTGCTGATGAGACAGAGGGAGAACGTGAACTGCTCGCAGAGCTTCCGGAAACAGACGAAGAGACAGCGTGTCTGCGCGCTGCAGAGCTTTTTGGTCTGTCACCTCAGGCTTTTTCAGTGGACGGAACTCGGGCCGAGGATGGTATTGAGCTCATCTCAGTAACAGACGGTGAGCGTTATGCAGATATAACGCGTATGGGAGGAGTGGTGTTCAGGGCGATAACATCACAGAACCCGGGAACGGCTAGGGTGACTGTTAAAGAAGCTATAAAGAGCGCAACGAAAATTCTCGCTGATAACGGGTTTGGCTCTATGGAAGAGACTTACTATATGCGCTACGGGAATACGCTTAGTGTAAATTTTGCAGCGAAACAAGGTGATACAGTAATATATCCTGACCTTGTGAAAGTTACGGTTTCGCTTTATGATGGAAGTATTGTGAATTTTGATGCAGCAGGGTATATTAAAAATAAAAAGACGCGCAATATCAAAGATGTTTCGGTACAGCGAGAACTTGCACAAAGCAAGGTTTCGGGTGATTTAAAAATACTCTCGTATTCGCCTGCAATAATTCCCACAGACGGAACAGGGGAGATACTCACGCATGAGTTTAAGTGTGAAACCGCATCGGGAGAACATTGTATAGTTTATATAAATGCAGACAGTATGCATGAAGAGAGAATTCTGATTTTAATAGAGGATGAGAACGGGACGTTGGCAATGTAGAAGAAACACATCCCTCGAAATTTCGAGGGATGTGTTTCTATATTAATACAGGTTGCACCTGGCTTTTAGAAAGGGCATTTTTTAGTGTATCTGAGATTTTTGTCATATCTGAAACAAGAGAGTTTGGTTTGCCTGAACTGTCATCCTGTCCGTAGGGGACGAAAAAAACATTTTTTGATGAGGAGAGTATACCTATGTTTTTCATGTTCATGCCCAAACCGTCGTTTGTTGATATGGCAATAATCAAAGGACGCCCGTTTCTGAGATGTGCTTTTGCTGCCATAGTTACTGACGTATCACATATCCCGCAGGCGAGTTTCGCCGCGGTATTTCCCGTACACGGTGCAATAATCAGCGCATCGAGAAGCTTTTTGGGGCCTATGGGCTCAGCTTCTGAAATGGTTTTGATTATCTTCTTTTTGCAAATCGTCTCTATTTCAGAAATGAAGTCTGTGGCCTTTCCAAACCGTGTGTCGGTTGAGTATGCTGTATATGACATTATCGGGAAAACGTCGTAGCCGTCATTAACAAGACTTTGGATTTCAGGGATTACCTTTGCGAATGTACAGAAAGAGCCGCACATCGCAAAGCCGACTGCAGTATTTCCCAACGCTTAATTCCCCCATTCGTCTAAAATATTATAGATAGTATCGCGCATGGCTGCAGCAGCTGACATGGGCGCACACTTTCCAGGCAGCGATAATGCCCACACAGTGTGTATGCCAAGCTGCTTTGCAACATTAAAGTCTACTCCGCCCGGCTTAGATGCGAGGTCGCATACAAGCGCTGTCGGCTTTATGCGTTTAAGCGCATCCTCGTCAAGCACAAGTGCCGGAACGGTGTTGAAAATTATGTCGAAGTCAGAAAGAGAATTTTTTATGGAGGCGGTTTCAAGTGCGTTATAACCGTATGCCGAAATCCATGCAAGGTCGCCGAATTTACGGGCAGATGCAGTTACTCGAACCCCCAGCCCCGTAAGGTAGTGGCATAGAAGCTTTCCGATATGGCCAAAGCCAATGACAAGGCACTTCTTGCGGTTGAGTGTTTCGTTAAGCTCGCGCATGGCAACCTCTATTGCGCCCTCGGCGGTGGGGATTGAGTTCATAACGGTAAAATCCTCACGCTCCAGATAGTCATAAAGGCGAATTCCGCTTCTGCCTGCTTTGGCAAAAAGTGAGTTGTCTACTTTGCCTGCAATAACAGTCTGACCTGTCGGCAGAACAGAAAAAATATCGTCTATAAGATATTGATAAGACGAGAGCGGGGCATTAAGGTGTTCTTCGTCCGCCCTTAGAGGGATAGGAAGCACAACACAGTCAAACTTTTCAGAAAGGCGTGATATGTCGCCGCCGCAGATGACATCGCCGAGCGGCTCGGCTCGGTCAAGTGCAAAGGCGTATACGTCGTGACCTCCCTCTGAGAGAAGTGCTGCAAGTTGTATTTGCCGCGCATCACCGCCGACCACAGCAAACTTAAGCTTTTTTGACATAATGAATCTTCCTTTCTGTCGACGGAGGTAATCTGCTCCGCAGTTTTCTCTTTCTGATACAGTATATTAAAGGGCTTTATAAAATGTGAAAGCACCGCCGTAGGCGGTGCTTTATCTTATTTGAATATAAGGAAGTATGTGATAACCAGAATGCCAAGAACAATGCGGTAGACACCGAATGCCCTGAAGTCGTGTCGACGAACGTAATTTGTAAGGAATTTAACAGAAGCCAGTGAAACGACATACGCGACAGCCATTGCAACAGCAAGAAGCGTCCAGCTCTGTGCGGTCATGATATAGTCGTTTGTGATTATTTTAAGAAAGCTTACTCCGAACATAACCGGAATTGCGAGGAAGAACGAGAATTCTGCCGCGACCGAACGGGATGTGCCGAGGAGTATCGCACCAAGAATGGTGGAACCTGAGCGGGATGTGCCGGGAATGATTGAAAGAACCTGAAACAAGCCTATAAAAAGAGCTGTTTTGTATGTCATATCCTTCATATCTGTAATAGAGGCGGTTTTGTTATTTCGCTCTATAAGGATAAAGGCAATACCATACACGATGAGCATAATGCTTACGATAAGAGGCGTGGATATTGCATCCATCGCATCATTAAACAAAAGCCCTAAAATCGCTGCGGGAAGGCAAGCAACGATAACCTTAAACCACATCTGCCAAGTAGCTTTTTTCTCAAGCGGAGTTTTACTCGGCGAAAAAGGGTTTAGCCTTTTGAAATACAATGTCGCTATGGCAAGAATCGCGCCGAGCTGAATTACATACAAGAAAATTTGTTCAGCAAGAAAGTCGCCCTCGCGTATGCCCATAAACTCGTTTACAAGAATCATATGCCCTGTACTGCTTATCGGCAACCACTCTGTAATGCCCTCTACAATACCTATAATTATTGCTTTTATAATATCCAAAAAAATCAACTCCGTTATAAAAATGTATTCACATATTATGTTATCTATTACCAATGCGCATCATTATCTGCCGAAATGCTTTTAGAACAAACCACAACAGAGCAATTTCTATAGGAAGCAGAGCTATGTTCTTGATAATGCGCTCAAAAAGCAGAACTATATATGCTTTGCCGTAGAGATTTGAGAGCCAGTATGTGTTGAGTGCGATGTTTATTGCAAGGTTTATGATTGTTCGTGAGAGTATAACCCGCCATATTCTGAGCTCGCGTCCGTATAAGAACAGAGCAAACACAAGAACGGTCAGCATTGTGGATAGGGTAAAGCCTAAGTGCAGAGGCCCTGCCGGGCGTACGATATATGCGATAAGGTCACACGCAAGCCCTGAGAGAGTTCCTGCAACGGCACCGAAACGGTAGCCCAGAATACCCAGAACGAGGTAGGAAAATGTGAGCTTCAGAGAAGGTGTGATGTAGATTGACGCTGAGTTTATGGCAACATACAGCGCAACAAGCACGGCGCACATAGCGAGTGAGTGGATGTTGCGTATCTCGCCCGCCGAGGATTTGATACGGTTTTGCATAAATTTAGTCCTCCTTTGTGAAAATTTTGGGGCAACAAAACCTGACACAAAGAGGACAGTCTTCTCGCAGCGGGATGCGAAAATATCACGGCAATGCATATATGCATTTTCGTCTGTGAGACAACTCCCCGTTCACACAGCACTTGACCCGATATTTTCTACTCTGCCTTTTTGTGATAAAAACAGTATACCACAATATAAAAATTATGGCAATATCTGACGTAGGTAAAATTGTTTATAATACAGTGTGATGGATATACTTACTTATAAAGCATGAAGGGACGTATAAATATGGAAATGTTAAAGGTTATTTTAACATCGCTGTTATCGGCGGGGGCTTTGTTCATATTAGCGAAAATTATGGGGCATAAACAGCTTGCCCAGCTCGATTTTTTTGATTATATTACAGGTATTACGATTGGTTCAATAGCGGCAGAGCTTGCTACAGAACTCGAAGAGCCGATGAAACCGCTGATTGCTATGATAATTTATGGCTTAATAGCAGTTTCTCTGAGCATTATGTCAAACAAGTTTCCTAAAAGCCGTAAATTCATTAACGGAACGCCTACAATTATTATGGATAACGGTAAGTTTTATCGCCGTAATATGAAAAAGGCAAGAATTGATTTGAGCGAATTTATGGTTTTGTGCAGACAGGCCGGATATTTTAATATAAATGACATAAAAACTGCGGTTTTTGAACACAACGGTCATTTGACGATATTGCCGTTAAGTACAAAAAGGCCGCTGACACCGGAGGATATGAAACTCGTTCCTGAACCTGAGCATATATGCACTGAGGTTATTATTGACGGACGGATTTTGGGCGAGAATTTGGAACGTATGGGATTAAGTGAGGATTGGCTTGAAAGAGAACTGAAGCTTCAAGGATACAGAAGCGCAAAAGAGGTTTATTTCGGTATGTGTGATGTGGAGAAAAAGCTTTCGCTGTTCGGGATGGATTAGAGTATATAATAAAAACTCTGTATGGCTTTTGGCGCATACAGAGTTTTTTAAACTATTCGTTCTTTGCCTTTATAAGGTCGCGGATTTCTGAGAGGAGCTTTTCCTCTGCTGACGGTTCGGGGGCAGGTGCGGGCGCCGGTTCTTCCTCTTTCTTTCTGCGGAGCGAATTTATCATCTTAATGACAACAAACAAGCAGAACGCAATTATGAGGAAGCTTATAATGCTGTTTATAAACTTTCCGTAGAGAATGGCGTTTACAACAACGGAGCCGTCTGTGGTAACTGTTTCGGAAAGCTTAATGGCATAGCTTGAAAAGTCAAGACCGCCGAGGCGCCAGCCTACAACCGGCATAATAATGTCGTTAACTAAAGAGTCAATGATTGATTTGAAAGCAGCACCGACTACGACACCGACTGCCATGTCAATTACGTTTCCGCGTGATATAAATTCTTTAAATTCCCCAAAAAACTTTTTCATTTGTCAACCTACCTGAATTTTTTTATTTATCTGTTATTGTTTCTTTGAGAGAACCCGCAAGCCCTGCAAGCCCCTGTATTTCGGACGGGATAATAAGCTTTGTAGCTTTGCCGTCTGCTGCTGCCTGGAATGCCTCCAGAGCTTTGAGCTTTATTACCGAATCGCTTGGGTTTGCATCGTTAATAAGTGTGATGGCCTTTGCAAGAGCCTCCTGAGTTTTCATAATAGCCGCTGCCTGACCTTCTGCCTCGAGTATCTGCTTTTCTTTTTCACCCTCAGCATCAAGTATTTTGGACTGCTTCGCCGCATCTGCGCGGAGGATGAGTGCTTGCTTTTCGCCCTCAGCTTCAAGGATCTGCGACTGCTTAACGCCTTCTGCCTTAAGGATTGCCTGACGGCGTTCACGCTCTGCTTTCATCTGCTTTTCCATCGCATCCTGGATTTCGCGAGGGGGAATGATGTTCTTAAGCTCAACACGATTTACCTTAATGCCCCACGGGTCGGTAGCCTCGTCGAGTATTGTACGCATTTTTGTGTTTATGGTATCGCGTGAGGTTAGAGTCTGGTCAAGCTCGAGATCACCGATAATGTTACGCAGGGTTGTTGCCGTGAGATTCTCTATAGCTGAAATCGGGCGCTCAACACCGTAGGTGTAAAGCTTCGGGTCAGTTATCTGGAAGTAGACAACGGTGTCAATCTGCATTGTTACGTTATCTTTTGTGATAACCGGCTGGGGAGGGAAGTCTGCGACTTGCTCCTTGAGAGAAATGGGACGCCGTACGCGCTCAATGAACGGAATTTTAAAGTGCATGCCGACATTCCATGTAGCGCGGTATGCGCCGAGTCGTTCAACAACTCGGGCTGATGCCTGCTGGACAATTACGATGTTTGAAATGACAACAACGAGCGCGAGAATAATAAGGATTGCTATTATCATAACGTTTTTCCTTTCTTATATATTTTATTTTGAAAGCTCAACAATGAGCTTTACACCCTCAATTTTTACGATGGTAACGATGCTGCCCGAGGCAATGGTATCACCGCTTATGCTTCTTGCGCTCCATACCTTGCCCTGGATTTTTACTGAACCCGCACCTGAGAGATTATCAATGCTATCTTCTACAACACCTGCCGCACCAATGAGCATATCAGCGTTTGTGGGTGTCGTGTTAAGCAGAATTTTTTTCTTGATAAGCGGGCGGGTGAGGATGAGCGCGATTACCGACACTGCAAGAAATACAGTGACTTGAAGCCACGTTTCGGCATGAAGCGCCGCAGCGATGAGTGCTGCAAGTGAACCGAGAGCAAACCATATAGATACTATGCCGACGGTAAGTGCCTCTATTGCGCCGAATACAACAGTGGCGGCAAGCCATAAATATACATCTGTCATGTTAATCACCTCTGAAATAAGTATATCGAAGATTTATATTCAGGTCAATATAAAGTTATTCGCGGTAGAGCGCCACGTTGTTTATGATTCCGTTTTCTGTGTGAAGCATAAAGTTTGATGTGTCTTCGTTATACCAGCAGTATATCTTAGACATGTTCAGCGGGCCGCCGTCATTATAGGTACATGATAATTCAAGCGGTGTTGAGCCCATAAGCTTTAAGGCCTCTTCTACGGTCATGCCTGATTTTACATATGAAACCTTTGAGTCATCATAACGGCCGGAGAAGGGGACGAGGTTTGCTTTTTTGTTGAAATAGAGCATTTTTGTTTCAACCACATCTTCGGAGTCATAAATTATTGATACGCCTGCTGACTTTGTTGAGTTATAGTAATTTATATATTTCACATCGCCATAGTCGTCATATGACGGGGTTCCGATGCCGAACATCGCTTCAATCTGTGCCCTTGCCATGTCGCGCTCTATCGCGGCATACAGCGAATAGAGCTCGTTGCGGGTTTGCGGGGCAGGCAACGTTTCGTCGGGTGTGTCGTTTACGTTTTTGTAGTCAGACGGAAGGCATGCTGACAGTGTGAGAATTATAGCAAGTGTCAGCAGAATTGATGTAAATTTTTTCATTTTAGTTCTCCTGTTGTTTTTTTATTTTTCCACAAACTACCGCGAAATAATGCGGCAATTTGGAGATAATATTACTGAAGGGGAAGTGGTATTATGACAATGAGTCCGTTTTGCAAAGGCATGACGGCAGGGTTGATAGTCGGAACGACGCTTGCGGTAACGCTTATGCCGAAAAAAAGCAAATCATGCAAATGCATTAAACACAATACCGGTAAGATACTCAAAAGCGCAGGAAGCGTCATAGACAGTTTGCAGTCAATCCTGTAAGCGTTGGGCGGGGAATATCTCCGCCTGATACATAAAACTCATTTATGTTTATAGTATAACATATAACCGTAAAATTTGGGAGAAAAAATTTTGAAAAAAAGATAAAAAAAGGCTTGATTTTTCTTTTTTGTTATGTTATTATAGTTAAGCTGTTTAAGGCAATATGCGCTGTTAGCTCAGCTGGATAGAGCGTGTGGCTACGGACCACAAGGTCGGGGATTCGAATTCTCCACAGCGCGCCAGACGTCCTTTTCGTAAGAGAAGGACGTCTTTTTTATTTTCTTCACAATATGCGCGAAATACAAATATTTACGCCGAAAAGCATTGACAATTTGCACCTGTATACAATATAATATAAAAATAGTTTGCAAAAGATTTTTTATCCGAAAAGAGGGTATAAGATATGAAAGTAATTTACAACAACGGAACTGTGGGTGAGTGCCCGAAGGAAGAAGAACTCCACGTTCTTCGCCACTCTGCTGCTCACATCATGGCTCAGGCAATAAGCAGGCTTTATCCGAATGCACATTTCGCATACGGCCCTGCTACAGACAAGGGCTTCTATTATGATGTTGACCTTGGCGATGAAAAGCTTACTGACGAGGATTTGCAGAAAATAGAGCAGGAGATGCGAAAAATCGTAAAAGAAAATCTCCCGATTAAGCCGTATATTCTCCCGCGTGATGAGGCTATTGCCCTTATGGAAAGCCGTGGTGAGAAGTATAAGGTAGAGCATATAGGCGACCTGCCCGAGGATGCCGAGATAAGCTTCTATCAGCAGGGCGATTATATAGACATGTGTGTCGGCCCGCACCTTTGCTATACAAAGGCGCTCAAGGCGTTTAAGGTCACAGATCAGTCCGGTGCATACTGGAAGAATGATAAGAACAACAAAATGCTCACCCGCGTAAAGGGTATAGCTTTCTCATCACAGCAGGAGCTTGAGGATTACTTAAAGCTTCTTGAAGAGGCAGAAAAGCGCGACCATCGCCGAATTGGCAAAGAGATGGGGCTCTTTATGTTTGCAGACGAGGCTCCGGGATTCCCGTTCTTCCTGCCGAAGGGTATGCTTCTTAAAAACGCACTTATAGAGTATTGGCGTGAGCTTCATACACGCAATGACTACGTTGAAGTTGCAACACCGCTTATTATGAACCGTAAGCTCTGGGAAACAAGCGGACATTGGGACCACTATAAGGATAATATGTACACGACCACGATTGACGAGGAAACATTCTGTGTAAAGCCGATGAACTGTCCGGGCGGTGTCATGGTTTACCGTTCACAGCCGCACAGCTACCGCGACCTTCCGATTCGCATGGGCGAGCTTGGTGTTGTTCACCGCCACGAGCTTCGCGGTGCGCTTCACGGTCTTTTCCGTGTTCGCTGCTTTACTCAGGACGATGCGCATATCTTTATGCGCCGTGAGCAGATAACCGACGAAATTGTTGGTGTTGTTGACCTTATCAATGAGGTTTACTCAAAACTTGGTTTTAAGTATAACGTAGAACTTTCTACACGCCCTGAGGACAGCATGGGCAGTGACGAGGACTGGGAGGCAGCTACAAACGGCCTCAAAGGCGCCCTTGAAAAGCTCGGTCTTCCGTACACGATTAACGAAGGCGACGGCGCTTTCTACGGCCCGAAGATTGACTTCCACCTTGAAGATTCTCTCGGAAGAACATGGCAGTGCGGAACTATCCAGCTTGACTTCCAGATGCCGCTCAACTTTAACCTTGAGTATATTGATGAGAATGGCGAAAAGCAGCGCCCGATTATGATTCACCGCGTATGCTTCGGCTCTATTGAGAGATTTATCGGTATGCTCACAGAGCACTTTGCAGGTAAATTCCCGGTATGGCTTGCTCCGACTCAGGCAAAGGTACTTCTTGTTTCTGAAAAGAGCGCAGAGTACGGTAAGGAAGTATACGAAGCTCTCAGAAAAGCGGGTGTTCGCGTTGAGATGGATAACCGAAACGAGAAAATCGGCTATATGATTCGTGAGGCTCAGACTGTAGGCCGTGTTCCGTACATGGTAATTATTGGCCAGCAGGAGGTTGAGAACGGAACGGTTTCCGTCCGTTATCGCGATACTGCTCAGAACGAAACAATGACGCTTGATGAGTTTATAGCAAAAATTACAACCGAAATAAAAGAGCGTGTATAAATAAAAACAAACCCGGCTGTTATCAATTTTGATAACAGCCGGGTGTTTTTGCTTTTACATACTGTAGAGGCATACGCCTGTTTCACCGTCGACCTCATCGAGCATAACTGAAACAAGCTCTGTTTTTGAGGTGGGGATGTTCTTGCCCACAAAATCGGGACGGATGGGAAGTTCTCTATGACCGCGGTCTATGAGTACCGCAAGCTGGATTGATTTCGGCCTTCCGAAGCGGAAGATTGAGTCAATCGCGGCTCTTACCGTGCGCCCTGTATAGAGAACGTCATCGACGATTATTATGTTGTACTCACGAACATCGCAGGGTATTTCACAGCCGTCTGTTGACGGCACGGCAACCTGTTCTGCAATGTCATCACGGTAGAGGGTTATGTCGATGTGCCCCATGGGGACATCAGCGCCCTCAAATTTTTTTATGTTGTCGCGGAGCATTTTGGCGAGGGGGATACCCCGGCGCTTTATACCTACAAGGCAAATTCCTTCAGCGCCGCGGTTCTTTTCTATTATTTCATGCGTAATACGTGCCATGGAGCGATGAATTGCCGATTCATCCATGATTTTTGCTTTCAGTTCCATGAGATTAACCCCTTAAGAATGAACTTATAAAGATTTCAAGACCGATAAATATAAGGATTGCACCGCCTATGATGCTTGCCTTGTTTGAAAAGTGAGTTCCAAACCTTTTGCCGAGAAAAACACCTGAGAGGCATATTACAAATGTGACAGCACCGATTATCAGCGAGGCGAATATCGCCATCGTAAGGTTGTATTGTGAAATTGTAAAGCCGACCGAAAGCGCGTCGATAGACGTTGCAATGCCCTGAACGAGAATAGCGACAAGCGTTGTTTTTGAAGGAGCATCGTCTTCGCATTTTTTGATGCCGTCAAAAAGCATATTCCCGCCGATGTAACAGAGAAGAATAAGGGCAATCCACGGTATAAGCTTCTGAAATGCTAAAAAGTGTTCTGCGATGGTATGTACACAAGTCCAACCGATGAACGGCATAAGAAACTGCGCTGTTGCAAATACTCCTGCGATAAGGAGCATTTTAGGAAACCTCATTTTCGGCTCTGCGAGCCCGTTTGCGAGAGAAATTGAAAAGGCATCCATTGCAAGCCCGATACCCAAGAGCGCGCTTGAAAAAAAGAACATCAGTCCTAAATTCATTTTTAAACCTCTTTGCTAACAAAATAAAATCGTTTAATTATACCAAATCCATAAAATTTAGTCAAGGTAAGCATTAGATTGAAAAAAATCAGAAGTTGTGATATTATAAAGAAAAAATATAAAGGCGGAGTGGAGATGACAAAAAATTCAACAAAAGAGTTTTTCAGATTTATAAAATTTGCCGCATTTTCTCTCAGTGCAGGCTTTATCCAGATAATAAGTTTTGCAATACTCAATGAATTTTTGGGGTGGAACTATTGGGCGTGTTATCTTATTGCTCTTGTCCTTTCGGTTGTCTGGAACTTTACCCTTAACCGTAAATTTACATTTAAATCGGCGAATAATGTTCCGATAGCTATGATGAAAACTCTCGCATATTATGCGGTTTTCACCCCTGTATCTACAATAGCCGGGGACTATCTTGCAGAAACGCTTATGTGGAATGAGTATATAGTCACTATACTTAATATGCTCGTAAACTTTATAACAGAATTTCTTTATCAGCGTTATTTTGTTTTTGGTAAGAGTATAGATACAAGCAAGTAATCAAAAAGCTTTCTCGTTTTGAGAAAGCTTTTTGTAAAAAAGAGCGTATTAAAAAAATTTCTATTGAGTTATTGGCAAAAATAGAATATAATATAACTATGTATAACAGTCGCTAAGGAGGGACGTATATGATAATAAATAACGACAAAGGTTCAATAGAGATAACAAATGATGTTTTTACGGTTGTTGCAGGTGATGCGGCAACGAATTGCTTTGGTGTACGCGGTATGGCTGACCGTAGCGTTAAGGACGGCATTGTAAGGCTTCTCAAGCGTGAAAACATGTCCAAGGGCGTAAAGGTTAAGTTTGAAAACGATAAAGTGAATATAGACGTTCACATTATCGTCGAGCACGGTGTAAACATCACTGCGATTTGTGAATCAATAATAAACGAGGTACGCTATAATGTTGAGCGCGTAACACGCGTTAAGGTCGGCAACGTAAACGTAAATGTCGATTCAATAATGGCAGAGTAACGGAGGTGCCGGTCTTGAAAGAACAGATTACCGCCGCGGAATTTAAACGAATGGTGATTTCCGCATCCGCGGCAATAGATAACAACAAACAAAAACTTAATGAGCTCAACGTATTCCCCGTTCCTGACGGTGACACGGGCACAAACATGTCGCTTACTGCGCGCGCTGCTGCATCTGCTCTTGCAGGTGCAGCTCCCGAAACAATCGGTGAGGCGGCAAACATTGCGGCATCAGCTCTTCTTCGCGGCGCACGCGGAAACTCGGGTGTTATTCTTTCGCTTCTTTTCCGCGGCTTTGCAAAATCGTGTGCAGAAGAGCATGAGATGAATGCAAAATCGCTTGGCAAAGCACTTACTGCAGGCGTTGAGGCGGCGTACCGCGCCGTTATGAAGCCTGCAGAGGGCACAATTCTTTCTGTTTCCCGCAAGGCGGCAGAGCGTGTGAGCGAGCTGGCAGGGTCTCAGTCCGATGTTACAGAGCTTTTTGAAGAGGCAATCACTGCGGCAAAGGCAGCCTTAGACGAGACCATGGAGCTTAACCCTGTCCTTAAAAAGGCAGGAGTTGTTGATGCCGGTGGTTGCGGTTGGGTATTAGTGCTTGAGGCAATGCGCGACTCTCTTCTCGGGAACGATGTAAAGCCGCTTTCGGGTGATGAGATTACAGCAGGCGGCGCGGCTTTTTTTGCAGAGGTTGACGAGGAAATTACTTTTGCATACTGCACAGAGTTTATTGTAAACATCAGCAAAGAGGGTAAAAAGCTTGATGTTGCAAAGCTTCGCGCATATCTTGAGTCTATCGGCGATTGCGTTGTTGTTGTAGATGATGACGATATTATAAAGGTTCATGTTCATACAAATGAGCCTGATAAGGCTCTTGGGCGTGCGCTTACCTACGGTGAGCTTACTAATATAAAGATTGACAACATGCGTTATCAGCATACCGAAAAGGTTATTGCAGAGCAGAGCTCTACCCCTAAGTCTGATGAAAAACCGAAGATTGCCGAGCCGGAGACAAAGTATGGGTTTGCTGTAGTTGGAGCAGGCGAGGGCATTATGAACGTGTTCCGCGACCTAGGTGCAAACACAATGGTCGAGGGCGGACAGACGATGAACCCGTCAACAGACGATATTCTCGATGCGATAAATGCAACTCCATCGGAGATTGTCTTTGTTCTCCCGAACAATAAGAACATTATTATGGCGGCTCAGCAGACAGCAGAGCTTACACCAAAGCAGGTTGTTGTGCTTGAGACAAAAACCATACCGCAGGGAATATCTGCGATGCTTGCGTTTGACCCGGACGCTGATGTTGAGCAGAATATTGCGGCAATGATGGAGGCGGCGGGGAATGTTTCCACAGGCTCTATCACATATGCTGCACGCGACAGTGAGTTTGACGGCCACTCTATCAAAGAGGGCGAATACCTTGCACTTAACGAAGGTAAGCTCTCTGCATCGGGCAAGGACTTAAAGGAAGTGGCAGACAAGCTTATCTCTGACATGGGTGTTGAGGATAAGGGCTTTATAACCGTGTTTTACGGCGACGGTGTAAAGGCTGATGATGCATCTGTTATTGAGTCAATCTGCAAGGATAAGGCACAGGATGCCGAGGTTATGATTCTTGACGGCGGTCAGCCGGTATATTACTATTTGATTTCTGCGGAGTAATTTCGTATGGTGAAGTCTGATTTAAACACGGGAATACGGTATTTAAAGGGTGTTGGTGAAAAACGTGCCGAGGCTTTTTCGAGGCTTGGTATATTTACCGTGTATGACCTTTTAAACTATTTTCCGCGTGACTATGAGGACAGGCGAAAGACTCTCAATATATCCGATGTCCGAGCGGGGGACAAGGCATGCATAAATGCATATGTGTCCTCTAATATAAAGACCAGAACCCCACGCCGTGGTTTTTCGGTGACAGAGTTTCGTGCAGTTGATGAGACAGGCGGAATAAATATAGTTTTCTTTAATCAAAAATACAGTGTAGGAAAGCTTCAGGCCGGTGAGCGCTACATATTCTTTGGTAAGATAGAGGAGCGCGGCGGCAAGCTTTCTATGACAAATCCGACGTTTGAGCGAGAGGATAGCTCCGGCAACAAGACCGGGGCTATCCTCCCGATATATGGTTTGACGGCAGGGCTTTCGGCAGATATGATTCGAACTGCGGTCAAAACAGCATTATCGGAGTTTTCAGAGGTTATTCCAGAGGTTATACCAGAGGAAATCCGAAGACGACTAAGGCTTGCACACGTCGGATATTCTTATCGCGAAATTCATTTTCCAACAAGCGAAGAGGAGCTTGAAATTGCAAAACGGAGGCTTGTCTTTGAGGAGCTTTTTGTCCTTACGTTGGGGCTTATGCATCTTCGCGACAGACGTGAGTATGAGTCTGGCATAGCCATAGAAGATGCGGATTACTCAAAATATATATCGGCTCTGCCGTTTAAGCCAACAGCTGCCCAACTTCGCGTGATGGACGAGATTGCCGGAGATATGAAGTCACCCCGTCCGATGAACCGTATAGTTCAGGGTGATGTCGGCTCGGGCAAGACAGCTGTTGCTGCCGGTGCTGCATATATTGCGTATAAAAACGGGTTGCAGACAGCGCTGATGGTGCCGACAGAAATACTTGCCGAACAGCATTTTATGTCACTTTCGGCAGGGCTTTCAGAGCTTGGTATGAAATGCATGCTTTTGTGCGGAAGCATGAAGGCATCAGAAAAAAGAGCTGTAAAGGAGATGTGCCTAACAGGAGAAGTTGATTTTCTTATAGGCACTCATGCGATAATAAGTGAGGATGTAGCTTTTTCAAGTCTGGGGCTTATGATAGTTGACGAGCAACATCGCTTCGGTGTTCGCCAAAGAGCGGCTCTCGCCTCGAAGGGAAATAACCCTCATCAGCTTGTTATGTCTGCAACACCTATACCGCGCTCGCTTGCACTTATTATGTACGGTGATCTTGATATATCGGTCATAGATGAACTTCCGCCGGGGAGATTGCCAGTAGATACGCTGATTGTGAATGACACAAAGCGCAATGATGCATATGGCTTTATAAAAAAACAGCTTGATGAAGGTCATCAGGCATACATAGTATGTCCTCTTATAGATGAGGATGAAGAGGGTGAAATGCGCTCTGTTGAAAAGTTTGCCGAGGAGCTTTCTGATACAGTATTTAAAGGTAAGCAGATTGAGTTCTTACACGGCAAGATGAAGCAAAAAGAGAAGGACGCCGTTATGCGTCGGTTTGTTTCTGGTGAGACAGCGGCAATCGTTTCAACAACGGTAATAGAGGTTGGGGTGAACGTCCCGAACGCTACTGTTATGGCAATAGAAAATTCTGAAAGGTTTGGTCTTTCGCAGCTTCATCAGCTTCGCGGACGTGTAGGACGAGGAAAGGACAAGTCTTATTGCATACTGTTTTCAAATGTGAGCAAGTGGAGCCCTGCGGCAGAGCGTTTGCAGGCACTTCGCAAAAACGCAGATGGATTTAAAATATCTGAGGAGGACCTGAAACTTCGCGGACCGGGCGACTTTTTCGGTACACGCCAGCATGGTTTGCCCATACTCAAAATTGCAAGTTTTATGTCAGATATGCGTGTGCTTGATTTGGCCAAGCGCGAGGCAGCAAAGATTGCCGAGATAGACCGTACGCTTAAAAACCCTGAGTATAAGCTTCTTCGTGAGCGTATACGCAGGATGTTTGATTTGAGTGTTGGTAAAAATTCGTTTAATTGAGGTGAAAAAATGCAGAGAAGCATAAGCGTGATATTGGCGAGCTTTTTTTGTATGCTTCTTGTGTTGTACGGTTGCGGAGAACAAGAAAAGACAGAGGGATATACCTTTACAGACGACCTTGGACTCGAGGTTACGGTCAGTACATGTAACAGAGTTGCGCCTATCCTCGGAAGCTTTGCTGAAATATGGATGCTTGCCGGTGGGGAGGTTGCGGCAACCTGTGATGATGCATGGGAAGATTTAGGTCTTAATCTTCGTGATGATTGCATAAATCTCGGTGGAGCACATTCACCGTCGCTTGAGTCTCTTTTTAAAGCAAACCCCGATTTTGTAATTGCAAGTGCATCCACAGCATCGAATGTGGAAATGAAAGATGCACTTGAAAATGCGGGAATTACAGTAGCATATTTTGATGTTGACTGTTTTGAGGACTATCTCCGGATGCTTGATATCTGCACTGATATTACAGGCAGAAAAGACCTCTATGAGAAAAACGGGCTACATATAAGGGCACAGATAGATGCTGTAAAAAAACGCTGTGCAGATGCGAAAATACCTGCTGAGGCAAAGACGATATTATTACTTCGGGCGTCTTCCGGCACTGTAAAGGCAAAGGGTAGCCGTGGGACCGTGCTGGGTGAGATGCTTTTTGAGCTGGGGTGCAAAAACATTGCAGACAGCGACAAGAGCCTGCTTGAGAACTTAAGCGTAGAGTCTGTTATTAAGAACGAGCCGTACAGGATTTTTGTTGTCACAATGGGTGACGATATTGATAAGGCAATGAAAAATCTTGCAGAAACGATGAGCGAAAATCCGGCATGGAAAACTCTTTTAGCTGTTCGTGAGAACAGGCTGCATTTTATGGACAGAAGGCTGTTTAATATAAAACCGAATGTGAGATGGGCAGAGGCGTATGAGGAGCTCGGCAGAATTTTGCTTGAAGAATAAAAACAGAATAAAATTACTCTATCTTACAGGTGTTTTGCTCTTGCTTGTTGCCATAGTTTCGGGAATAGGGCTTGGAAGTACTTCGGTTTCATTCTCGGAGCTCTACCACGCGATTTGTGAAGGGCTTTATACATTACCGGCATGGCGTATTATTTATTATGTAAGGCTTCCGAGAACTATTGCTTCGCTTGTGTGCGGAGCGGCTCTTGCTGTTTCCGGCGCGCTGATACAGGGAGTTCTGTCAAATCGGTTGGCATCTCCGAGCGTAATAGGGGTTAACTCCGGAGCGGGGCTTGCTGTTACATTGTGTACAGCATTTGGTATTTACGGAGGGTGGAGACTTTCGCTATTTGCATTTCTTGGCGCATTTGCGGCAGTTATGATTGTTAGTCTGGGAGCGCGGAGATGGAGCGCATCGCGCGGAAAAGTAATACTTATTGGTGTCGCCATGAATAGCTTGCTCGGCGCGGTCTCTGATACGGTGGTTACTTTTATTCCGGATGTGGGGATGATGAGTAACGACTTTAAAGTTGGAGAGTTTTCGGCGGTGACGTATCAGAAGCTTGTTCCTGCGACGGTTCTGATTTTGATTACAACAGCGCTACTTCTTACTCTGGCAAACGAGCTTGATGTACTTTCTCTCGGAGAAGA
Organism: Eubacteriales bacterium; assembly: GCA_045586595.1. GTDB lineage: Bacteria > Bacillota > Clostridia > Oscillospirales > JAAYXM01 > SIG480. Next base: position 20,778 of record JAZNAQ010000011.1, on the reverse strand, counting down.
AAACGCAAAGGGGCTCGGTATGAATACTGAGCTTATGAATATGTTTTTTTTACTACTTGCAGCACTGCTTGCGGGGTGTGCAGTAAGCCTTGCGGGGCTACTTTCGTTTGTGGGGTTACTTGTTCCGCATACGGTGAGAAGGCTTGCAGGTAATAGGGCATTTCATTTAATTAGTCTCTGTGCATTATTCGGGGGCGCGTTTGTGTGTTTGTGTGATACTGTTGCCAGATGTGCATTTTCGCCTTATGAAATTCCTGTAGGTATAATTATGGCTTTCCTCGGAGCACCATTCTTTATTTTTATTCTTGTTCGGGGCAGAGGAGGGCATAAGAGTGATTGAGCTTAAAGAAATATATTCAGGCTACGCAAAGTGTAATGTGCTCTGTGGCGTATCACTTAACGTGGAAAGAGGAAAGATTATGTCTGTCATCGGGCCTAACGGCTCGGGAAAAAGCACTCTCCTTAAAACTATGGCGGGCATTATACCGTTCACAAGCGGAAGTATAATAATTAACGGTAAAGAAAAAAATGCAATGTCGCGCAAAGAAGTTGCGCAAAACATTGCATATCTATCTCAGGGCAAAAATGTCCCTGACATGACAGTTGGGCAGATGGTGTTGCATGGGAGATTCCCGTATCTTGATTATCCTCGACGGTACAGCAAAGAGGACAATGAGATGGTGCAAGGTACGCTTGCGCGTATGGGGATTAAATCACTTTCTGACAGCAAGCTATCTTGTCTGTCGGGTGGGATGAGACAAAATGCATACATTGCAATGGCTCTCGCGCAGGATGCTGACTATATCCTGCTGGATGAGCCAACTACATATCTTGATATTTCAAACCAGCTCTCGCTCTTGAAAACTCTGCGTTCTTTAGCGGAAGAGGGGAAGGGAATAGTTACGGTTATGCATGATATTCCGCTTGCACTGAGCTTTTCTGACAGTGTGGCTGTGCTCTGCGAGGGAAAAGTTTTGCGTGCAGATACGCCAGATGCCGTTTGTGATAGCAAAATAATAAATGAGATGTTTGGAGTGTCTGTTTCTAAAAGACCAGATGGGAATGGATTTTGTTATGAGTTTTAAAAAACAGAGTCGTGTATGACACGACTCTGTTTTTATTTTACGGATTGATTGAGTAGTTAGGTGCTTCTTTTGTAATGTAAATATCGTGCGGGTGGCTTTCTTTGAGGCCTGCACCTGTTATCTTTATGAAGCGTCCGTTCTCACGGAGTGCCTGAATGTTTGGCGCGCCGCAGTAACCCATACCAGCGCGGAGACCACCGATAAGCTGGAAGATAGTATCGCCTGCCGGCCCCTTGTAGGGAACACGACCTTCAACGCCTTCGGGAACGAGCTTTCTGTTATTGTGCTGGAAGTAACGGTCACGGCCGCCCTTTGCCATTGCGCCAAGTGAGCCCATGCCACGGTATACCTTAAAACGTCTGCCCTGGAACATTTCAAAATCACCCGGAGCTTCGTCGCAACCTGCAAGAAGTGAACCAAGCATGATTACAGATGCGCCCGCGCAAATAGCCTTAGGAATATCGCCGGAGTATTTAATACCGCCGTCTGCAATGACCGGAATACCGTATTTATCTGCAACTTCTGCAACTGTCATAACAGCCGTAATCTGCGGAACACCAATACCTGCAACAACGCGTGTTGTACAGATAGCACCGGGGCCCATACCGACCTTGAGAGCATCTGCACCGGCTGCGATAAGGTCTGCAGCAGCTTCCGGAGTAGCAATGTTACCAGCGATAAGCTCAATGTGAGGGAACGCGTTTTTAACCTTTGAAACAGCGCGTGCAATGTCTATATGATGACCATGTGCACTGTCAAGAACGAAAACATCAACGCCTGCGTCCGAAAGAGCTTTTGCACGGTCAAGAACATCAGGAGTGTTGCCGATAGCTGCAGCTACTAAAAGGCGACCCTTTTCGTCACGCGCAGAATTCGGGTATCTGTGAGCTTTTTCAATATCTTTAATTGTGATAAGGCCGCAAAGCGCCATGTTTTTATCAACAATTGGGAGTTTTTCTATTTTGTTTTTGCGGAGAATCTCTGTTGCATCTTCAAGTGTTGTGCCAACCGGAGCAGTTACAAGATTCTCTTTTGTCATAACCTCGCAGATGGGGCGATTGTAGTCTGCTTCAAACTTCATATCGCGGTTTGTAATAATACCGACGAGCTTGCCGTTATCACAAATCGGAACACCTGAAATGCGGTATTTTGCCATGAGGTCATCAGCATCTCCGAGGGTGTTGGACGGGCTTAAAAAGAACGGGTTTGTAATAACACCGTTTTCGGAGCGTTTAACCATATCGACTTCGTTAGCCTGCTCTTCGATTGTCATGTTTTTATGTATAACACCGATGCCGCCCTCTCTGGCAACGGCAATCGCCATGCGTGACTCTGTAACTGTATCCATAGCCGCACTCATGACGGGAATATTCAATGAAATCTTCTTTGTAAGACGTGTGGTGACGTCAATATCTGCAGGTAGAATCTCGCTCTTTGCAGGGATAAGAAGAACATCGTCAAATGTCAAACCTTCGCCGCAAACTTTCTTACTAATATCCATAATCCGCAACGCTCCTTTGTGTATTTATTTAAAAAATATGATACACTAAAACAGCGGTATTTGTCAAGCAAAATTTATGGTTTTTCGCCTTTAATCGTCGTTGTTTTTTATTGAAAAATCTTGGTTTAAAAAAGAACCCTTCTGCATTGAGCTGCGTCCGAATTTTTTGCGTATTTTGTCTATTGTAAGCTCAATCTTTTCTCGTTTTTGAATGTCGTCACTGTGAGAAAATAAAGAGAGCTGTTCGCTGACCGTGTCAGATGAATTAACAAGGGAAGAGACTGTTACTGTGAGCATACGCACAGGGATGCCTTTTGAGGCATATGATTCGTTATAAAGCTCAATGCAAGTGCGTGTTATATCGCTTTCGAGATATGTCGGTGAGGGGAGTGTTTTTTGCTTTGATGTTGTTCTGAAGCTTGGGTCGCGCACTGTGAGAGAGACAACGTGTGCTTTGAGGCTATGCTTGCGCAGGCGTGTGGCAACATCATCGGCAAGAACGGAAATGCCGGTTTTGATCTCTGAAAATTCAGTTAGATCGTGAGGAAAGGTTACCCCGCGCCCGATTGATTTTGGGTCATTTTCGGCAAAAGCTGACTGAACAGGAGAGTTGTCAATTCCATTTGCGTAATCGTGGACGAGTTCTCCCGTTTTGCCGAGAAGAGCGGAGATAGTTGCGCGCGAGCTGTTTGCAAGCTCTCCGATAGTTGTTATTCCCAGGCGCCCAAAGGTTTTTTTTGCGCTTTTGCCAACATAAAGCAAATCGGTGACGGGGAGTGGCCATGCAATATCTTTATAGTTTTCGCGCGTTATGACAGTTGTAGCATCGGGCTTTTTATAGTCACTTCCGAGCTTTGCAAAGGCTTTTGTAAAAGAAACACCAACTGAAATTGTAAGGCCGGTTTCATTTCTGACAACCTCACGAAGCTCATCTGCTATTTGCTCGGGAGTGCCAAAAAGGTGAGCCGAACCTGTAATGTCAAGCCACGATTCATCAATACCAAAAGGCTCGACAAGGTCAGTATATCTAAGATATATTTCATTGACTGTTTTGGAGTATTTTAAATATTCGCTATGATGGGGCGGGACGAGTATAAGGTCGGGGCATTTTCTCTGAGCTTGCCATATCGTCTCTGCGGTTTTTACACCAAAGGCTTTTGCTTTTTCGTTCTTTGCAAGTATTATGCCGTGACGGTTTTTCGGGTTTCCGCATACTGCTACAGGCCAGGCACGAAGCTCGGGATTACGAACCTCTTCTACAGATGCATAAAATGCATTTAGGTCGCAGTGTAATATGAATTTATCCAAGCCCTTCACCCCACAAACTATCATTTGAAATGATATAATGATTATGTCGCTTGATTTTTTTGTTGTCAAGAAGAAACCGGCTGTTCCGCATATTTACGAAACAGCCGGTTTCTTTAAAGGAATTAGAAATTCTGGTTGTTGTTCTGTCTGTTCTGCTGATTGTTCTGGTTGCTCTGATTCTGCTGGTTGTTGTTCTGTCTGTTCTGCTGATTGTTCTGATTGTTCTGGTTCTGCTGGTTGTTGTTCTGATTGTTCTGGTTGTTCTGGTTAGACATTTTAAATTCACCTCGTAAAAATAAATGTATCAACACGAAACATTCCGTGATGATGTATTTGTATTCTGTGCATATCTTTTGCGGTTTATACATTAAATCAAAATTTAATTAATAAACTTGAAAAAAAGACGATAATGTTGTATACTTATATATTATAAAATCAGGCTCAAGGAATGAGGAATTACAATGTCAGGACACTCCAAATGGAAAAACATACTTCACAAAAAAGAAAAGACAGACGCGCAGCGTGCTAAAATTTTTACAAAAATCGGCCGTGAGATGTCGGTTGCTGTAAAAGAAGGAGGCCCAGACCCTACTTGCAACTCAAAGCTTGCTGCATGCATTGCAAAAGCTAAGGCAAATAATGTGCCTAATGACAACATTAAGCGTATCATTGAGCGTGCATCGGGCGCTGACGGAGCGAACTACGAAACAATAGTATATGAGGGCTACGGCCCGTGTGGCGTTGCTGTTATCGTTGAAACGATGACAGATAACCGCAACCGTACTGCATCAGAAATGCGTCATTATTTTGATAAATTTGGCGGAAATCTAGGCGCAACCGGTTGTGTTGGCTGGCAGTTTGACAACAAAGGCATAGTTGTTCTTGAACGAGGCGACACAGATGAAGACGAGGTTATGATGGCTTGCATCGAGGCGGGAGCTGACGATGTTGAGGTATCAGAAGAAGTTGTTGAGGTATACTGTGACCCGGCAAGCGTTGCTGAGGTAAGTGAAACACTTACAAATGGCGGATATACCGTTGTATCTGCAGAGGCAGAGCTTGTTCCGCAGAACTATACTAAGCTTGAGAGCGAAGATGACATAAAGAATATGCAGAAGCTTCTTGATATGCTCGAGGATAATGATGACGTACAGAACGTCTATCATAACTGGGAGGAAGAATAGTTTATACAAGGGAGGGGAATAAATATGTCTAAGATAATTCTGAGTGCAGACCGCACTTGTGATATAGGTGACAAGCTTCGTGAAAAATATTCTGTAAACCTTATTTCATATCCTATTACCCTTGAAGATAAGAAGTATATGGACAGCGTTGATATTATGCCCGACGATTTGTATGAATCATTCAGAAGGACTGGGAATCTTCCGAAGACTTCGGCGATAAATCCGTCTGAGTATATAGAGTACTTCAAACCGTGGGTTGACGAAGGCTATGAGGTAATTCACATTACGTTGTCTTCAGCTATAACAAGCAGCTACCAGTCATGCGTTCTCGCCGCAGCTGAGCTTCCGGGTGTACACGTTATTGATTCACGAAATGTATCCAGTGCAATAGCTCTGCTTGTTATTGAAGCGGGTGAGCGCATAGCAAAGGGGATAAGCGCTGAGCAGATAGTTGAGGAAGTATCGGCACTTCGCTCAAAGAGTCACTGCAGCTTTGTTCTTGAAACGCTTGAATTTATGAAAGCGGGCGGAAGATGCTCGGGTGTTGCAGCACTTGCGGCAGGTATGCTCGGTCTTAAGGTTTGCATTGAGGTAAACAACGAGACAGGTGAGCTTCATGCGGCGAAAAAATACCGCGGAAACATGGATAAGGTGCTTTCGCAGTATGTGAAAGAACAGTTTGAAAAATACGATAATATTAACCCTGAACGTATGTACATCACACATTCGGGTGTTTCGGAAGAAAGACTTGCCAATGTAAAAAAGATGGTTGAAGAAACAGGGATATTCAAAGAAATATACATCAGCCGTGCAAGCTGCACTATATCTACTCACTGCGGCCCGGGAACCCTGGGAGTTCTCTTTATGGAAAAGTAAAAGAATAAAGTTTAAAGCGATGAGGTTTTACCTCATCGCTTTTTTATACATCTCTGTTCTCTATTGCGTCAATACCGAACTTTACGGCAAGAAGAATTTTCGCTTTTTCAGCTTCATCCTCACTCGCATCTAGTGCGGCTTTCATTTTCTTGAGAAATGCACCGCGAAGGTTATCTTCTGTGAGGCCCTGCCATAAGTCCCGCGGGGCAGTTGTTCTGTCATTTATTATAAGTTCAAGATATTTAGAGGACAACTGTTCAAAAATCGTGTCAATATCGGGAGGGTCACATTCTCCGACAAGGGTGAGGCGTAAATGTTCACCGAATGATGGAGCGGGAAGAACTGAAATGACATCGGGATGCACTTCTATATCAATAGTTTCCTCACGATATTTGATATCGGATAAGCTGTATCGCTTTAAATTCACATTACCTTTTGATACCTCGCCCAAATATAGGCCGGTGTCATACTGCTCGCCGAAATCACGAGCCTCGAGGCATCCGCAGTAGGCATAATATGTATTTTTTGATTTGAGTATTTCTGTGGGCTTGTGCACATGCGCGAGAGCGATATAGTCTGCACATGTTTCACCGATTTCTTCTGCCGAAACGGGGCTGTAGCCGTCGGTATAAAGGTTTGAATGAAGTGAGATTATGTTTATAAAATCATCTTGCGGAACCTTGAAATCTTTAAGGATGCGCTCATCAAACACTGCGCTTGTATACGCTGCTCCAAAAATGCGCAAAGAACATTCGGGAAGCTCGACTGAGGTGAGAGCAGGTGACGTGAATATATGTACATTATCAGGTAATTCAAGTGTTCTGTAAGGGGAATCTGCAGTATACGGGTCGTGATTCCCGGGGGAGATAAAAACAGGTGCCTTTGACCGTTTCAAATCGCGCAAAAAGCTTTCTGCGGTTTCAGGGCGAATGGGGTATGAGTCAAAAATATCTCCTGCAAGAATTATTGCATCAACGGCCTCTGTGTTTGCAAGATCAATGATTTTGGACATCAGCTCACGGAGCCCTGCACGCCGCTTCCTTGCAGCCTCAGCAGAAAGCCCTACGAATGCACTGTCAAGATGAAGGTCACCGGTGTGAAGTATTTTAGCCATACACTCTATCCTTTCAAAACGGTGTTTATTCTCTCAACGGAGATACACTTTCCGTCGTCAGTAATATCAAAACAAGCGCCATTTATCATAACCTCTCCCGAAGCTTCGGTAAAACGTTCGGGAATAGAACCGAGAAATGTAGCAAGTGACTTTTCGGGAGTGCATCCTATTACTGAGTTATAAGGTCCGGTCATGCCGAGATCACATATAAAGCCGGTTCCGTTTGGCAAAATCTTTTCATCTGCTGTCTGTACATGTGTGTGCGTGCCCCATACTGCAGAAATTCTGCCGTCTACATAAAAACCGAATGCCTGCTTTTCACTTGTCGCTTCTGCGTGAAAGTCGCAGAGCGCAAAGTCGTATTTGCCTTCACATTTTTTGAGGATGTTGTCTGCAGCAAAAAATGGGTTGTCTGCGCCAAATTGCATTCCACAACGCCCCATCAGGCTTATAACAAGAGCACGTTTTCCGAATGCATCAAATATACCGTAGCCGCACCCCGGAGCATCGCCGGGGATGTTGTAGGGGCGGAGAAGGGATGCCTCGTTCTCGATATATGAGGCAATCTGCCGTCTGCCCCATGTGTGGTTACCGAGTGTAATGACATCTGCGCCAGCCTTAAAGAGAGTATCAGCCTGGTCTGGGAGAATGCCTACCATGTCGGCGTTTTCACCGTTTATGACAGTAAACTTTGCATTGTATTTCTGCTTGAGTGCGGAAAGGTTTGTTTCTATGGCATGGACGCCGCCTTTTCCAACAACATCGCCTATTGCAAGAATTTTCAATGAGTATACCTCTTTCTAAAAATAAATGAGTGGTGTAATCCATTGATATTGTACCACAAATATCTGAATTACACCACTAAGATTTTAAATTTATTTACTTTGCATAGTCGATAGCGCGAGTCTCGCGGATAAGATGAACTTTAATCTGACCGGGGTATTCAAGCTCACTTTCTATCTTCTTAGCAAGCTCACGAGAGAGAAGAATGAGCTCATCGTCATTTACTTCATCCGGCTTTACGATTATGCGGACCTCGCGGCCTGCCTGGATAGCATATGAACGCTCAACTCCGTCAAAGCTTGTTGCAATCTCCTCGAGCTTCTCAAGACGCTTGATGTAGTTTTCAAGGTTTTCTCGCCTTGCGCCGGGGCGTGCTGCACTTATCGCATCGGCAGCCTGGACAAGACATGCAATAATAGTTCTGGGCTCTACATCGCCATGATGAGCGTGAATTGCATGAATAACGTCTTCGTTTTCTTTATACTTCTTTGCGAGGTCAACACCGATTGAGACGTGTGAGCCTTCAACCTCATGGTCAACGCTTTTGCCAAGGTCATGGAGAAGGCCTGCACGCTTTGCAAGCATAACGTCAACGCCAAGCTCTGCGGCAAGGAGACCTGCGATGTGAGCAACCTCGATTGAATGTTTGAGTACGTTCTGGCCGTAGCTTGTACGGAAGCGAAGACGGCCGAGAAGCTTTATGATTTCTGGGTTTAGTCCGTGAACGCCGGTATCAAATGTTGCGCGCTCACCCTCTTGCTTGATGACGTGGTCAACGTCACGGCGGGCCTTTTCAACCATTTCTTCGATTCTTGCAGGATGAATGCGGCCGTCGGAAATAAGTTTCTCAAGTGACAGACGAGCAACTTCGCGTCTTACAGGGTCAAAGCTTGAGAGTGTGATTGCCTCGGGTGTATCATCAATGATGAGGTCAACACCTGTGAGTGTTTCAAGGGTACGGATGTTACGACCCTCTCGGCCAATGATGCGGCCTTTCATTTCATCGTTAGGTAGCGGAACAACCGAAACAGTTGCCTCTGCAACATGGTCTGCAGCACACTTCTGAATTGCAAGGGAAATCAATCTGCGAGCTTTTTCATCTGCTTCGTCTTTAAACTGTGCTTCCAAATCCTTAAGGCGGATGGCATAGTCATGACGGACTTCTGATTCGAGATTCTGAATGAGATACTGTTTCGCTTCTTCTGCGGTGTATCCTGAAATCTTTTCGAGCATTTCAAGCTGACTGCGCTTTATCAGCTTGAGCTCTTCGTTGAGTGCTTCGTTATCTTTGATTTTTTTTGCGAGAGTAGCATCCTTCTGCTCAATCGCTTCGTGCTTTTTATCAAGAGATTCTTCTCTCTGAACAACACGGCGCTCTTGTTTCTGGAGCTCTGCGCGCCTGTCCTTCATCTCGCGGTCGAATTCAGTTCTGCTTTTGTGAATTTCTTCTTTTGCTTCGATAAGGAGCTCGCGTTTTTTACTCTCTGCGGTTTTTATGGAGTCATTTACAATTCTTTTTGCTTCATTCTCAGCGCTTGAGATCGTTTTCTCAGCTATCTTTTTGCGGAATGTGATTCCGAGAACGAATGCAATAACAGCTAAAACGACGCAAACCGCCGCTATTATAAGCCATGCGATGGGGGATATTTCGGAAAAATTCATGTTAGTTGCATTACCTCCTTTGTTGTGTAGTGCTTTTTAATTTTTTTAATTCTAATACTTTATGTAATAAAATCAAGTTATTGTAAAATGCGGAAAATTCCACACAGCGCAATCAATAACAACGATATTACCCACTTATATATTTTAGATGTAAAACGACAATATGTCAAGGTCAAGAAGTCGTATTTTTGAAAAAATATTCAATTTTTAATTCTTGACTTTTGCTCACCGTCACGATAACATTAAGGTCAGAAATATCACGGAGGAAATACGATGCTTGACGAACTCGGGATAAATGGTTTTGTGATGGAACAAGATAAAAAATACTTAAAGCTCGGTACGGACGCAATGTTGCTTTCGGAGTTTGCGCGTGTTCCGAAGCACGCACGAGTATGCGACCTGGGTTGCGGCAGCGGCGCGGTATCGGTGCTTTTGGCAGCAAGGCATGAGGATATTTCATTATGTGGCGTTGAAATAGTTGAAGGCGCGGCAAAGTTGTGTGAGCGCAATGCAGTTCACAACAATATCCAAGACCGTATGGCAGTATATAATATTGACCTGAAAAGGGTGAGAGATGTTTTCGGTGCCGAAAGTTTTGACTCGGTTGTGTCAAATCCTCCGTTTATGCAGGCGGACGGAGGCCTTCGTACAGAGCGAGAGGAGCTGTTGTGCGCGAGGATGGAAATTTGCTGTACAATAGATGATGTGTGCGCAGCCGCAGCATATCTGCTGAAGTTTGGCGGAAGTTTTTCTCTTGTTTATCGCCCCTCACGTCTTGCAGATTTGTTTTCTGCGCTTGAGAAGCATAATCTTGCGCCAAAGCGTATGCGCCTTGTTCAGGATACTGTTTTAGCGGAGCCGTCGCTCGTGCTGCTTGAGGCACGCAAAGGCGGAGGGAGCGGGATAAAGCTTATGCCTGCTCTTGTTTTGAAAAATGCTGACGGTAGCGAGAGCGAAGAAACGCGTAGGATATATCAAAGAAAATAGTATTTTGTTTGTACGTTTTTTTATTCGGGCTATTGACGGAAAAGATAATTTTTATTAAAATAATAATGTGGGAAAATTTAGCAAGTAAATCCGTTTGGACTTACAGGTAATTTTACTTTATATCAGAAATCGGAGGTAAGAAAATGACAGGATTCGGTAATATTGGAGATTTAAAGAGGTATGAGAAAAAGCGAATAGCGATAATAAAGAAACACCTTAAAAACGGCGTCCTCTTCAGTGACCTAAGTGCCGACATAGCAGAGGATGTTGAAATCGGTGCAGATACCGTCATTCTTCCGGGCGTTGTAATTGGCGAGGGGTGTAAGATAGGAAGCGGATGTGAAATCGGTCCGAACAGCGTTATAACAGACAGTGTTATAGGAAACGATGTTAAAGTTAATTCATCAAAGATAAGCGATAGTAAGATTGGCGACGGAACTACCGTTGGCCCGTTTGCACATTTGCGTAACGGTTGCGATGTTGGCGAAAAGTGCAGAGTAGGCAACTTTGTAGAGTTTAAAAACGCAACGCTTGATACAGGCAGCAAGGTTTCTCATCTTTCGTATATAGGCGATGCCACGCTCGGAAAGAGCGTAAATATGGGTTGCGGCTCAATAACAGTCAACTACGACGGCGTTGGTAAATACAGAACAGAAATCGGAGACAATGCGTTTGTAGGTTGCAATGTAAACCTCATAGCACCGGTAAAGGTTGGTGCGGGAGCACTTCTTGCAGCAGGTTCTACAATAACAGACGAGGTGCCCTCTGATGCGCTTGCTATTGCGCGTGCACGTCAGACGGTAAAAGAAGAGCGGGCTTCTAAAATTTTTGAAGCAAATCGCAAAAAGAAAAACGGGTGATTTTGCGTGTCGATATTCGACCTTTTCAAGAAAATTGAGAGCGAGCGAAAGACACCGGCCGGAAAGCCTGAGTGGATAGTTGCAGGGCTCGGAAACCCGGGTAAGGAATACGAAACATCACGTCATAATACCGGGTTCATTGCACTTGACACGCTTGCTGCGATAAATAAAATTGATGTACGAGAAATGAAGTTTAAAGCGCTTTGCGGCAGAGGCGAAATTGCCGGTCAAAGTGTGTTGCTTCTTAAACCTCAGACATTTATGAACCTTTCGGGTGACTCGGTAAGGGAAGCTGCGGCTTTTTATAAGATCCCGATGGAACGTGTTATTGTTGTTTATGATGACATATCGCTTCCGGCGGGTAAAATACGAATCCGCGCAAAGGGGAGCGCCGGAGGGCATAACGGAATAAAGAATATAATTGAGCGCACCGGTACAGATATATTCCCTCGTATAAAAGTCGGTGTCGGTGCTCCGGGCGGTTCAGGAGAGCTTATAGGTTGGGTTTTAGGCTCATTTTCGCCCGAAGAAAGAGAAAAATTATCAGATGCGATAGACCGCTCATGTAAGGCGGTAGTCGAGATAATTAGCAGTGGCTGTGCGTCAGCGGCGCAAAAATACAATTAGAGGCAGGAAAATTTGATGCTTGCTCTGAGTGATGCACTAAAACAGAATAAAGACTTTGCGATGCTTTTGCAAAAATTGGATGCCGGAGAATGCCCTATAGCACTCTCCGGCTTATCTGCCGTACACAAAGCGCATATAATAGCGGCTGTGCGTATGATTACAAAGAAACAGATTGTATGTATATATGCAGACGAGTTGGATGCAAGGCGTGCAGCGCGGGATATCGAAGTTATGTGTGGCGAGACTCCACACATTCTTCCTATACTTGAACGCTCGTTTCATGATGTTGATTCAGTTTCACATGAATTTGAACATGAGAGGATAGCTACGCTCAAGGCTATGGCTGACGGGGAAGCGGGGATAACGCTTGCGCCAGTATTCTCGCTTATGCAGAGAACTCCTCCACGGGAGAATGTTGCGGGAAAAACAATAACGCTGAAGCTTGGGGACGAAATGTCACAGGAGGGGCTTTGTCGACGTCTTGTGGCATACGGCTATGTCAGGGGTGAGCAGGTAGAGAGCGAGGGGCAGTTCGCCGTACGGGGAGGTATAGTTGATATATTTTCGCCGGGGAGCGAGAATCCGGTACGCGTGGAGTTTTTTGGAGATGAAATAGACTCCATGGGGCTCTTTGAGACTGAATCTCAGCGTAGAATTGAAAATACAAGAGTTGCAAAACTTCTTCCGGCGACAACACTTGAGAGTGGGGAATATGGGGAGCTTTGTGAAAAACTGAAGGCGGAGCTTTCTCGAGAGAATAAGAGAAAGAAAAAGAATGAAAGACTTATAAAAACTCTTGAGGGTGATATTGATTTAATTGAGGCGGGGTTGCCTCTTCGCGCACGCGACAGATATTTTAATTTGATTTATACAGATCACACCTGTGGGCTTGACTATATATCAGAGTACTCGATAATATTTATTGTTGATTATTACCGAATTCGGGATGCCGCCGGACGTGAGCGAAGACGCGAAATTGAAGATGTAAAAAGCCTTATATTCGGAGGCATTCTGCTGCCCGATACCGATTGTTTCTGTGAGGGCTTTGAGCTTGTGCAAAAATTTATTTCTGAGCGCCAAAGTGTATTTTTAGAAGCATTTGTGCGTGCAGAATACGGCATTGCACCGAAGTCCGTACTTAGTATGATAGCACGTCAGCTCCCGAGCTACGGAGGGAATTTAGAGCTCGCCTGCTCAGAAATTGCAGAGTACATTGCAGACGGAAACCGTGTAGTGATTCTTGCTGGCAACAAAAAAAGCGCAGAGAATATGCAACTCCTTTTGCGTGAGCGCGGAATAAACGCAAGTGTTGATCTTATGCTTGCAAAGCTTCCGGAAAAGCCGTGTGCTGTTATAGGCGAGGGTGTGTTGTCTGCAGGGTTTGCTTACCCCGGGGTAGACTTTGCGCTGTTTACTGAAGGTCAGCTCATGCGTACAGCTTCGAAAAAAGGTAGAATCAGACGCGATAAAAAGAACAGCAAAAGGATAAATAACTACCGAGACCTCACTCCTGGATGCCTTGTTGTTCATGACCTTCACGGTATAGGAAGGTTTGCAGGAATATCAAAGATAAAGACAGACGGGGTTGAGAAGGACTATATTAAAATAATGTATCTGGGTACAGATGCGCTGTATGTTCCGGTAACCCAGCTTGACATGGTATCGAAGTATATAGGCGGAGGAGAAGATTCAGGGATAAGGCTTTCGAAACTCGGAGGCGGAGAGTGGCAAAAGGCGAAAATGCGCGCCAAAGGAGCGGCAAAAGAGCTTGCAGAGGAGCTTATAAAGCTATATGCGGCTCGCCAAGCTATGGAAAGAGAAGCGTTTCCGCCAGATAACGACTGGCAGAAAGAGTTTGAAGAGTCGTTTGAGTTTGAAGAAACAGATGACCAGCTTCGTTGCAGTGCTGAAATAAAAGGAGATATGCAACGGCGTTATCCGATGGACAGACTGCTCTGCGGAGATGTTGGGTTTGGTAAAACCGAAGTTGCTTTCCGTGCCGCAATGAAGTGCATACTCGGCGGCAAGCAGGTTGCTATTCTTGTGCCTACAACTGTTCTTGCTGAGCAGCATTATATGACAGCATGCCGCAGATTTTCAAATTATCCTGTTAAGATAGGGCTAACATCGCGATTCTGCTCGGATAAGCAGAACAGAGAAACCATCCGCGGTGCGAAGTCGGGCGAACTAGATTTGATAATCGGCACACACAAGCTTCTTGCAAAGAGTGTATCATTTAAAAATCTTGGTTTGCTTATAGTTGATGAAGAACAGCGCTTTGGTGTATCGCACAAGGAGCGCTTAAAAGAAATGACTAAGGAGGTAGACGTTCTTACTCTGACTGCAACACCTATTCCGAGAACGCTTAATATGGCGCTTTCAGGGATACGAGACATGTCAATAATGGAGGAGGCTCCAAGAAACCGCCATCCTGTTCTGACGTATGTGTTTGAGCATGACCGCGAGATAATATCAGATGCTATACGCAAAGAAATTGCGCGTGGCGGGCAGGTTTTTTATCTGCACAACAATGTTGCATCAATAGAGGCGTGCGCGGCTCGTGTTTCAAAGCTTGTACCTGACGTGACGGTGGCTGTCGGGCATGGGCAGATGGGCGAGGGCGAGCTGTCTGAGGTTATGAGGAAAATGGGAGAGGGCGAGATACAGGTACTTGTCTGTACGACTATAATCGAAACCGGAATTGACATACCAAATGTAAATACTCTTATAATTGAGGATGCAGACAAGATGGGGCTTGCCCAGCTTCATCAGATACGCGGAAGGGTAGGGCGCTCTACTCGTCATGCATATGCTTACCTTACTTATCGCAGAGGGAAGGCATTGTCTGAAATTGCGGAAAAACGCCTTGCGGCAATACGCGAATATGTTGAGTTCGGTTCAGGGTTCAAGATTGCAATGCGTGACTTAGAGCTCAGGGGAGCAGGTAACGTTTTGGGAGCTGAGCAGAGCGGGCATATGATGAGTGTCGGCTATGATATGTATTTAAAGCTTCTTGAAACTGCCATAGCTGAGGAAAAGGGCGAAAAGACACAGAGCGTTGCAACTTGCAGTGCAGACCTTACAATATCTGCAAACATACCCGAAAAATATGTGGCATCCAGCGAGACCAGAATGGATTTATATAGGCGCATAGCTTCGATAGCTGACCGTGAGGATGCAGACGATGTGATTGACGAGCTGTGCGACCGTTTTGGCGAGCCGCCACGCGAGACGATGACCTTAATTGATATTGCTCTTTTGCGCAATGCTGCGGCTGATGCGGGTATCTGTGATATAACACAGAAAGGCAAAAGTCTAAAAATTACAATGGTTGACCCGACGTTTGATATTATATCAAAGCTTTGCGCGATGGCTGAATATAAAGGAAAGATACTTCTCAATGCAGGTCAGGAACCGTATCTTATGTTAAAACTCAAAGGTGACGATGAACCGCTTGAAAGCGCACAAAACTTTGTGAGAGCATATAAACAAGCGAAAGAGCAGAAGTAACTCCAAATAAAAATAATGTAAAAATTGCTTGACAAACATAGACAAATTTATATTTGTTTGGTATAATAACTGATAAAGATTGTTAATGCTTTTAATTAAAAAGGAGCGATTGGTTATGGAAATGAAGCATGTCTACACAGGAAAGACAAAAGATGTTTACGCATTAAATAACGGAAATTATCTTTTGAAGTTTAAGGATGATTGCACCGGTAAAGATGGTGTGTTTGACCCGGGTGAAAACTCAGTTGGGTTGACTATTGACGGAGTTGGTGATGTCAATCTTCGCATGTCTATATACTTCTTTGAAAAAATCAATGCTGCAGGCATCAGAACACACTATGTAAAAGCTAACCTTGATGATACCACAATGGAAGTTCTTCCGGCAAAGGTGTTTGGTAAAGGTCTTGAGGTTATCTGCCGCCATAAGGCAGTTGGAAGTTTCATACGCCGCTATGGTCAGTATATTAAAGAGGGTGCAGATCTTCCTGCTTATGTTGAAACAACTTTCAAAAATGACGAGCTTGGCGACCCGCTGGTAACGAAAGATGCTTTGGCAGCTCTCGGTGTTATGACTGAAGAACAGTATGATTCTATGAAGGACATGACACAGAAAATCACACAGATTGTTGCTGATGACCTTAAAGAAAAGGGTATGGTTCTGTATGATATTAAATTCGAATACGGATATGATGCAGACGGAAATGTAATGCTTATTGACGAAATTGCTTCCGGCAATATGCGTGTATATAAGGACGGCAAGTATATTGACCCGATGACACTTTCTGAATTGTTCTTTGCATAATATAATTAGAATATAAAAAATCTGCCTGGGCGTATAATGCCCAGGCAGATTTTTAAAATTTCAGCTATATTTCAGAAATGCCGGTGACTCCGGCGATGGATATGATGGAACGTATAAAATCATTCTTGTCACAACGTGCGTTTGTGTGTATTGTTATAACTGCCTTTTCTCCGTTTGTCTTGACAGATATGATTTCGTAACCGTTTTTGATAAATTCTTCGATATAATCTGTTATATTTCGCTCGCCGACAGAGGCGTTAACCTCAAATGTTGTGTCGTTTGAGCGTATTTTAAGTGACAGTGGGCGAAGCACATAAATTGTAAACATCATAAGTACAACTATGGTTATGGCAACTTCTATAAAACCGCCGCCTATAACGAGACCTATACAGCCTGTGGTCCATAAGCCCGCTGCCGTCGTGAGACCGCGCACTCGGTTTCTTGTAATAATGATGCTTCCTACACCGAGAAAACCTATGCCGCTTATTACCTGTGCGCCAAGTCGGGTGATGTCGGTAATTGAACCATAGTTTTCGGCGATGAGCTGGCTTGTTATCATAACCGATGCAGCGCCGAGACATACGATTATGTGGGTGCGAAGGCCGGCGTCGTGTTTGCTGTTGCCGCGTTCAATGCCGATCAGGCCGCCGAGAACAACTGCAGCAACAAGTCTTATTAATACAACTAAATAGGTATCAAGAGATAGATATGATAATGTAAATTCCATAAAGCGTTTCTCCTTTTTATGGTGTATAAGCAAAAAGACGCAGATGGTTATCTGCGTCTTTGGCATTTGCTTTGTGTACTTATATTGCGCGCTGAACCTTACCGGAACGGAGGCATCTAGTACAGACGTAAACATGACGGGGAGAACCGTCGACCATAGCCTTTACGCGTTTGATATTCGGTTTCCACATTTTGTTAGAGCGTCTGTGCGAGTGGGACACTTTAATGCCAAATGTCACGCCTTTTTCGCATATTGAACACTTTGCCATTTGCCGCACCTCCTTCAAATCTTGTCAATAAACAGCATCTAATATAATAACAGATTTATTTACAAAATGCAAGAGTTTTTCAAAACAAAATTTAGATTTTTTGTTTTTGTTATAATTGGATATTTTTCTGTTTGAAATATATCGTTTTAAAATAATAAAAGTAAAATTAAAGAATTTTTGGAATCATTTGTGTATTGCAAAAATGACCGTAAAAATATAAAATAAAAGTCGAGTATACCGAAAGGAAGTGAAATGAAATGAAAAGTTTTTTTGTTTTTGTTGTATGTATAATGATGATTTTGCAGTTTGTGTGTGCAGCAAATGTTAGTGTTGACGGAACCTCTTTTGATGGAGCAAAGCTTATAAACTCCGTTACATACGTCCCGCTGCGGTCGTTTAGTATGGCTCTGTCTGATTGCGATGTTACGTGGAATAATTCTATAGCTACAGCGACAGTTACGGCTGAAAGTACTGTGGCAAACATTCCGGTGAGTAAGTCGTATATTGAAGCAGATGGTAGGTATGTATATTCCGGAAACGGTAATGTTATTATCGATGGCAGTACTTATGTTCCTATACGTTCTATTGCTAAAGTTCTCGGGGCCTCGGTCGCTTGGAACGCGACAACGAGAACTGCTGTTGTTACGTCAAAAGCTGAAAACTTTAAATCTGCAGAAGAGTTTTATAACCCGGATGACCTTTATTGGCTCTCCAAGATTATAAATGCTGAGAGTGAGGGGGAGTCACTTTCGGGAAAGATTGCCGTTGGGAATGTTGTGCTTAACAGAGTGGCTAGTAAGGATTTCCCGAATACAATTTACGAAGTGATATTCGACAAGAGTGGGGGTGTCCAGTTCACGCCTACCGCAAACGGAAGTATATATAAAGAACCGAATGAAGAAAGTATAATCGCAGCGAAGATTTGTCTTGAAAATTATAAACTGTCGGATAAAAATATTTTGTTCTTTTTAAATCCCACAATATCCACAAGCACTTGGGTTCCTAACAACCGTGATTTTGTAATGACCATCGGAAGACACGATTTTTATGCATAAAAAACAGCGGGCATCGCCCGCTGTTTTTAATTGATTTCATCAACATTATATGGAGTGTTCTGGTATACATAATAGTTAAGCCAGTTGGTGTAGAGTAGCTGTGCGTGTGCGCGCCACGTAACAACCGGAGCAAGGGCAGGGTCGTCCTTTTTGAAATAGTTTTTAGGTAAATTTATCGGTTTCCCGAGGTTAACATCGCGCTCGTACTCGGTGGCAAGAGTTGTTGCGTCATACTCGGGGTGACCTGTGACGAAAATCTGGCGACCATCGCGGCTTGCTATTATATATGGACCGGCTTCTTTTGAAGAAGCAAGAATCTCGAGCATATCACATTCTGTTAATGCTTTTTCGTCAATAGCTGTATGCCGTGAATGTGGGGCGTAGAATACATCGTCAAATCCGCGAAGCAACGGGCAGGTGGGTTGTAGATTTTTATGTTTGAATACTCCGAAGAGCTTGCTTTCAATTTCTGATTTACCTATCCCGTAATGATAGTAAAGTGAGGCCTGTGCTCCCCAGCATATATGGAAGGTTGAAAAGACATTCTTTTTTGACCATTCCATAATTGCGCAAAGCTCATCCCAGTAGTCTACTGTTGTGAATTCAAGCGTTTCTACGGGAGCACCGGTTATTATCATTCCGTCATACTTTTTGCTTTTGATATCATCAAAATCTTTATAGAAAGAATCTAAGTGTTCGGAAGATGTGTTTTTTGAGCGATGTGTAGCTGTTTTTAATAAATCAAATTCAATTTGCAGGGGAGTGTTTGATAATGCGCGCAGAAGCTGTGTCTCTGTGGTTATCTTTGTGGGCATGAGGTTTAAAATAAGTATGCGGAGAGGACGGATGTCCTGATGTGCTGCGCGCAACTCCGTCATAACAAATATATTTTCATTTTCAAGTATGCTGCGCGCAGGGAGCGCATCCGGTATTTTTATTGGCATTACACGGCCTCCGTATAAATGTTTACTAATATTGTATAATATTATATATGAAAGCTGTGCCAAAATCAATCACAAAATTATTCTGTCAGGTATATATGTTGTTTTGATGTTGGTGACGGTTTTTGTGGCCCCTGCGCCTGCAGCAAGAAAGCACAGTGTGCTCCATGCTGTTCTGTCACATGTGTTGTTATTCGGGAGTTTATATGAATTTTTAAACTTTGATAAGGCTTTTGCTGTTTGCGGTCCGAAAAAACCATCGAGTTCGCCTTCGCAGAAACCAAGAGTTGAGAGTGCATCTTGAAGTACAAGCACATATGTGCCAATACTTCCGAGTGTAAGCTCAGGGAAACCCGCGGCGTTCAGAGCAACGTGATTGCCTTCGGTGAATGGGAATGTGCAAGGCTCTGACATATGTGTAACATCTGCAGCGAGTCCTGCATAGTGCATTGATTCGGCAATGTGGCCTCCTTCGAAAATTCTTTGGAACACGGACCTTGCGCGTATTTTGCCTTTTGAAAAGGCATTCCATTTATAAAGAAATTCGGTGGATGTCCAACCGACAGAAGAAATTGTGTGAGAAAAGAAATCTGACACGGACATTGAGTTGTGAGATGTATAAGGCATGTTTTTGTACGCTTCGAGTTTATATCGTTCAAGCCTGTGGCTCTCATTATTATATATGAAAAGAGTATACATTGTCTTTGATTCACCACCAAACTGGATAGCCTTCTTATTACATAATACACAGGAGGTGTGGACAGGGTTCAAAAATTTTTAAAAAAATTGAAAAAAAGGCTTGCATTTTGTAAACGGTCATGCTAATATATACAAGCTGACTCCGATACGGAACAGCAAAACAGAATATCCGGGTGTAGCGCAGTTGGTAGCGCACTTGACTGGGGGTCAAGGGGTCGTGAGTTCAAGTCTCGCCACTCGGACCAGTAAAAAGCCTGAAACCGCAATGGTTTCAGGCTTTTCTGTTTTGTCCTTGGCCGCACTTTATCGATATCCGCAAAAGGCTTCGATTCGTCCGCAGGCAATTTTTTCTCCCGCATTCCCTGCCGGCTGCGAGGTAAAGTCATCCGGTCCTGAATGGATGACAACCGTTTTATGAAAGATCTCACAAACAGAGAATCTGTCGGTAAAAAACACCTGAAATGCATACCCGTGATTTCCGAACAGAGGCGGCAGATCTCCGGCATGATTCGGATGGGAAACACCTTTCGGATCATAATGGGTCAATGCCTCTGCAAACGGATCTGTTTCTGTTCCGTTGCACCGTGTCCCACCATGAATATGAAAGCCAAAAACCCTGTACGGAAAACCCAACGCTGCATCGGGAAGTCCAGTCACCCGGACAGCTACAAGTACACCGCCATCCAGTTGATAAAAATACACGCAGCCAGAGATCGTTGGACAGGCATCACTCCCCAGCACGTCTGCCACTGCCTGCGGCCGCTGGTTCAAAGCACCAAGCATCCTGTG
>JAZNAQ010000010.1:0-8425 GCA_045586595.1 Eubacteriales bacterium | reverse complement strand
ATCAAGGAGGCTTTTGTTATGGATATTAAAGAAGAAAAAATCATAGAAGAAATCAAAAAAGTTTTTGCCGCAAAGGTATCTTCGTCCGATGAGCCTTGTTGCAAATGCGGCGGAAAAACTCCCGTGGAAATGCGTTGGAACGTAGAAGAAAAGGATAAACCCGTCGAAGCTTAATTACATTTGAAAGAGTTTTGAGCACCGTGCTCAAAACAAATGACGGTTGCCGTTTTGTTATGAATTTATTGAATATCAAACAACTATTGATAATATATCCGGAAAAAGCAGAATCAGGAAAAGTTAAAAGCATACATTCTATTCCTCTTATGTTTCCACACCGAACAGAAAAAACCCGGCGCTGTCGCCGGGTTTTTTCTGTTAATAATTCATTTTTGCTGAGTTTATTCTTTTCTATGGAAAAAGAACAGACAGAGTGGTACAATATGAGCACAGTCTTACACAAACTGTAAAACCAACCTTTGGAATTTGTGCTTTTTCCAAAGGCTGAGTCGGGAATCCGGTGAAAGTCCGGAGCATGAAAATTTGCCGTGATTACACAGAAACTTTTTTGCGGAAACGCATTAGCAGGAAAAGTTTCAAAAAGGCCTCCGCAAGCCTATGGATGTGTAAAAGCCGGAATACCGCTTCTACAAGCGACAAGCTTTCAGGTTTGGCGCAAAGCAAGCCCCCGCTATTTGGCGGAGTCTTTTTGCTATAATAATTGCGCAACATTATCGCTTTTTATCCGAAATTTGCTGAAACAAGTCGTAATCAATTCCAAATTATTGACATTTTTTAAACTTGTGATATAATTCTAAAGAAAGGTGGAGTATATCCTCCTGAAATCAAAAGATTTTTGCGAGGGTACCCTCGCATGTTCTGCAATGCAGAACATGATGATTGCTGAAAGAAAAAATTTTATAAACATTTCCGTGGCCGGGCGCAGCTCGAACAGTGTTCGCTCGGCTGAACAAGATAATGGGGTGCAAGTCCCCGCGCTGCCGGCGCTGTAAGTGTCGAGACAGCCTTGCGTTGACGAAAGTCAGTCATTGGAGAAATCCGAGAAGGCATGCAGGGTTTGTTGATTGAGACACAAGCCAGAAGACCTACGGAAATTGTGTTTGCTGTTTTTGTACCCGTGCGATGGGCAAAAAGGGCTTTTATTAGAACGCAGAAAAACGGCTGCGGCGGTAATTTAACTATTACTGCCGCAGCTTTTTTATATATCGGAGGTGGAAAAATGCAGTCCGAAAATTCAAAAACGCTTACAAAAGCGGAAACTGAGCTTATCAAAACGATTCGCTCATTGGAATTCGGCGAAGTAAGGGTTATCGTAAAAGATAACCGCCCTATTCGTATCGAAGAAATACGAAAAAGCATACAGTTGACACCTGAAAAATAAAATATTGGTTTGTTTTTAATGAACTGACGGAAGAACCGAGGTTCGAAAAACGGGGATACCATATCCCTCGTTTTTCGGACTTTTTTTATTTTTCAAAGTCAGAAAGGAGGAGAAATGTCTTACAGAGGCAGAAACCAGATATACGAATCCGTTATTAAAAATATGGTTATGAAGTCTCTTGAAGAGCAGGAAAGACAATTTGAGGAAGCTCATTCGTCAGATACGGACGAAATGCTTTTGGAATATCTTAAGGAATCTGCGGTAAAGCTTCACCATGTTCCCTGGCAAAGGGAAATTGTTGGAGGAAGTTACATAGCAAAAAGATTTGAAACTTATAAAACTGCGTTGAGAGCGGCGGAACTTCCGAATCCGAAGCATGCGGATATTCTCGAGAATTTTTCAAGAATTCAAAAAGAAGTTGAAATTCAGAAAGCTGCATACAGGAAAAACAGGGCGGAAAAGAAAGAACGCTCCGCAAAAAGAAGAGCGGAACAAGCGGCAAAAAGACGCCAGCGAATGGAAAATAAAGCTGAAAGCGTTTAATTAATTAAATCTGTCGATAAAAAACTTTCATTGAAGCGCAAAGCTTTTTGTACTGCGATAAATTTTTTATTGCAGCTGCGGTGATTGTTTTTTTGAAAAAATAAGGAAAAGAAAAAAGGAGGAGATTTCTTAAAATGAAGAAATTTTTAAGCCTGCTTCTTGCAATTTTTATGGTTGTCGGAATGTTCCCGATGGCCGCATTTGCAGAAGAAACAAACATCCTTGATGAAACGGAAATCATCGAAGAAACCGAAGTTTCCGAAGAAACTGAAGTTCTCGAAGAAGCCGATGTTACTGATGAGGCTCCTGTCCCGGTCGGAACAGTGGATCTTCAGGCAACAGGCGTTTCCGAACAAACAAATGATGCCGACGATAACGGCGATGAAAAAAATATATATGAAGTTATCGTCAAAGCTGCACCGAGCGGAGCAGAAATCAAATTCTATTCCGGCAGTGATGCAGAAACCGAAATTACCGAAGGAATAACCGATAACGGAATCGTTGACGGTTATCACAAGTACACCTTTGTTGCGGAAGAAGGAATGTATTCCTACCGCGCATGGGAAGGCGATCAGTTCCTTGGCGGTATGGAATTTGAAGTTCCGATCGATGACGAGTATGCAAGCGACGGTACCCTTATGGGTAAGGGTCAGGTTTTGACTTTGAAAAGAGTAAACTTCCTGACAACAAGTGAGCATATCACAAAAACCGACGATTATACTGTTCATCTGATTCCGCAGGATCTGAAAGAAGCGGTAAATGGTACAAACTATGTTAATGAGAACGGAAATGTTGTCTGTCCGATTATGGTCAATGCCGGCGGTAATGCGCTGACTTATAACCTTATAATTGATGTCAATGGTGAACTTGGAAATACATATGCTGTTTCTGCACAGCAGCATCTGACATTTAATCCGGGAACAACAACCGAAACCCGTGAATTCGCAGTCAACTCTGTAACCTGGTTTACAATTACAGCCCCTGCAGAAGCTAAGGTACAGATGTTCCAGCAGAAAAACAACTATAATGTAGCAGAAATTGCTGCAAGCAAAACCGAAACACTTGAAGACGGAACCGTAAAAACATATTTTGCGACTTCCGGCGGTAGTGCCCTTACTTACCGTGTTTCCATGGAAAACAAAATAACCCGTGCAGGTTTTGCAAACGCATCCGATAAAAACCTTGTTTTTACCTTTAAAGATCTTCAACTCCCGATTACAACCCTGACAACTGCGTTAAGAATTGAAAACAGTTCCCTGCTTAATGTCAACACGCAGAACAACCTGAAAATGTCTGTTGGCGAAACCTTCCGCCTTCGTTCTTTCCGCGCAGGCTGGCAGATCATCAATACCGATACCGCCAACATCATGATTGAACCGGATTTCCATTACAACATCATTTCCGGTGCGGAACATATCAGAATGACACCCGTTGCGGATAAAACAACCGGTAATGCAGGAACTGGCGAAAACACTAACTGGATGGATATCGAAGCGCTCAGCGAAGGCACTGTAATTTTGGAAGTATCCTATGATGCAATTCAGATCAGCGGCGATACAAGCTATCCCGGTCTTTTTGGAGCATGCGGTGAGGATGGAAAGAGCGTTGTTGTAATCAACATTGGATCTGATAAAGAAAATACTCTCGAAATCACTCCTGTTCACGGAACCCATAAAGTCGAAGTATGGGATGCTGAATTTGACCGTTTGTATTTCTTCGGAGAAACCGCAGACTTTAATTTCACATCCAATATGGGCGGAACAGTTGAACTTTCCACCGACCTTGGCAATAGCTGGAAAGCCGTAAGCCAGACTGGTGATGGCGTTTATGAAGCCAAAGGACTGGTTCACGGCAGCAACATTCTCCGCGTAACCGAAAACGGAAACGTGCAGTACCAGGTTGTAAGAGCTTCCAGACTTGGCGTAACAATTGTAAATATGACAAGACCCGGCGACGAGACAATTGTTGTTGGTGATACTATCCGTGTTCTTTTCAGCAATATCTATACAACTGTTCCTAAAATGTCCGGTATTTATAACCCCGGATTCGGTAAAGGACATGCAGTAACTTATACTATTCCGGAAGGCATAACTGCAAAAGCTTCCGGTTCCCAGTATGGATTTGCGGCAGACAATATGATTGAAATTGTATTTTCCGAAGCAGGCACATTCAATTTCGAAGATGGATATATCCACGTCACTGTTTTGGGCGATAAACTTGGCGGTCACAGAAAACTGACCGATTCAGGACGCGGTGTAAACTTCAATGCAGGAGGTTCCGATTCAAACAGATGCATTGTTCCCGACATTAGCTTTGAAGTTATCGAAATGCCTGTTGTTAACGTAACCGTAAAATCCGATCCCGAAGGCGCGGAAATTGAAGTTTCAGATAAATCCGGAGTAATTGAAGCCAATGAGGATGGCACCTATTCCCTTATTTACGGCACATATTCTTACAGCGCAAAAATGGAAGGCTATGTTCCCGAATACGGCGAATTTTCCGTTGGCGGCGGTGAAGATGCCACCGGCAAAAAGACTGTTGTAATCGCAATGCGTGAACTCGGAGGAGCAATTTGGGACGGTAAAACCCAGATGGAACCCGAAAAAGATGAAAACGGAGTATATCTTATCCAGAACGGTTATGAACTCTCGTGGTTTGCATCCAACCACAACAACGCAAATGCAAAACTTGTTGAAGATATTTCTCTCGGCGGTTTTGGAGTAAGCATTTCTTATTATACCGGAACCTTTGACGGTAACGGACATTATATCACAGACTTTTACGGTCAGTCTCTGTTCCAGCGCCCCGGAAATGGAGCTGTTATTAAAAATCTCGGTGTTTCCGGTATTGTAGTGCAGAATAGCACTCACTGGACTGGCGCACAGGGCGGTATTGTTGCAAACGGATTTAGCACCATGGTTGATTTCACAGTTGAAAACTGTGTTTCCCGCGTTAACGTAACCGGAACCGGCCCTTGCGGAGGTATTGCAAGCTTTGCGGAATCTCAGAGTTCCATGACTATGCCGAAGATCAAAAACTGCTATAACACCGGAACAGTTGTTACAAACGGCGGTTATCCCGGCGGTATCGGCGGAGTTAATGACAGCAACCCGATACTTCATATAGAAAACTGCTATAACCTCGGCGTTGTAAGCGGAGACAAGGCATACGGCGTTGCAAGAAACGGCAGAGGAACAATCAGAAATAACTATACCCTTCTTGGCGCGGCAGCCAATGCAGGCGGCACTGCTCTGACCGGAGATACCTTAAAAACTTATGCGGAAACCCTCGGCGATGCATTTATGGATAACCCCACCAGCTATAACGACGGTTATCCGATTCTTAAATGGGAAGAACCCAGAGCAAGAGCTGTTCTTCAGGAAGAATGTATTGCAGAGCTTGTAGCATACGAAAGCGGCGAATCCTTCACCGAAGCTGCTGCTGAAAAACTTGCAAAAGCAATCGAAGAAGGAAAGAAAGCAATTATGGAAGCCGGTTCCTTTGCAGAAGTAGAGGAAGCTCTTGAACAGGCAAAAGCCGCAATCGATGCAATCGATCCTTTTGAAGGAACGGATGCGCTTCCCGGCGATGTAAACGGCGATGGTTCTGTAAACGTATTCGACCTTATCAAACTTAGAGAATATCTTCTTGACAGCAGCGCTGATGTAAGCATTGAAAACGCAGACCTGAACTATGACGGTAAAGTTAATATATTCGATCTTATTGCGCTTCGCGACAGACTTTTGGGTTAATAATTAAAGGAAACATAAAATGAATGGAATAAAAAAAACAATTGTAAAGTTTGGTGCAGTTCTGATTGCATTTACTTTGATGTTTGCAATGTTCCCGGTTTCTGCTTTTGCGGCAGATGCGGAAGAAGAAACCAATTCAGTCGAAATTTATCTTTCGGTATCGCATGATGCAAGTTTTTTTAAAACTCCGGAAGATGAGGTAATTGCTTTCAAAAAAATTACCGTTCCATATTTTGATCTTGCACTCTATGGTTTGCAGCAATATTACTTCAGTTCTGAAACTTATGGAAAAGACGAAGATTATGAAGGAGAAGGCAAGCCGGAAAGCGATATTGAGCCCGGAACGGCAGAAGGTGCATACGGAAAAGTAACAATGCTCCATGCTTTCATTTATGCAACCGAAATTTTCTATTGCGGAATCGATCCCGAAGATGCGGGAAAAGGTTACCTCAAGGAACAGGAATTGGTCGGTTCAAACGTATTCAGCCCCGAAGGTTCAACAGGTTCCATGTATATCAGAATGTTCTGGGGAATGGATGAAAACTTCAACTATTACCACAACTACAAATATCCCCTTGCTTCCGAAGGCTGGGGATCCACTGCGGATCAGATTTTGCTCCATGACGGTGATATTGTTACATTGGGCCATTTCTCCAACTGGAGTTTCCATCAGGACCCAAAAAGCGTTTTTAATTTCATCAAAGCCGGAGAAAAAACTGTTGTCGCGGAAGTTGAACAGAATAAAACCATTGATCTTACGGTTTATCTTGCAGGAAAGGGCGGTAACTATACTACCGCCCATACCCCCAGAACCGAAAGACCCGGAGTCTATTATATTCCTTTGGATGATCTGGACGACGGCATTGTAACCCGTTGGTATTACCTTGGAGATGCGGACGAAAACGGAAACATTGCTTTTGAAGCATGGATGGAACCGGGCGAATATCTTGTTTGCGTAAGCGGACAGTATGGTGAAGAACTTACCAATGCAATCGTATCAACTCCGGGCGGAATAATTCTTAATATAAAGGAATCCACCATTTCCGGAGATGTGAACAATGACGGAGCGGTAAATATTTTCGATCTTATCGGACTTCGCGAATATCTGCTTAAAGGCGATACCGAAATCAACGGAGCAAATGCGGATTTGAATTCCGACGGAACAACAAATATTTTCGATTTGATCGAGCTTCGTAAAATGTTAATTGCATCATAAAAGATGTTTGTTGAAAAATTGCAGAAAAAAGAAGGTGATAGTGGTTTTCGCGCCGAAAAATTAAAAAGCAGAAAACCATTAAAGTTGATTGATTCCAATTAAAAAAACGAAAGGAATAAAGCAAAAATGAAACAAACAAAAAGAATTATGGCATTTCTTATGGCATTGCTCTTGACAGTAACAATGCTTCCTGTTTCCGTATTTGCGGCAGAAAACCCCACATTTACTGTTTCTTCCGCATCCAAAAAAGCCGGCGAAGAGGTTACCCTCAGCGTTGATATTTCCAACAACCCCGGTTTCATGGCATCCACTTGGACAGTATCCTATGATACTACCCGTCTTGAGAAAATAGAGTACACTTCAGCTACAATTGATGGTGTTACAATTAGCAATCAGAATGACAACTTCCTTTGGGAAAACACGGATATGAAAAATATCCAGTATAACGGAAAAGTTCTTGATCTTAAATTCAAAGTCAAAGAAGATGCTCCTGCCGGTGATGCAGAAGTAACAATTACTGAGCTCCTTGTCGGTGATGATAATGGAGATCCTGTCAATTTTAATGTTGTTGCCGGTAAAGTTACCGTTGCAGAAAAACCCGAAACTCTTATCCCCTTTACCAAAGCAAACCATACCGATTCCGGTGCTCCCATCCATGATAAATATTCCGGTATCGTAGGTCTTAAAGTTGAAGGAATCAAAGTTGCAGACTGGACTGAATGGGTACAGGGTTTCAACTATCAGCAGCAGAGTATTACCATCTATGTTAATGCTGAAGATAAAGATAAAGCAGTTACTCTTAAACTTCTTCTTGTCGAGGGTCAGGCTGCAAGTGGTCCCTTGGTAGATAACCCCGCAACGGCTACTGTTCAGCTTAACAATGGTGTGGGCAGTTATACTGCAAACAGAATTTGGATCGGTACCGGCGGTCTTGCACCCCAGCTTAACTTGACCATCACCTTTAAGCATGCTCCCTGCGAAACTCATACTTGGGTTGAGGCAACCTGCACCGCTCCCAAAACTTGTACTGTTTGCGCAACCACCGAGGGTGAGGCACTTGGTCACACCTGGAACGAAGGCACAGTAACCACCGAGCCTACCTGCACAAGCACTGGCGTCAAGTCCTTTGAATGTACTGTTGAAGGATGCGATGGCACCAAGACCGAAACCATTGCTGCGCTGGTTCACCAGTTTGTAGATGGAACCTGCAAGGACTGTGGCACTGCCATTCCTTTCACCATTAAGAATGGTGATACAACTCTGGTTCCTACCCAGAAAGAGTCAATCAACTGTGCAAGTGCCGGAACTGATGTAGCTGTCTTTGATGTAATTGTTCCCGCAGATGCAACTTCAATCGATTTTTCCGGAGAAAAATTCTATCTGTATAGCATATCCGACGATGGTACGCACACTACTTTGGTAAGTAATAAAACCAGTGCCACTGTTGATTTGACAAACGGTTTGCCGAAGCTTTGCTATAGAGATCGCGGTAGCAAAACTTACTACCATATTAAC
>JAZNAQ010000009.1:0-31725 GCA_045586595.1 Eubacteriales bacterium | reverse complement strand
CCGCGGGACCCATTTATGGGTAATAAGTAACAGTTGCGTGGCTGGCAGGCCAACCTAAAACGCACTTGTGCGTCGCCAGTAACAGTTAGGGCTATGCCCGAAAATGAAATACCCCCCGTTACACGGGGGGATCATTATTTTTCAAATGACATTTTCAGCTTTTCAAGTGCGCGTTTTTCTATCCTGCTTACATAAGAGCGGGATATATTACAGTGTTTGGCTATTTCGTGTTGTGTTTTGGGAGCTATGTTATATAATCCATAACGCATTATTATAATTTCACGTTCTCTCGGTTCAAGACATTTATGTATAAGCTTATAGAGCGCATCCTCTGTGTCCATATTTTCAACTCTGTCAAGTCTGATATCTTCACAGCTTATAACATCAAGGAGCGCAAGGGAGTTGCCGTCTGAGTCGGTATCTAACGAATCCGATAGTGAAACCTCTGCAGAAGTCTTTTTTACAGCTCTGAAATACATCAGGATTTCGTTTTCGATACAGCGAGCTGCATATGTAGCAAGTCTTGTTCCTTTGTTTGGTTTATATGTATTTATTGCTTTTATCAAGCCGATTGAGCCGATAGAAATAAGGTCTTCTTGCTCTTGTGGAGAAGTGTAGTATTTTTTAATAACATGTGCAACGAGCCTCAAGTTCCGCTCTATAAGTATATCGCGTGCTTTGTTGTCTCCGTTTGCAAACTGCTCTAAATACTCACGTTCTTCTTTGGCAGATAAAGGTTTTGGAAATGAGCCTGAAGATATGCTCAGGATAAAGTATAAGCAATTCGCGAGAAATAGTGTAAAAGAAGAGAAGATAAACATATCATACACCGCCTGTTTTTGATATATTTATCTTACTGGTTTTTTGTGAAAAAATTGCAAGTCCGAAAACATAACGGACTTGCAATGTCATTATTCTATAAGTGCAACTGCGTGAGCGGCTATGCCATCGCCGCTTCCGGTGAAGCCGAGTTTTTCTTCGGTTGTTGCCTTTACGCTGATTTGGTCAACCGAAACAGAAAGGGCCTCGGCAATGTTGTTTCGCATTTGTTCAATAAACGGTAAAAGCTTTGGCTTTTGGGCGATTATTGTGGCATCAACATTACCAACAGTATAGCCTCTGTCTGAAATGAGTTTTTTTACCTGTTTTAAAAGTTCAACACTGTCAGCATCTAAAAATTGGGGGTCATCGGGAGGAAAATGCTTGCCAATATCGCCGAGTGCCGCAGCACCCAAAAGTGCATCCGAAATTGCGTGCAGCAGTACGTCAGCATCGCTGTGTCCGAGAAGCCCCTTTTCATACGGGATATTTACACCACCGAGAATGAGTTTCCGGCCCTCTGTTAATCTGTGAACGTCATAACCGTGTCCTATACGCATAACTTACACCTCTTACTGTTTGTTTTGTGAGGCAATAGCCTCTGCAAAGATTAAGTCTTCGGGGGTTGTTATTTTGATATTAAAGTAATCTCCTTGCGTCAAAAATACACGCATGCCTATATTTTCTACAGCAGAGCAATCGTCCGTAATTGGTAAATTTTTTTCGACGGCTTTTTGGAGTGCAGAAGCGATCAGGGCAGAGTCAAACACTTGCGGTGTCTGGATTGAAAACAGTGTATCTCTGGGAACTGTCTTAAGAACTATTCCACTCTCTGCCGTCTTTACTGTGTCTTTCATGGGGACTGCAGGTGCAGCTGCATTATAACGCGCGGCTGCGGATACTGTTTTTTCTATAATACACTGCGAAACAAAGGGGCGAGCCGCATCATGTATGGCGATAAGGTCGAATTTTCCGCCAGCCTCAAGGACACCTTTTAATACGGATTCTGCACGTGTGGCCCCGCCTTTTATAATACACTTAACTTTGTTAAGTGAATATGCTTTACATATATCCTGAATAATCGGTATTAGCTCCTCGCGTGTGGGAATAATTATTTTATCTATACTTGTTGAGTTTTCAAGCGCGAGAAGCGTCAATGCGATGACGGGCGTTCCTCCGACTTCCATAAAAAGTTTATCGCCGTATTTTTTCATGCGGCTTGAAGAGCCTGCGGCGGGGACAACAGCGGCACAGGTCTTTCTTTTTCTTGATGTATTTTCTTTTTTATTTAAATTAAACATACAGAACACCTCGGTAATACTTCAAAAAGCTGCCTGAGATATCAGACAGCTTTAGTATAGCATAAGTTGGCTTCTCTTACAAACTATTTTAAATCAGAAGATATTGCGTTATCAATTTCTGCTTCAATTTCGTTATAAGTCATGCCTTTTGCAAGAACAAGCTCAGATAGGAGAATTTGTTTTGCCGAGTGTAGCATTTTACGCTCTCCTGTAGAAAGCCCTGACTTAAAGTCGCGGTATGTAAGAGATTTTATAACACGGCAGACCTCGTCAAGGTCGCCGCTTTTTATTTTTGCGGCATTGTCACGGTAACGCTTGTTCCAGTTCGTGTTTTCTTCGATATCAATAGTTGAGATGAGAGCGATAAGCTCATCTGCGCGCTCGCGGCTTATAATATTGCGGATACCGATTTGCTCGCATGAAGCGACAGGGACCATGATTGTCATGTTATTTGTCGGAAGCTTCAAAATATAGTATTCAAGAACTTTTCCGTTAACCGTTTGAGTGGTTATTTGGTCGATAGTTCCAGCACCGTGCAGGGGGTGCACGATTTTATCGCCGACGCTGTACAATGGTATCCCTCCCAGAATCAAAATACATATATATTATACTCTTTTAGGTATGATTTTTCAACACAAAAATTTTAAAATTCCTATATTAATATAATTTTCGACGTTATATACAAATGCATAAATAATGTTTTTTGTGAATTTTAACAGTAGATTTTGCTTGACAATAACTTGATAATAATGTATCCTAATATGGAAAAGCGATGATGGAGATAAAACCGTCTCAAAAGCCTTCAAGAGAGCTATGCATTTGCTGCGAGCATGGCAGGTGGGAGTCGGGAGGGTCACTCCGTAGCTGCAAAGCTGAAAGGGCTTGTTTTCAGTAAGCTTTGCCGGTGGGAAGGCACCGTTACATGCCGCAGTGAGGATGCATTTTGCATTGAATTTGGGTGGTACCGCGGAGTATGCACTTTCGCCCCATGTCATTTGTTGACATGGGCTTTTTATTTTTTAAGGAGGTTTAACATCTATGGCAAAACAACTTGATAAGATTTATAACCCTCATGACGTTGAAGCGCGTCTGTATAAAGAGTGGGAGGAAAACGGATATTTTCACGCCGAAGTAGATGAGAACAAAAAGGCGTTCTCTATTGTTATGCCGCCTCCCAATGTTACGGGGCAGCTTCACCTCGGCCACGCTCTTGACTGCACGTTGCAGGACGTTTTGACAAGAACAAAGCGTATGCAGGGTTATTCTGCGCTCTGGCTTCCGGGTACGGACCACGCAGGCATTGCAACTCAGATAAAGGTTGAGGCAGCTCTCCGCGAAGAAGAAGGGCTCACACGCCACGACCTTGGCCGTGAGAAATTTCTTGAGCGTGTCTGGGACTGGAAAAATAAGTTTGGTAACAGAATTGTAGAACAGCAGAAGAAAATGGGCGCATCATGTGACTGGGAGCGCTCGCGCTTTACTATGGACGATATCTGCGCAAAAGCTGTTCGTGAAGTGTTTGTAAGGCTGTATGAAAAAGGTCTTATATATCAGGGCAACAGAATTATTAACTGGTGCCCGAACTGTACGACTGCGCTTTCTGATGCTGAGGTTGAATACAGTGAGCAGGACGGTAAGTTCTGGCACATCAAATATCCAGTTAAGGATTCTGACGAATATGTTGTTATTGCAACAACGCGCCCCGAAACAATGATGGGCGATACAGCTGTTGCGGTTCATCCTGAGGATGAAAGATATACTCACCTCGTAGGAAAGACGCTTATTCTCCCGATTATGAACCGTGAGATTCCGGTTATTGCTGACGAATATGTCGAGCGCGAATTCGGTACTGGCTGTGTTAAGATTACACCGTGCCACGACCCGAATGACTTTGAGGTTGGTAAGCGCCATAATCTCGAAGAAATTCTCGTTATTGATGAGCACGGCTGCATAAATGAAAACGGTGGAAAGTATAACGGTCTTGACAGATACGAAGCACGCAAGCAGCTTGTTGCCGATCTTGAAAAAGAAGGATATCTCATTGAAATCCGCGACCATAAGCATAATGTAGGGCAGTGCTATCGTTGTAATACGGTTGTTGAACCGCTTACATCAAAGCAGTGGTTTGTCAAGATGGGGCCGCTTGCAGAAGAAGCTCTCCGCGTTGTTAACGACGGTACGGTAAAATTTGTTCCTGACCGCTTCTCAAAGATTTATACAAACTGGATGGAAAATGTTCATGACTGGTGTATTTCGCGCCAGCTCTGGTGGGGCCACAGAATTCCTGCGTTCTACTGCGAAGAGTGCGGTCATGTAAATGTATCGCGTGAAGACCCGACAAAGTGTGCAAAGTGCGGCAGCACAAAGCTCCATCAAGAAGAGGATGTTCTTGATACATGGTTCTCATCTGCGCTCTGGCCGTTTTCAACGCTCGGTTGGCCTGAAAAAACACCTGAGCTTGATTATTTCTATCCAACATCTGTTATGGTTACGGGATATGATATTATCTTCTTCTGGGTTGCGCGTATGATTTTCTCCGGCATGGAGCATTTAAAGCTTGAACCGTTTAAGACTGTATTTATTCACGGCATCGTCCGAGACGCGCTCGGCAGAAAGATGTCAAAGTCTTTAAATAACGGTGTAGACCCGCTTGAAGTTATCGAAGAATACGGCGCGGATGCTCTTAGATTTACGCTTATAACGGGAAACTCTCCGGGCAATGATACTCGCTTTATACCTGAACGTGTTGAAGCAAACAGAAACTTTGCTAATAAAATCTGGAACGCTTCACGCTTTGTTATGATGAATCTCAACATTGACAAGTGCGAGCTTCCTGAGCTTTCAAAGCTTGAGCTTGAAGATAAGTGGATTATCTCCAAGTACAACACTCTTATCTCAGAGATAACGGATAATATCGACAAGTATGAGTTGGGCATCGCAGCGCAAAAGCTTCAGGAGTTTATTCGCGATAACTACTGTGACTGGTATATTGAGCTTGTCAAGCCGAGGCTTTCGGATGATGCGGATAAAGACAGCCGTGAAACAGCTGAAAAGGTATTGTGCTATGTATTGTCAAATACATTAAAGCTCCTTCACCCGTTTATGCCGTTTATTACGGAGGAAATCTGGCAGACTCTCCCGCATGACGGCGAATCTATAATGATTTCAAAGTGGCCGGAGAGCCGTGATGAACTCAACTTTAAGACAGAAGAAGCCAATATGGAAATTCTCATGCAGGCTATCCGCGGCATAAGAAACCGCAGAGCGGAGATGAATGTTGCGCCTTCAAAGAAAGCACAGCTCATTATCATCCCCGATGACGATAAGGCAAAGGCTGTGTTTGAGCTTGGAAGTATGTTCTTTACAAAGCTTGCTTCCGCTTCTGAGGTTATCATGTCTGACGAGATAGGGGATACCTCTAAGATGGTTTCGGTTATTTCTCAGTCGGCAAAGCTGTTTATACCGATGAACGAGCTTATAGACACAGAAGCCGAGATTAAGCGCCTTATGAAAGAACGCGAGAAGTGCGAAAAAGACCTCAACATGATTAACGGAAAGCTGAATAATGCAGGGTTTGTTGCAAAAGCTCCTGCAGCTGTTGTTGAGGCAGAGCGCGAGAAGCTTGCCAAAGCAACTGCTCTTATTGCAAATATCGACGAAAGCATAGCAAAACTAAAAGCGTAAGTGACAAGAAATAACACGGATATATCATTTTTTTGTGATATATCCGTGTTTTGTTATTTATTTAACGTGTTTTGTGTATTTTGCAAAAAGTACTTCTTGAAAAATTTTAAATAAAAACGCATTTTGCACAAAATTTTACTTGTATTTTTTCTCATTATGTTATATAATTAATAAAAATTAATACTTGCTTAACATTTGCGAGTCACTTAATTATAGGTAAAAAGGAGAGTAGGAACACATGAATGCATACCCTGTACAAAAAATAAGAAACGTATGTCTGTTAGGCCACGGTGGCGACGGAAAGACGTCGCTTGTTGAAAGCCTGCTTTATATGACAAAGAATATTGACCGTCTCGGTAAGGTTTCAGACGGCAATACTGTTTCAGACTTTGATGCGGAAGAAATAAAGAGAAAATTCAGCGTTTCTGCGTCTGTTGTACCGGTTGAGTTTTATGACCATAAGTTTAATTTTATAGATACTCCGGGATATTTTGATTTTGTAGGCGAAGTATATCAGGCAATGCGTGTAGCTGACGCCGCAATCATTGTATGCACAGCCAAAACAGGCGTTGAAGTAGGCACAGAGCTTGCTTGGAAGCGCGTAAACGAGAAGAAAATGCCGCGCATGATTTACATATCCAAGATTGACGAAGAAAATGCTCGTTACTATACTGTATATGAACAGCTCCGTGAAAAGTTTGGTGTATCGGTCTGCCCGATGGTTATCCCTGCAATCGTTGACGAAAAGATTATAGGTATTATCGACCTCATCCCGATGAAGGCTTATGAGCTAAAAGACGGCGCAGCAGTTGAAATGCCGATTCCTCCGCAGTGCATGGAGAGAGCTCTTATGGCAAGAGGCCAGATTGCAGAAAGTGTTGCTGAAACCTGCGAAGAATACATGGATAAATATTTTGCAGGTGAAGAGTTCACAATAGACGAGTACATGGACGGCGTTAAGCGCGGTGTTATGGACGGCACCCTTGCTCCCGTATTTACAGGCTCTGCATACACAGGTATCGGTTCTCTTGCGCTTCTCCGCGGCCTTGTAGGCTACTCACCGTGCCCGATTGATGCCCCGAAGGATATGGCTGTTACAGAGGATAATGAGCTTGTTGAGATTACTGTCGGCGATGATGACAGCCCGCTTGCTGTTGTATTCAAAACTGTTTCTGACCAGTACGGCAAGTTCTCATTCTTCAAGGTTCTTTCAGGAAAGATTACAAGCGATATGACGCTCTTAAACCCGAGAACAGGCGAAACAGAAAAAATTGGCCACTTGTATCACGTTGTAGGTAAAAAGCGCATTGATGCTACAGAGATTTCAACAGGCGATATCGGCGCGGTTTCAAAGCTTGCGTTTACAAGAACAGGTGATACACTCTGCGCAACAAACAAAAGTGTTCATCTACACGGTATCAATTTCCCCGTACCTACATATTCACTTGCTGTAAACCCGAAGGCGAAGGGCGGAGAAGAAAAGATAGCTTCAGGCCTTGCTCGCCTTGCAGAAGAGGATGTTACATTCAAAACCGTTAACAACTCAGAAACACGCCAGTTTGTTGTTACAGGCTACGGCGATATTCACATCGATATACTTTGCTCAAAGCTCAAGAGCCGCTTCAATGTAGAGGTTGACCTTCAGGAGCCGAGAGTTCCGTACCGCGAGAAGATTCGCAAAAAGGTAAAGGTACAAGGCAGACACAAGAAACAGTCCGGCGGCCACGGCCAGTTCGGCGATGTCTGGATTGAGTTCCAGCCCGGCGATGTTGAGGACCTTGTATTTGAAGAGAAAGTAGTAGGCGGCGCAGTTCCGAAGAACTTCTTCCCGGCAGTTGAAAAGGGGCTTCGCGACTCTATAACAAAGGGTGTTCTTGCGGGCTTCCCGGTAGTTTACCTCAAAGCAACGCTTGTTGACGGCTCATATCACGATGTAGACTCATCTGAAATGGCGTTTAAGGTTGCTGCAAACCTTGCTTATAAAGCAGGCCTTCCGCAGGCAGACCCCGTTATTCTCGAGCCTATTGGCAGCCTTAAGGTTTACATCCCAGACAGCTACATGGGCGATGTTATTGGTGACCTTAACAAGCGTCGCGGCAGAGTTCTCGGAATGAACCCGCAGGAGGGCGGTCTCTCGGTTGTTGAGGCTGAAGTTCCCATGGCAGAGATGAACACATACACAATCGACCTTCGTTCAATGACTCAGGGCAGAGGCTCGTTTGAGTTCAACTTTGAGAGATATGAAGACGCTCCCGCTAATATCCAGCAGAAGATTATAGAAGCCAGAAAGGCTTACATGGAAGAAGAATAAAAATACGCTTCACGCCCCGACTAGGTTACCCCCCCGTCGGGGCGTGTTTGTTTCGAAATACATATATAAATATTTTTGAAAAGATGCATGAGTTATGGTATAATTAAAACATACTGTAGGAAAGGGATATTCTTATGAAAAAATCAATTGCTATTATAGGTATCGCATTGATAATTTTATTTTGTGTTCCTACTTCCTTGTATGTTTTTGATTATATAAAAATGAAAAATAATGAGCCTGTATTTTTTTCGACATGGGGAAATGATTATGTTCCGCCCGAGGGAATAACACCAGAAAAAGCGATTGAATATGCAAAACAGGTGCTTGACGACAAAAGTAAAGAGACTATTCAAAATTTTAAAAATCCAAAAGTTGAAGAGGTTGTATTAAAAAAAGCTGCTTCAATATATCTTTTTGAAGAAAAAACAGAAATTGTAGGGAGTAAATTATATAAAATAACATTCGATACAACACAGGATGGTCTGCTCGGACCTATAGTATTTTATGTTGACAAACTTAATGGCGAAGTTGTTGGAATGGATTATAGAGAGTAAGATTAATATGAATATCTTTTTGTCCTAACTTAACACGAGGCTACAAGAACGAATTTAAGGTTTTAAAGGTTTAAACAGGTTTTATACTACACAGACTATCAAAAAGGAGTGGTGTCTGTGTGTACGGCAATTTCTGTTACGGTAGATTGTAATTATTTTGGAAGAAATCTTGATTTTGAGCTCTCTTTTGGCGAAAAAGTTATAATTACCCCCAGAGGTTTCGAATTCTCTTTTCGAAATGGAAAAACGTTAAAAAAACATTTTGCAGTAATCGGTATGGGGATTGAAAGTGGAAATTTTCCGCTGTACTTTGATGCAACAAACGATAAGGGGCTCAGTATGGCAGGACTAAATTTTCCGGATAATGCAAAGTATACGGAAAGAATTCATGCTGCGGACAATGTTGCATCGTTTGAGTTCATTCCTTGGATTTTAGCGCAGTGTGAATCGGTAAAGGATGCCTGTGGATTACTTCGGAAAATCAACATAACAAGCGAAGCGTTTGATGACAAACTCACGCCATCGCCTTTGCATTGGATAATTGCTGATAAAACTGAAACGGTGGCTGTCGAACAGACAAAAAACGGTATCAGAGTTTTTCAGGCTCCTGTTGGAGTTTTGACAAATAACCCGACCTTTGATGTGCAGATGTTCAATCTCACAAACTATATGTCAACCACGGCAGAAGAGACAAGGAATCTCTTTTCCGATAAAGTTGATTTAAAACCTTATTCGAGGGGAATGGGAGGAATCGGGCTCCCCGGCGATTTGTCATCGGCATCAAGATTTGTAAAGACCAGTTTTTTAAAGCTCAACTCTGTTTTTGGAAAAACTGAGCAGGAGATAATAAATCAGTTTTTTCATATTCTTTATTCGGTATATCAGATCAGGGGTGTAGTAAAGGTTGGAGATGAGTATGAGATTACACATTACACATCCTGTTGTAATACCGATAAGGGGATATATTATTACACCACATATAACAACTCCCAAATCAATGCTGTATCGCTTTTTGCAGAGAATTTAGAAAGCAATAAATTGATATGCCATGACCTGATTTTAGAACAAAAAATCCTTCTCCAAAATGCACGAGACGAGTAATTAAATTTAGAGAATGAAAAAGCAAGAATTCTTTTTTGTTCTTTTATTCACTGCGCCCTGTGGCACTGGAAGGAGTTACCAATTAGTTTAAACACATAGACATTTTACAAAAACAATAAAAAAGACGGGCGGAATGTATGAAAAGAAAAAGTGGTTTTATAAAAGGGATAATAGACGGAATGCCGATTTGCCTTGGGTACATATCTGTCGCTTTTGCATTTGGCATATTCGCTACAGACAGCGGTCTTGGTGTTTTAGAAACACTATTTATATCAATGACCAACGTAACCTCGGCGGGTCAGCTCGCGGCAGTCCCCATAATTACTGCCGGCGGGTCTCTTGCTGAACTTGCATTGTGCCAGATTATAATAAATCTCAGGTATGCACTTATGTCGACTTCGTTGTCGCAGAAAATGGATAAGTCTATACGCTTGTTTGACAGATTTGTGATTGCATTTGTAAATACCGATGAGGTGTTTGCGGTTGCGTCGGGAAAGAACCATAATGTCAAAAGAAACTATATGTATGGTCTGATACTTACGCCGTATCTCGGTTGGAGTATCGGTACGTTAATAGGTTCTCTTGCGGGCAATATTCTTCCGGCAGGAGTGGTGTCGGCACTGGGAATTGCAATATACGGAATGTTTGTGGCTATCGTTGTTCCTGAAATGAAAAAAAATACAAAAACGGCATTGGTGGTTACTTTGTCAATAGTGCTTAGCTGTGGTTTTGAATTTCTGCCGTTTTTAAAAAATGTGCCCGATGGCTTTGCGGTGATAATATGTGCGGTAACGGCAAGCTTGCTGTTTGCCTTTGTTTTTCCTATTGAAGTAAAGGAGAAATATGAAAATGAATAATACACCGTTCTTTCTTTACCTCTTGGTTATGGCAGGCATAACATATCTTATAAGAATGCTTCCGCTTGTACTTATAAAGAAAAAAATAACAAACAGAACAATGCTGTCATTTTTGCATTACATACCGTATACAGTTCTTGCAGTAATGACGGTGCCTGCAATTTTTAGTTCGACGTCATCTGTTTTGTCTGCAACATGCGGCTTTGCAGTTGCAATAGTGCTTGCACTTGGCAAGAAAAGTTTGCTCACAGTTGCGGCTTTTTCGTCGTTAACTGTTTTTCTGGCAGAATGGATTATAAATGTGATGTAATTTTGTGTCATGTCTCTCCATTTTACATGAAATAACGATAATGCTTGTTTATTCGAGATGAAAATGTTATAATTATAACATCAGAGAAAAGGGAAGGTGTGTTTTGTGCCGTTTCTTTCTATGGAGCTTAGCTCTGCGTTGATGATAATTGGTATAGCGATGACCCCGGTTCTTGAGTTGCGAGGTTCAATTCCGTACGGGGCAGCTGCGGGGCTTCCTGCTTGGGAGACTATAATCTTGTCAATAATTGGGAATTTGTTACTTACGCCGTTTATTATTCTCTGTGTAAGAGGGGTACTGAACTGGTTTAAAACAAAAAAAATATTCCGGCGCTTTGCTGAGTGGAGCGAAGAGCGGGTGATGAAGAATAAGGGCGTTATCGAAAAGTATAAGATTATCGGGCTTGCAATTATCGTTGCCATTCCGCTTCCGGGAACAGGGGCATGGACGGGAGCCATGCTTGCGGGGTTGCTTAATATGAGGCTTAAGGATGCGCTTCCGGCTATTTTTATCGGTGTTGTAATTGCTGCAATAATTGTCGGTGGTGTTTCTTATGGTTTCATAGGAGCTTTGGATTTTTTTGCACTTCACGCGTAACGCAGCACCTGCATAGAATACATCGGAGGTGTTATTCTATGCTTTTTTCTGTAATAAAAGATGCAGTTTTTGCATGTGTAATATCGCTTTGTATAATATTTTTTCTCGTCTTTTTGTTTAATTATATCCTTTCTGAGAAAAGAGGACAAATGTTTTCTATAGATAATTTGATAAAAGAGATAAGAAGTATTAATCGTGAGGGAAAACGATGACCGAAGAATTGATAATCAGCGGCGTTATAGACTCCGTTATATTCCGCAATGACGATAACGGATATGCGGTTTTAAAGCTTCGAACAGAAAACGGAGAAGAAACGATTGCCGTGGGGTGCGTTCCGTTTGCCGGAATAGGTGAATACATAGAGGCATCAG
Organism: Eubacteriales bacterium; assembly: GCA_045586595.1. Classification (GTDB taxonomy): domain Bacteria; phylum Bacillota; class Clostridia; order Oscillospirales; family JAAYXM01; genus SIG480. Next base: position 19,820 of record JAZNAQ010000009.1, on the reverse strand, counting down.
GCGTCTGGATTACTCATTCATCGTATGGTGAGCAATTTAAAATTTCGACCTTTCATAGGACTCTTCCGAATACCGCAGATATGATTCTTGAGTATCTGGCATCGGGAACGATCCGCGGTATAGGGAGAAAAACAGCAGAAAAGATTGTTGCCATGTTTGGTGATGAGAGTCTTTATATTATAGAGCGTTATCCTAAGCGGCTTTGTGAAATTGCAGGAATCACAGCTAAAAAAGCCGAACAGATTGGTAAGCAGTTTGAATTGCAAAATACAATGATGCTTCTCATGGAGTTCGTAAATGAAAACGGGCTCGAACCTGAAACAGCAGTAGCTCTGTTTCATTATTACGGACGTTCTGCAACTGAAGTTATACGCCGAAATCCTTATATATTATCAACTGCGCAAATAGGCGTTCCGTTTTATAAGGCAGACAAGCTCGCAATAAATATGGGCTTTGAAGGCAACGCGCGCGAAAGGCTCACCGCGGCTGTCATATATGAGCTCAGATATAACTCAGAGGCAGGCCATTCTTTTATCCCGCGTGATAAGCTTTGTGTCGCAACAGCGCAATTATTAAGTGTAGAAACCTCAGAAATAGACGAGACTATTGATCGGTTGGTTGCAGAAGGCGAAGTGGTTTCAGAGGATATTTGCGGTGTTACGGCATGCTATTTGGCAGCGCTTTTCGATGCTGAGAGCTATGTTGCAAAAAAACTCGCAATCTTATCGCTAAAAAACAATAAATCAGATTTTAACTGTGATGAGATAATTAAAAAAGCAGAGGCAAAGGGAAAGATTGTTTTTGAGCCATTGCAGAAAAGGGCAATAGAAATGGCTGTTAATAATTCTGTTCTTCTTTTAACAGGAGGCCCTGGTACAGGTAAAACTACTGTTATCAGGGGGATGCTGTCTGCGTTTGAACGGCTTGATTTGCGCGTGATGATTGCCGCGCCTACAGGGCGAGCCGCCAAACGAATAACCGAGTTTTGCGGAGTTGAAGCAAAGACCATACACCGCATGCTTGAGATTTGCTACAATGAGAGCGGGACAGAAGCTCTGTTTGTTCGTGACGAGCAAAACCCGCTTGAAACGGATGTTTTAATAATAGATGAAATGTCTATGGTGGATATAGCTTTGATTGCGGCGACACTAAAGGCATTGCCACAAAAGTGTAAGCTTATTTTAGTAGGCGATGCAGACCAGCTACCGTCCGTAGGGCCGGGAAACGTGTTTAAAGACCTTTTAAATTCGCAGATGTTTCCTACAGTTTCTCTTGACAGGATTTTTCGTCAGGCAGCGGAAAGCGATATTATTGTAGGTGCACATGCCGTAAACCATGGTGAAGTTCCCGATTTTCGAAAGAAAGATAAAGACCTATTCTTTTTGTTGAGAACTAATGAGGACGAGCTTGTAAAAACAGTTCTCGAGTTGTGCAAGACGCGCCTTCCGGAGAATATGAATATACCGTCGTCACAAATACAGGTACTATCCGTAAGCCGAAAGAATGTGACGGGTACTGTTGAATTAAACCGAAGGCTTCAGTGCGAATTAAACCCTGCCGAGGAAGGAAAAGACGAAAAGAAGATAGGGGACAGGCTTTTTCGCGTAGGCGACCGTGTAATGCAGATTAAAAATAATTACACAATAAATTGGTATGGCATGTACGGCGGAGAAGTTGGTTACGGGATTTTTAACGGTGATATAGGGGAAGTTATAAGTATTGATGACCGTGATGAGACACTTACGGTGAATTTTGATTCAAGATTGGTTCATTATCCTTTTTCTATGTTGAACGAGCTTGAGCTTGCGTATGCAATGACTGTTCACAAATCGCAGGGCAGTGAATTTCGAGCAGTTGTGTTGGTTGTGAGTGATAGTGCCGCACCTATGCTACTTCACAGAAGTGTTCTGTATACAGCGATGACTCGTGCGCGTGATTTGCTCATTATAGTCGGAGATTTTGGCGTTGTAAAATATATGATAAATAATAATAAGCAGAGAAACAGATACAGCGCTCTGAAAGCAAGGATAATCGAGCTTTTGAATTGATAAGTAAACATTCTTTGTTGTGAGGTGGTAACGTGAGAATTTGGGAATTTTTAAATAAATACTTATTCCCGCCAAAATGTGTGTTTTGTAGGCGCGTGCTTGAAAAAGACGGGGTGTGCGATAGGTGTAAAGCTACTTTGCCATACACGAAACCTCAAGAGTTAAAAGACAGCATAATGTTTGTTGACGGGGTATATTCATGTTTCTATTATGAGGGTGATGTACGAAACGCTCTGATAAGATATAAATTCGGGGGACTTTCGAAGTATTCTGTCGATTTTTCAGAATATCTTGAGGAGTGCATAAATTATAACCTCACAGGGCGATATGATATTATTTCTTGGGTTCCGCTCAGTAAAAAAAGGCTGAGGTCCCGAGGGTATGACCAGGCAAAGCTCTTGGCAGAAGAGGTTTGCAACAAAATAGGTATAGTCGCTCCCACACGCACATTAATAAAATGCAGGGATGCGGCACCGCAATCGCGACAGACAGATGCGTCAAGAAGAAAAGCAAATGTGTTGGGTGCATATGAATTATGTTCTGTAGACGTTTCGGGGAAAAATGTTATACTGATTGACGATGTTCTTACAACAGGCAGCACCGTAAGCGAATGTGCCAGAGTTTTAAAGACTGCGGGAGCGGATAAAGTTTATGTAGTCACCGTGGCAAAAACGCGTTCGAGAAAAAAGGAATTGAAAAATCAAAAAAATGGGTTATAATAGTATTGTGAATAAATTTTGAGGTGGTAAAAAATGGTGTTTAGCAGAGATATAGGAATTGACTTAGGTACTGCATCTATACTCGTATACGTTAAAGGAAAGGGTATTGTACTCCGCGAGCCGTCTGTTGTAGCTGTGGACAAAGCAACAGATAAGGTTCTTAAAGTCGGTCTTGAGGCACAGAAGATGCTTGGACGTACTCCGGGCAACATTATAGCTATCCGTCCTCTTCGCGGAGGTGTTATTTCTGATTATGAAATGACAGAGCATATGATAAAGAACTTTATCAGGCGCGCTATGGGTGGTTTTAGCCTTATAAAGCCGCGTGTTGTTATCTGCGTTCCGAGCGGGATAACAGAGGTTGAAGAACGTGCAGTTATCGACGCAGGGCGTCAGGCGGGGGCAAGAAGCGTGTTTCTCATTGAGGAACCGATTGCTGCCGCTATCGGTGCAGGTATAAAAATTGATGAGCCTGATGGTAATATGGTTATTGACATCGGTGGTGGAACTACTGATGTAGCGGTCATATCTCTTTCTAATATAGTTGAATCTTCTTCTATAAAAATTGCCGGCGATGATTTTGATGAGTATATTATCAAATACATACGCCGCAAGCACAATGTGCTTATTGGTGAGCGTACAGCAGAGGACCTTAAGATAAATATTGGATGTGTATTCCCGCGTCCTGAAGAAATTTCAATGGAAATTAAAGGCCGTTGCCTTATGACCGGGCTTCCGCGCATATTTACGGTTACATCCAGTGAAATGTATGAGGCACTTGAAGAGCCGGCAACAAGAATTGTCGAAGCTATACACAATGTTCTTGAACGCACTCCGCCTGAGCTTGTCGGTGATATTTCTACAAACGGAATTGTCCTTACCGGCGGCGGTTCGCTTGTATGGGGGTTTGCAGAACTTATCCAGTCTAAAACCGGCATTGATACAAGAGTTGCCGATGAAGCGGTCTCTTGTGTTGTATACGGAACAGGAAAGACTCTTGATGACCTTGCATCCATGCAGGACGGAACACTTAATCTTTCAAGAAGAAAGCAGATGCTTTCCTAAAATCAGAAATCATTTAAAGCCATCGAAAGCCGTTGCGGCTTTCGGTGGCTTTTTTCTTGAATATTTGATTGGTTATAAATGGTCAAAGCCCACAGCATCTTACGACACCGTGAGCTTTGTAGGGGGATGAGTATGGGGTTGCATACAGCAAAGCGTTTCTTGCTGATTGCATGTTTATTGTAGCACGAGATTTTCGAAATTTTTTTGCGGAAGTGTTAATAAAAGGGAAATAAAAAGTAAATAAATCATTAACGACAAATTTTTCTTGAAAAAATATGTATTAAGAGGTATTATAGAAATAGATACGGAAGGGGTGTTAAATAAATGATAAGTATTGACATTAGCAGAGCAAAGAGTTTTGTTTCTGAAGCGGATTTAGCTTCGATTGCGTGTGAACTTTCCAAAGCCCATGATATGCTGGTTAACGGTACCGGTGCAGGTGCTGATTTTCTTGGCTGGCTCAGATTGCCTGTTGAAATAGATAGGGAAGAACTCACTCGTATAAAAAAGTGTGCCGAGAAGATAAAGAATGACTCCGATGTTCTTGTTGTTATAGGAATAGGGGGCTCGTATCTAGGTGCACGTGCTGCGATTGAGTTCTTGAAAGGGAATATGTATAACCAGAAGACTAATGGGTACCCTGAAGTATACTTTGCCGGTAACAACCTCAGCACCGACTATTTAAAAGAAGTAATTGAAATTATCGGTGACCGTGATTTTTCAATAAATGTAATTTCGAAGTCAGGCTCGACTACAGAGCCGGCAGTTGCGTTTCGTATTTTTAAAGAACTAATAGAGAAGAAATACGGCAAAGACGGCGCAAAAAGCCGTATATATGCAACAACAGACAAAACACGAGGTGCGCTTAAAAACCTCGCAACAAATGAAGGGTATGAAACATTTGTTGTGCCTGATGATGTAGGTGGCAGGTATTCTGTGCTGACTGCGGTAGGGCTTCTTCCGATGGCTGTTGCAGGCATTGATGTCGATGCGGCGCTTTTGGGTGCCGAAAAGGCGATGAATAAGCTTGTAAATACAAAGGACTTTACAAACCCTGCTTGGGTATATGCCGGTGCGAGAAACGTGATGTACCGGAAGGGTAAAAAGATAGAGGTACTTGCGTGCTTTGAGCCTAAGTTCAAATACATGGCAGAGTGGTGGAAACAGCTTTACGGAGAAAGTGAAGGGAAGGATAATGTAGGTATTTTTCCCGCATCCGTTGAGTTTACGGCAGACCTTCACTCTATGGGGCAGTATATTCAGCAGGGCGAGCGGATGCTGATGGAAACAGTTGTTTCTTTCGGCAATCCTGGGTCTGAGATTCTTGTGCCCGAAAACGCTGAGGATTTTGACGGGCTTAATTATCTCTCCGGCAAGAGTATCGGTTTTGTAAACGAAAATGCATATAAGGGAACTGCTATCGCACACGAAGACGGTGGCGTGCCGAATATCTGCATAAACCTTTCTGGTGCCGATGATGAGAACTTTGGGTATATGGTATACTTCTTTGAGTTTGCTTGTGGCCTTTCTGGGTATACACTCGGAGTAAATCCGTTTGATCAACCCGGCGTTGAGGCATACAAGAAAAATATGTTTGCATTACTTGGTAAACCCGGGTATGAAAACCTTTTAGAAGAAATTTTAAAAAAGTAGCAGATTTTATCAAAAAAAACATTGTGATTTTTACGAAAATATGTTACTATATTCTTAGGATAACTCAACCTCTTGGTTGAAATTCGGCAATCGCTTGCCGTGAAAGCGAAGACCGCAAGGTTTTGCGGAGTTAGGAGTAATTATGGTTCGTGTAATTATGGGACTTCAGGGCCATGGAAAAACAAAACAGATTATTGAGCTTACAAATAAGGCCGCTGCTGAAGATTTAACAGTAGCATGCATCGAGCGCGGCACTAAGCTTACATACGATATAAGTCATAAGGCACGTTTGGTAGACGTTTCCGGATATTTTATTGAGAGCTATGAGCACCTCAAGGCATTTATATGCGGCATGCATTCCGGCAATTATGACCTCTCTAAAATTTTTATCGACAGCTTGTATAAGGTTTCTAAGTGTGACTTTACAAAGCAGACTGATGACTTCCTCACATGGGCAGATGATTTCGGTAAAGAGCATGGGATTGATTTTGTAATTACAATCAGTGCTGACCAGAGTACAGCAACAGATACAATTCGCAAGTATTTCTAAGAAATAGTTTTAAGAGGCAAGGGTTTTTAACCTTGCCTTTTTTTGTATAATAAAAACCAAGCGACTATTGTGTGGCTTTAATTATACAAAAAACAGCACCCACAAAAGTGAGTGCTGTAATTTTTGAAAAGAGTAATTATCTCTTTGAGAACTGGGGAGCACGACGTGCAGCCTTGAGACCATACTTCTTACGCTCTTTCATTCTCGGGTCACGAGTGAGGAAGCCTTCCTTCTTGAGCATCGGGCGGAACTCTTCGTTAACCTTGAGAAGAGCACGAGCGATACCATGACGGATAGCACCTGCCTGACCTGTAACACCACCGCCGATAACTGTTGCAACGATGTCAACCTTGTCAAGCATGTCTGTTGTGACGAGGGGCTGACGAACGATGAGCTTGAGTGTATCAAGACCAAAATAGTTATCTAATGTGCGGTCGTTTACTGTAATTTTACCGCTGCCGTTCGGGTAAACGTGAACTCTTGCGACAGAGGACTTTCTTCTTCCTGTACCATAAAAATAAGGCTTCTTAGGTGTATACATTATTTTACCTCCTCATACGAAGTGAACATTACCGGCTTCTGTGCAGCATGGCAATGCTCAGCGCCTGCGAATACTTTGAGGCGGCTAAGAGCCTTTCTGCCGAGTACGTTTCTCGGAATCATGCCCTTAACAGCAAGCTCCATAGCGAGTTCCGGCTTCTCTTGCATAAGGATGCGGTACTGAACCTCTTTGAGGCCACCGACATAACCGGAATGAGTGCGGTAATACTTCTGGTTAAGCTTATTTCCTGTGAGAACTGCCTTAGCAGCGTTGATGACAACTACGAAATCGCCGCAGTCAACGTGCGGGGTGTAGTCAGTCTTGTGCTTGCCGCGAAGAAGAACAGCAGCCTGAGCTGCAGTCTCGCCGAGGGGCTTATTCGCAGCGTCGAGAATGTACCATTTACGAGTAACGGTCTTCTCATTTGCCATAAATGTAGACATTTTATGCCCTCCGTTTGTTTTATCTTCGTAACAGATTCTCTAAGTATCGTGAAAAAAGAATGTAAAAAAACATTCCCTTTTTACGCTACTTAGTATATAATCTCATTACGAGCAGTTATCATATTACACTTTTTGCGAGAAAATGTCAACACTTATTTTGGGATTTTTTAATTTAGATTTTACAAACTCTTGTTTTCTCTTGTTTCCTTGCAAATACTCTTATATTCTCAAATTGCAAATTAAAATTTTTGGTGGTGTTATTACATGCAACGTGTGTTAAGTCTTACAAGAAAGTGCATAGCAGAGTACAAAATGATAGAAAATGGTGACATTATCGGCGTAGGAGTTTCGGGAGGGAAGGATTCTGTTCTTACACTTCTTGCTTTGTCTGAACTTCGCAGATTCTATACAAAGAAGTTTGATATTAAGGCGATTACTATAGACTCAGCTCCCGGCAAAAGCGATTTTTCCGAGATAAAAGAACTTTGTATGCGACATAACATTGAGTATTCAATAGTTGACAGTAACATATTTGAGATTATATTTGATATAAGAAAAGAAGAGAATCCGTGTGCGCTGTGTGCAAAGATGCGTAGAGGGATGCTTCATGATGAGGCGTTGAGATTAGGCTGTAATAAAATTGCTTTGGGACACAATTTTAATGATGCAGTTGAGACGTTTTTAATGTCACAGATATATGAGGGGAGAATATCGTGTTTTTCTCCGGTAACGCATCTTGACCGAAAGGGTTTGTGGCAGATACGCCCGCTGTTATATGTAGATGAATATTTGGTGCGAAGGACTGTAAAAAAACTTGGATTGCCTGTGGTTAAAAACCCATGTCCTGCAAACGGTAATACCAAGCGGCAGGAAATTAAAGAATTTGTAGCTAATATGAACTCTAGGTATCCGGGATATTCTACCAAGATTTTTAATGCAATGCAAAGACTTCCGCTAAACGGATGGGAGATACTTGATAAAGACCCGAGAAAGACGGCAAGAAAAGCAAGAGAGACAGACTAATCAGTCCGTCTCTTTTATCAAGTCTTTAATTACTTCTCCCGCGAGAAGAAGCCCGGCAGCTCCTACTACCCATGCGGCACTTGCAGGAGTCCTGGTCTTCACAACCGGCAGCTCATCAGAAAAAACAACTTTTAAATGCTTTATGCCGCGAATCCCGAGTTCTTTTCGCATTACCTTCGCCAAAGGGCAAACACTTGTTTTACTTATATCTGAAACGCTAAAGGCGGATGCATCAAGCTTATTTCCCGCTCCCATAGCAGATATAATCGGTATATCGCGTTGCTTTGCCTCATAAATCAAATCAATTTTATCGGTTACACAATCAATGGCGTCGATTATATAATCCGGTTTTTGTGATAAAAAGTATTCTCTTGTATCTTTTGTGTATCTGGTTGTATCTGCCACTATTTCTGCATCGGGGTTGATGTCGGAAAGCCTGCTTGCCATAACGTCAACTTTATTGAGCCCTATTGTGCTGTCGAGTGCACATAGTTGACGGTTTATGTTCGTTTCGTTTACGGTATCAAAATCAACTATCGTTATTTTTTTTATACCCGAGCGGGCTATCGCCTCTGCGGCATACCCACCGACTCCACCGACACCAAAAATCATAACGTGACGCTTTGCGAGGGAGGAAACGGCGTTTTCTCCGACTAGAGCGGCTAGACGTGCAAATTTAATATCCATATAAATTTCCCCCGCAACTGCCGTGTGTATCAGTTTATAACCTGCACGAAAGCAGGTGGGTTTCCTCTCCTGAAATTCATGAGCTTCCAACGTCCGACGCGCAGAAAACACATCGGGAGGCCTGCTATCCGTTCAGGAAGGCTGGAATCCCTTTGTAGTAATGTGGGTTTAAAATGATACATCACGCACAGAGCAGGGGTCTACCTACCTTATATTTTATTATATCACCAGCGGGCATGTACTGCAACAGCGCGCATGTCCGAATTATTCCTCTTCGCTGTCGTCAAGAGCCTCTTCCATAAAGGCTTCATATGCAGCTTCGAGCTCTGCTTCGTCATCCACGGTAGAGAGGATTTCTTCACCAGCTTCGTCTTTGTCAAGACGGAGAATTATAATTTCAGAAATGCCTTCGTCGTCGTTTGTTTCATTTGCCTCAGTGAAAGCGAGATACATTTTTCCGTTGAGTTCGATTGTGTCGATATGCTCAAATTCGTATTCGTTTCCTTCGTCGTCTGTTAAAGTGATGATATCTGCTCCAAATTTGTTGTCCATTTATGTCACTCTCCTTTGTATATAGGATACCTCTTTCTTAGGAATAAATCAATAAAAAAATTGTTAAATAAAAAAATTCTGAAAACTTGTTGACTTTAACGGATAATAGTGGTATACTAACGTCTGTTAGAAGAAAGTAGGGCTTTCCCGTCCTCACCTCAAGCAATGTGAAGAGGTAAACACCGGCATTTATTACAGCAGTTTGCTGTGATTTGTAGCGTTTGTTTGAGCACGGGCAGGTTATGCCCGTGCTTTTAGTTTTGGAGGTGCTTTAGTATCAGCAAGTTAGAACATCAAATCAATGAAGAAATTCGCGACAAAGAAATCCGTCTTATTGATGCCGAGGGTAATCAGGTTGGCGTTGTTGCTCTTGACGAAGCTTTTAAGCTCGCAGATGAGAGCGGCCTTGACCTTGTAAAGATTGCGCCGCAGGCTGTTCCTCCGGTTTGCCGAATTATGGATTACGGCAAATTTAAGTTTGAACAGGATAAGAGAGAAAAGGAAGCGCGAAAAAACCAGCGTGTAATCGACATAAAAGAAGTTCGTATGACACCAAGCATTGATGTACATGACTTTGAAGTGAAGATGAATAATGCAATCAAATTTTTGAAATCGGGTTGCAAGGTTAAAGTTGCTGTTCGCTTTAAAGGTCGTGAGCTTGCACATACAAACCTCGGTACAGAATTGCTTAAGCGTTTTGCCGATGGTTGTGCAGAGTTCTGTAATGTTGACAAGATTCCGAAGCTTGAAGGACGTCAGATGATAATGTTTCTGACTTCTAAAGTTCCGCCGAAATCAAATTAACAATTAATTTACGAGAGGAGAAATAAAAATGCCCAAAATTAAAACACATAGCGGTGCATCCAAGCGTTTCAAGGTTACTAAAAACGGCAAGGTAAAGATTAACCGCGCCAACAGACGCCATATCTTGAACAAGAAGAGCACAAAGCTCAAAAGAGGTCTTCGTCAGTCTGCATATGCTTCACCGGCTAACGAAGCAACACTCAAGCGTTTAGTTCCTTACAATTAAAATTTATGAATTAGGAGGCTGTTTAGAATGGCTAGAGTTAAAGGCGCAATGATGACGCGCAAAAGAAGAAAAAAGATTTTAAAGCTCGCAAAGGGCTATTGGGGTGCAAAATCCAAGCACTTTAAGATGGCTAACCAGGCTGTTATGAAGTCGCTCACATATGCTTATGTTGGTCGTAAGCGTAAAAAGCGTGATTTCCGCCGCCTCTGGATTACCAGAATTTCTGCTGCTGCAAAGATGAACGGTATCAACTATTCACGTTTTATGAACGGACTTAAAAAGGCTAATGTTGATATTAACCGTAAGATGCTTGCTGATATGGCACATAATGACCCTGCAGCATTTGCAGTTCTTGCAGATTTAGCTAAATCCAAGATGTAATATTTTATTGCTTTCGGGTAATCTTAAAGACATCACGTAATAGCTTTTTGAGGTATTGAAAATGAAAAAGAAAAAATCAAAAGTAGCGATTATTGGTGCCGGTTTTGTCGGTGCTGCCTCCGCTTATGCAATAGCGCTTAAAAAGGTTTGTTCGGAGCTCGTACTTATCGACGTTAATGCAGATAAGGCCATCGGCGAAGCTGCTGATATAGCTCACGGATTGCCGTTTTTGGGCTCGATGGATGTATATGCAGGAGACTATTCTTGTGTAAGAGATTGTGATGTTATTGTTATCACAGCAGGTGCAAACAGAAAGGTTGGGGAAACTCGTCTTGACCTTGCAAAGAAAAACACTGCTATCGCCAAGGGAATTACCGAAAGCATAATGAAATATTATAACGGTGGCGTAATTCTTGTAGTTGCAAATCCTGTTGATATACTCACCTATATGATTTCAAAGTGGACAGGACTGCCTAAGGGCATGGTTCTCGGAAGCGGAACAACACTTGATACAATCCGTTTAAGGAGTGCGCTTGCGTCCGTTACAGGTATTGACTGTACTAATATTCACGGATATATCATAGGTGAACACGGTGACTCACAAGTTCCGGTGTGGAGCAATACTCATATTGCAGGTATTGAAATCAGTGATTATTGCAAAAATAACGGAATTGCGTTTAATGAAGATGTCAAAACTCATATTCTTAATGAGATAAAAAAGGGCGGAGCAGATATTATTAAACGCAAAGGAGCGACATATTATGGTGTTGCAGTATGTGTTGCAACCCTTGTTGATTCGCTTTTGCGTGACAGTGATACTATTCGTACGGTAAGTACCGTTCTTGACGGCGAGTTTGGCGTGAGTGATGTTGCTCTTTCGCTTCCGACAATAATAGGTTCAAGCGGTGCGAAAAAGGTTCTTCTTCCAAATATAACAGATGAGGAGCTTTCCTTATTCCATAAGTCTGCCGCAGCTTGCAAAGCAGTTCTTGAAGAATGTGATAACTAAAATTAAAATTCAAAACACCTACTGACTAATTAGTTAGTAGGTGTTTTTATGTGTTGTTTTAAAAATGCATATTTTAGTGCGTATTATCTTTTTTTATTTTTTCAAAACTGTATTCAGAGACTTCTTTCGGGACATAATGAATACAGCCTGAGTCGGACACAATTCCAATAGAAGAAGCTTGTTCGAGTGAGCATGTTCCGTCTTGTTGGTATTTACAGTTGCTCGTACAAGGAATAAAGCCCATATTCAACACCTCAAATATCTTTCTAGTAATGTTTGCGAAAAGCATAAAAAATATTCTATATTAGGAGGACGTGTGCGTTATGAAAAGATGTATCGTTACAGTTATATTAACTATATTAGTTATATCTGTAATGTGGGCATACTCTCCTGAATCAGATGAGAAAAGTGAAATACAAGTACTTACAGTAAGCCCACAGGTAAAAAATATATATGATTATATAAACGCAAACGGAAAAATTAAAGAGGCCAACAAACGCGATATATATATTGATGGCATTGCAAGGGTTAAATCTGTTAATGTTTCTATCGGTGATGTGGTTGAAAAAGGTGCTGTTTTAGCCGAAATAGAGCCTGTTTCTATGGAAACTGATGCGTTTGAGAGTTACAACATAGACACTAGTGGAATAACTTCTGTTTTTGAGGAGTACGGCGTTGCGGTGAATTTGGATTCAGCCGAAGAAACAAGATTACAGCTTGAGCCACAAAATCGTATTATAAAAAGCCCTATAGCCGGGGTTGTAACATCTTTAAATATTCAGGTGGGTGAAAATGTAAGCGCAATCAACAAGCTAATAAGTATTTCTGATTTTTCTGATTTATATGTAAAAACAATGATTCCAGAACAGTACTCTTCAAAAATACAAGAAGGTGAGAGTGTGGAAATTACCGCAGAAGCCTTTGGAGAGACTGTTTATTCTGGCTTAATCGAGTGTATTTATCCGGTAGCAAAGTATATGCCATCGCTTACTGGAGACGGGGAGACGTATATTGAAGCCGTTATAAGTATACAAAATCCGGACGGTATGCTACGTCCGGAGTTAAATGTAAATACGAAAATAACGTCTGATACGATAAAAAATGCAATCACATTGCCATATGAATGTATATTGCAAGATGATAATAACAGGGAATATGTGTTCTGTGTTAAAAATGGAATTGCAAAAAGGTGTTATGTGGATATAGGGTTTGAGCTTGATGAAGAGGTTGAAATAAGAAAGGGAATAAGCGAAAAGGATTTAGTTATTTTAAGCCCTTCGGAAGATGTGAAAGAAAACAGCAAAGTAATAGGTTTATAATATGAGTATAAAAGATGTCTTAAAAATAGCTTCAATTAACGCTTTTCGTGGAAAAACACGAAGTGCACTTACTGCGCTGTCGGTAATGATAGGGGTATCATCAGTATTGTTAGTGTCGTCAGTCGGTTCGAGCGGGGAAAGGTTGATAACAAAAGAACTTGAGAAGTTGGGGCTTAGCGGAGTTTCGGTATATCAAAGTCAGGATAAAAACTCTGTGCCTTTAGTTGCGGAGGATGCAAAAAAGCTTGAGAAAAGATTTGACAATATATTAATGACGTTGCCTGTAGTGCTGGAGATAGGTACATTTAAGATGAATCAAATAATGTCAAACGCTGTTTTGTTTGGTGTAGGTGAGCAGGCAGACCGAGTGTATAACGTTACTTTGCTTCACGGGCGTGTGCCTAACATATCTGATATAAAAAAAGGCGGACGAGTTGTTGTTGTTGATGATGAGCTTGCTTTAAAAACATATCGCAGAACAAATGTTGTAGGGAAAGATTTGGTTATTAAGTTTAATGGATATAATGAAAAACTCGAAATAATTGGGGTTATAAAGTCACAAAAAGACGGAATTAATCAAATGTTTGGTAATAATATGCCGGATTTTTTGTATTTACCATATTCAACCCTTAATGAATTGAGAGGAAAAGATGAGATAAGCCAAATAGCAATAAAATGTACTGGTGAATACAATTCTGATGGAGCTGAATTTGCGGAATATTTGTCTAATATAAAATCTTCACCTAATAGTTACATTTCTGAAAATGTAACATCAAAAATGGGAGAAATTAAGTCAATAACAGAGCTTATTTCGCTCTTTATCAGTGCTATTGCCGGAATTTCACTTTGTGTTGCAGGCTTGGGCATTATGAATACCATGTTTTCATCAACAGCAGAAAGAAAAAGGGAAATAGGTGTTTGTATGGCAGTAGGGGCAAAGTCTAAAGATATACTGTTGTGCTTTTTGTTTGAATCAATAATGATTGCGTTAATTGGAGGAACGCTTGGGGCTGTTATTGGTTGTTCAATCACATTTATGATTTCAAACCTATTAAACCTTGGCTTTATATTTAATTTTAAAACCTTTGCAGCTGCTGAGATTGTTTCGTTTTTTTGCGGTGGAATTTTTTCTGTAATACCTGCATTTAAAGCCTCAAGGCTTGAGCCAATAGAAGCATTAAGACGAAATTGATGTCTAAGGGGAGATATAGAGTCATATTAACCGAATTGAACAAAATAAAAATTTTGTTCAATTCGGGGGATTGAATTTACGGAAATGATATGTTATTATAAATATAATAAAGAAATGTGGTGATAGTTATGACTCGTGAAGAAATATCAAAAATGCCGCAGCTTGTTCGTGAATTTGCAAATTACATGAACACAATTAATGATAAGTCTCCCGGCACAATTAACGAATATCTTTTAGACTTAAGAACTTTTTTTAAATATATGAAAGTTGTTTTTGGTAAAGCGCAGATTTCTGATTCTGACGGGCTTGCGTTAATAGATATTAGTGACATTGATATAGATTTTATAAAACAAATAAAATTAACAGATGTCTATGAATACTTTGATTACCTATCCACAGAAAGAAAAAAATTTCATAACAGCCAATTTTCTGAATACGGTCTTTCGCCTGCTACACGAGCTCGCAAGGTATCGTCTTTGAGGAGTTTTTATAAATACTTACAAAAAACAAGCAAGATATCAGAAAATCCTATGTCTGAGCTTGAATTTCCAAAAAATCGCGCAAAACTACCGAATTATCTTACATATGATGAGAGCGTTAAACTTCTGCAAAGTATAGATGGTGAGTTTAAAACGCGCGATTTCTGTATTATAATGCTGTTTTTAAATTGTGGTTTGCGTGTTTCTGAGCTTACAGGTATAAATCTTGGTGATGTAAAGGAAGAAACCTTGCGTGTTCTTGGTAAAGGCAGAAAAGAACGTGTTGTATACCTCAATGATGCAACTTTAACTGCATTGTCAAACTATTTAGAAGAACGCTCGAAAATGACGAACATTAAACAAAAAGACGAAAAAGCTATGTTTATAAGCCGAAAAGGTAATAGAATTAGCACGTCCACCGTGAAGTGGCTTGTTAAGAAATACTGCAGTTTCGCAGGGCTCGATTCGAGAATATCGGTTCATAAGCTACGTCACACATCTGCTACACTAATGTATAAAAACGGAGTTGATGTAAAGGCTCTCCAGGAGGTTCTAGGGCATGAACATCTAAATACTACAGAGATTTATACCCATGCAGATAGTGAGACTCTGAGAGTTGCGGCACAGGCCAATCCTCTGTCTACATATAAAAATATAAAAGATGAATAAACTCTTTAATGAAAACGGTTTAAAGCCAAAAATGCTTTAAACCGTTTTTTATTTATTCTATTTCTTCAGTTTTGCTCTGCTTTGCTTTCTTTGTCGCTTTAATCATATATTTTTCGATTATCGGATATGTTGAAAATACTGTTGAAAAACGGCATATTGAAAAGAACAAGGTTGCTATGAGGACTAAGTCAACTTTAGGTGTCGATGTGAAAGTGAATGATATAAAAGCGATAAGAAGTATTGAGATTATGTTTTTAAAGAAGCCGAGTACGCAAAATATAAGTGCGTTTTTGAATATGTCTTTAACAGAAAGTTCAAATGTAACGGCTATCGAATAGGTATAAAAACGTATCCAGAAGTATATGACCGAAATGATTACTGCAAGTATTTTTGCACTTTGGTAGAACACTAAACTGTTTCCCTGGAGTGATGATGTATCAGCTGCAAGATAAAGTATAAGGCTAAACAGTACTGTTATATCAATTATTCCAAAAACAAACCCTTGTTTCAAGTTGCTTTTTGCGCGTGAGAACATCTCGCTCATCCAAAAGTGTTTGCCAGTTACCATGTTTCGTATACAATAAGTAAAGCCGGCTGTGAGCGGGCCGTATGCCGCAAGTGAAATGATAAATAACACGATAAAAATTGGTAAAGGGATAAGTTCGGTTATCCATACCGACATATGTATAAAAAAGAAGGTCTGTACAGTTTGTGCAGAAGCTCCGAATATAACGCATGTGAAGTAGATGATTCCGCACAGTAACGGCACAATGCAGGCAAAATACATGAGGTTTAACAAAATGAGCTTTGAGAATTTTGTATAAATTATTTCGAAGTATCTAAAGATGGCGCGTTTTTCCTTGTTTTGGTTTTTGGTTATATTTTTGTTGAAATTAAAAAGTGACACGTTAATTTCTCCGTTTCTTTTGTATATAGTAATTGTATCAGGCTCGAGGATGGAATTTGATATAAGAACTTTTTAAGTTGTTCTTTATCAACTGTGTGTATACAAGTGTTGATGATATATCAGAGTGTCCCATCATTTCTTTGATAACATCAATATCTGCGCCGTTGGCGAGGAGGTGTGCGGCAAATGAATGTCTTAGAACATGCGGGGTGATTTCTGTCGTTATTTTAGCGGTTTGCTGATAATGTTTTATAATTTTCCAAAATCCCTGTCGGGTCATTCTTTCGCCGTTTAAATTTACAAAAAGTGAATTTTCAGCAGGGTTTGTAAGGAGCGGTCTTGCGGAAGTTATGTAATCTTTTACCGCGGAGATTGCCGCAGGATACATGGGTATAATTCTCTCTCCACTTCCCTTTCCGCAACGCACAAAACCAAGGTTGATATTAATGTCATTCATATTCAAGGAAATAAGCTCGCTAACGCGTATTCCTGTGGCGTACAAAAGCTCAAGCATGGCTTTGTCACGATACCCTTTCAGCGAGTCACATTTGGGTTGGCTGAGAAATAAATCGACTTCTTTGTTTGTGAGTATACGAGGCAATGTCTTTTTCTTTTTTTGAGACTTTATATTTCGTGTTGGGTTTTTAGAAACGACATTCAAAGACATCAGGTATGTAAAGAAAGCTCTCAGCGATGCAATGGCTCTTGTAATTGTAGCGCAGGACTTTCCGTCATTATTTAAGTGCTCAATGTATTTTGAAATATCTTTTTCTGTGCATTTTTTGATATCTTTTATGCCGTTTTCGTATGAAAACTCATTGAACTTACATATGTCACGAATATAAGAAACTACCGTGTTATATGAAGCGCTTTTGTTCTGTTGTAAATATAATTCAAATTCGCTTATGTAGTCAATCATTTAAATACCTCGGTTTGTTAGAAAATATTTTTAGCAACAAGAGAAACAAGCGTGGGTGTAAGCAAAGTATCAAACAGAGCAAATATAAGGAGCAAAATTGCCGTTATTATAAAGAGTATAATATGCAGTGAAGGGTTTGTGAAATTTGAAGAAACTTGTTTTTTCGAACGGTGTAAAACATTTGTAAAGAGCTTGGATGTTTCAAGCGAAAAAGAAGCCATTATAATAATGCAAGGGATAGACACCATGGTTTGTAACCCGAACATTGCTAAAGCCGCACAAAAACCACTCATCCCAAAAGCTTGTATTACAGACGATACTGAGAACGAGATAAAAAAACCTTTAATTGAGACCGCGAGAGGGATTGCAAATATGCCAAGAGCGGTATATCCAAGCAGAAAAATAATTGCCGGATATTTTACTAAATTAATGTACGTCTTCGTAAAAGAATATGTTGTTGCACCGTTTGTAGCAATTTCTTTTAAATTGTTGTTGAATAATATGTTGCTGCCGGCATCGTTTGCGTATACATTAAATATGCATCCGGCGACCATTCCGACAAGAAAAAAGATAATCATTATTGCAGCGTTAAGAGATATGTTGCCAAACACTGCAACCGGTATTTTTTTTGCGTTAAGTTTTCGCACGTTAGACGTCCCCTTTCATATTATACCTATAATAGATAAATATGAACGAGCTTGTCTTTGTATTCCTTACTTTTCGCTAGGATTTCCGAGTTCATACGCTCGTTTGATGCAACGAGCAGATACTTCGTTTATAAAAGCTTCAAAATCAAAATCATCAAAAGCTGTAAGTGCGGCAACGGTTGTTCCTCCGGGTGAAGACACTTGTTTTATGAGTTCTGTAGGAGATTTGTCACTTTTTAACGCATATTTTGCTGAACCAATCATAGCTACAGCAGATAGCTTAAATGCATCATCGTAAGAAATCCCTGTATTGACACCGGATGTTGCCATAGCTTCTAACATTCTAAAGAAAAATGCAGGGCTTGAGCTTGAAAGAGGTATTGCCTCATTAATACTGCTTTCGGGGAGAACAACCACCTCACCTGCCGCTTTAAATATAGATACAACGAAATCAAAAATATCTTTGAAGACTTCCGGGGCCTCGGCGATAACCGTCATTCCTTCCAAAATCAACATAGGCGTATTTGGGAGTGCGCGAATTACGGGGATTTCGTTGCCGATCATTGATTTGATGTGTTCAACAGAAATTCCTGCTGCGATAGAAACTACGCATTTGCTTTGAAGTTTGCCGGCAAGTTCTTGTAATACTGAGTCTATAACCTGTGGTTTTACAGCAAGGATAAGTATGTCATTTTTTTGAGCAAGTTCAATGTTTGATTTTGCAACATTGATTTTTTTCTGTCTGAATTCTGTGCGCTTGCTCTCTGAGGGGTCAAAAACAGAAATTCTGTCCGGTGGCAATATTAAAGATGCTAAAAGGGCGTCTATGATGGCTCCTGCCATATTTCCGCCGCCAATAAAAGAAACTCCTGGTAATTCTGCCAAAACTATTTCCTCCACTAAATGATTTACATAATACCATGTAGATAAAATATACCTCAAAACCGATGCAAATGCAAGTGAAATATTTGGTTTTGGGGATTTTTTGTTAATTAGCACAAAGGGGTTATGTAAACGAGGTTATGTCAACCTCGTAAAGACGTAAAAAACAACCGCACCTGTTGTAGGTGTGGTTGTTTAGAAACTCTATATTTTGTTGAGTCTATAAATAATATAAGATGTCAACAACATAAAACTGTAAATTTAAGATTTAGCAAAATACACAACAATTATATATCCATACAACTGCTGATAAGGTCATCCATGGTGTACTTCCCTGCTCTATCGCATGATGAGAGATATATAGCGGCCTTAATTGCGCCCGCAGCAAAAACCTCTCTTGATTGAGCTGAGTGAGAAAGTTCAATGGTCTCATTTTCTCCTGCAAAGATAACCTCGTGTTCGCCTACAATAGTTCCGCCTCGCACAGAGTGCATTCCTATCTCGTTATATGCACGTTTTGCTCGGACACTATGTCTGTCATATACGCGCTCTGACTGATATGGAAGTGCCGATTCTACAGCTTCTGCAAGCATAATTGCAGTACCGCTTGGCGCGTCAAGCTTTTGGTTGTGGTGGCGTTCAATTATTTCAATGTCAAAACTATCACCAAGGACTTTGGCAGCTCGGCGAGCAAGCATCATGAGTACATTGATACCAAGAGACATATTGCCTGAACGGAAAACCGGTATTACTTTTGAAGCGTTTTCGATAAGAGCAATATCATCTTTCGAGAAACCTGTAGTACAAAGTACGGCGGGTATTTTATTTGTGGTACAAAAATCAAGAAGTGAAGATAGATTTTTAGGATTTGAAAAATCTATAACTACATCAATTTCTTCGTTGATTTCAGCAACAGACTCATACACAGGATAATCAAATCTGCGTTCTGTGCAAAGGTCAAGACCAGCCACAATGGTTGTTCCGGGGTTCTTCTGACACATTTCAGATATAGCCTTACCCATTCGTCCGTTACAACCGGAAAGCAAAATTTTTGTCATTGGTAAGCCACTTCCTAATCTGCCAAAGTTATTCCGATATTCTTAAG
>JAZNAQ010000008.1:0-30587 GCA_045586595.1 Eubacteriales bacterium | reverse complement strand
TGCAAACACCGCATTCACCCTTGAGCTTCAGAAAGCAATGCTTCTTGCTCTTTATGAAAACAAAAAGCTTAACTTCAGGCAATATGAAGCGGCTTTGGCTCTTTTGGAAAAGAAAAATCAAAACCGGGAAAGTTTTGCGGCTCAGAACAACGCAAAGTAAAATCTAAACGGAAGGAGGAATAACATGATTTATGTAGCAGCGTACTGCCGAGTATCGACAGACAAGGATGATCAGGCAAATTCATTTGAGAGTCAGAAGCGGTATTTCGAGCAAGAGATAAATCGCAATCCCGATTGGGAGCTTTATGAAGTTTATGCCGATGAAGGCTTAAGTGGAACAAGCACAGAGAAACGAAAAGCCTTTCAGAAGATGCTTGATGATGCAAGGATTGGCAAATTCAGCCTTATTCTTACAAAAGAAGTCAGCCGTTTTGCAAGAAACACATTGGATGCCATTATGTACATACGAGAACTTCGAAGACTGGGCATCGGAGTTCAATTCATTCTGGATCGGATAAACACGCTTGAAGACGATTATGAATTCAAAATGACGCAAAATGCAAGCTGGGCACAGGAAGAAAGCCGGAAAACATCCGTGCGAGTAAAATGGGGACAACTGCGGCAGATGGAACGTGGCGTTGTTTTCGGATGCAGTATGCTTGGCTACGATGTAAAAGACGGCAAGATGCACATAAACGAAAGCGGTGCGGAGATCGTGCGACTGATTTACCACAAGTTCGTGCGTGAGCACAAGGGCACTTGCACGATTGCTCGAGAACTTCGGGAAGAGGGCTATAAAACCCTCAAAGGAAACAGCACATGGTCAAATACTACTATTCTGAAAATCCTGCGAAACGAGAAATACTGCGGTGATTTGCTGCAGAAAAAGACTTTTACGCCCGACTATTTAACTCACAAGAAAAAATACAACAACGGCGAAGAAGAAAAGCCGTTTATCCCAAACCACCACGAGCCGATTATCGACCGTGAGATGTGGGACGAGGCGCAGTACATACTCGACAAGAACAGACCGTCGGAAGAAGTTCGTTCGCAACACACAAACCGCTATCCGTTATCGGGTAAGATAAAGTGCGGACACTGCGGAAGTTCGTTCTCGGCAAAGTATAAGCGCAAGAACGGTCCCACTCCCTACAAGGGCTGGCACTGCAACACGCACTCTACACAAGGTAAAAAACACATCGACAAGGCAGGAAACGAAGTCGGGTGTGATTTAAACTGTCAGATAAGCGAAAAGGATTTTATGGCGATTCTGGCTCAGGTTATGGCGTGCGTGGATGTGGATAAGGATAAAATTACAAACGAGCTTTGCGACATCCTTGCGGTCGTCCTAAAGCAGAATCTTGAGTTTGAGGACGACACCGAGAAGATTACGCAAAAGTTAGATGAGCACCGCAAGAAAAGCGATATGCTTCTTGATTTATATTTAGGAGGTGATTTAACGAAAGAAGAATACCGAACACGAAAGGAGGAATATGCAAAAAACATAAAAGCACTTGAAAAGAGAATCCGAGAGCTTGAAAAGAAAAAAGGAACTACATACGATTTGCAGGATGCCGTGCAGGATATTCGAGCACACATAAAAAGTGTGTTTGACGGCGTGAAACAAGACGAAAACTTTTACAAATACATTCTCGATAAGATAGTTGTGAACTCCCGAGAGGATATGGAGGTGTATTTAAACCTACTCCCGTTTCGCTGGAAAATCGTTGCAAAATCAGCACTTTCGGGCGATTTTAATTTGGGTACCTCAAAAAACACGATGTACCCACATCGGTCAAAATACCCTTTGCGGTGTCATAGGGCATTGAATAGCGCTGATTCAAATAGCGCATGGAAGCATTGAGCTCACCGTCAGGACCACCAAGCTGTGTGATTATTATTTTGGCTGCCGCGGGGTTTGGCTTTTTTATCTTTACGGGATACTGTAATTTTTTCTCATAAATCCACATATACTAACAATCTCCTTCCCACGGCCACGGACCTGCTACCCAGTCCCACTCGTTTTCGCTCATATTGCCATTCATTGTAATGGGGCCTACATTTTTTTCATACTCTGCCACAAGTGCTTCACGCTCTTTGCGAAGCTTTGAGTAGTAGCGCAGAGCCTTTAAATTGTTCGGATGAGTATCAAGGAACAATACGGTTTCAAATATTGCAAAATCATACTCGCGTATTTTCTGCATCATGCGGTTTTTGTGCATATGATTGGTGTTGTTGTTATTTGTATTCATAGCTCTCATTTCCACACATCCTCCCCGAAAAATGGTTTATCAAGGTCGGGAAACTGAGTTGCGCGCGCAAGTGCCTCATGCGGGTCGCGTACGTTCTCCCACGCCTGCATCGGGACATATGCCATACCGACTACCATTTTGCCGCAGCGCAGCATTTCGCTGTACTGCTCATTGTTTTCGGTATCAAGTGACGGATTCATCATATACGGATTATCCATAAATACCCGATTCTCCTTACTAAATTTTAAGGGATTCTATTCCCCTTACAGCTTATCCTATGTAAAACGATTGAGAGTTGTTAAAATATTTTGAATATTACATGCTATACCTTGAAAAGCTTTTTTCTTTGATATATCATAAACATACAAATATTTCCATTTTTTTGTTGAAAGGAGTCCTAAATGGCAAAGATAACAAACTTTTATGAGGTGACCCCCGAAATATCCAGACTTGCAGAGTTGTGTGTAAATAACACTTCTATAAACCCTGAGCTTTACAGCAAATACGAAGTTAAACGCGGACTACGCGACATTAACGGCAAAGGCGTTCTTACTGGGCTCACAGACATTTCCGCATCAATCTCATCAAAAAAAGATGATGACGGGAACTCTGTCCCCTGCCGCGGTGAATTGTATTATCGCGGTTACAACATAAACGACATAGTTGGCGGATTCTTTTCTGAAAAACGCTTTGGCTTTGAAGAAACAGTGTATCTCTTGCTTTTTGGTGAACTTCCTACAAAAGAGAAGCTCTCAGAGTTCTGCGAACTTCTTTCAGACTACCGTTCACTGCCCACAAGCTTTGTGCGCGATATTATAATGAAAGCACCAAGCTCTGACATGATGAACACACTCGCCCGTTCTGTTCTTACGCTCTACGCTTACGACGAGCACGCAGACGATGTCTCTGTTCCGAATGTTTTGCGCCAGTCGCTCGAGCTTATAGCGTTATTCCCACAGCTCGCAGTATACGGATACAACGCATACAAGCACTACCACGAAGGGCAAAGCCTGTTTATTCATGCACCAAAGCCCGAACTTTCAACCGCAGAGAACATTCTGCACATGCTTCGCCCGACAAGCGAGTATTCAGAGCTTGAGGCAAGAATACTCGACATTGCGCTCGTTCTCCACGCAGAACACGGCGGCGGCAACAACTCATCATTTACAACCCACGTTGTGTCATCCTCCGGCACTGACACATACTCTACAATAGCCGCGGCTTTAGGCTCATTAAAAGGCCCGAAGCACGGCGGCGCAAACATTAAGGTTGTGCAAATGTTTGAGGATATGAAAAAGAACGTTTCTGATTGGACAAGCGATGACGAGGTTTCGGAATATCTACGCGCACTTCTGCACAAAGAGGCGTTTGACCGTACAGGTCTTATATACGGTATGGGACACGCTGTATACTCACTATCAGACCCTCGCGCAGAAATTTTTAAGAGCTTTATCGAAAAGCTATCTGTCGAAAAAGGCAAAGAGGCCGAATTTGCGCTATGCTCAAAGGTCGAAGATCTCGCCCCGAGAATTATCTCAGAAGAACGTAGGATTTATAAGGGCGTGAGTTGTAATATCGACTTTTACAGCGGGTTTGTTTACAGCATGCTGGATCTCCCGCTTGAGCTGTATACTCCTATTTTTGCAATCGCGAGAATTGCCGGCTGGAGCGCACACCGCATAGAAGAGCTTATAAACGGCAACAAAATAATTCGCCCTGCATATAAGGACGTGTGCAAAATGCGAGAATACACACCGATAGCAAAAAGATAAAGATTAAAAAGCTCTCGACTTTCGAGTCGAGAGCTTTTTGTTATTTATTGAGTTTTTTCTTATCTCTCATTCTGATAAAGATTTTTACAACTTCTTCTATCGGAATGATCGATACTGCAAGGAGTATCGCCACACCGTATTCCTGCATATCGAGTCTTGCAAGATTGAATGCGTTTGCAAGGAATGGTACTTCTACAACCATTGTCACAAGCACAAATGACACTATTGCCGCTCCCCACAGCCACCAGTTCTGATTTTTCATTTTGAAGATAGAGCCGTAAAGCGAACGTAGGTTAAAGGAGTGACAAATCTCTGCAAGTGCAAGAGAAAGAAACGCCATTGAAGTGCCCAGCTTATCTGCATCATAAGGCAGTGTGCCAAAGCGTGCGATATGGTCAGGGTAAAGAATATCGTGTCCGATATAATAAGACGCAAGTGTTATTGCAGTAACAAAAACACCCTGATATATTACCGCGCTGCCGACACCACCAGAAAACACGCCTTCCTTCGGGTTTCTCGGCGCACGGCTCATTATATCACTCTCAGGTTTCTCCATGCCGAGCGCAAGAGCAGGCAGGCAGTCTGTCACGAGGTTTATCCACAGCAGGTGTACCGGCTGAAACAGAGTAAACCCTGCAAGCGTTGCAAAGAAAATAGAGAGCACCTCTGAAAGATTTGATGCGAGAAGGAACTGAATACACTTTCTTATATTGTCGTATATACGTCTTCCCTCTCCGACTGCAGAAACGATAGTTGCAAAGTTGTCGTCAGCGAGAATCATATCCGCTACGTTCTTGGTTACATCGGTTCCCGTGATGCCCATACCGACACCGATATCCGCATTCTTTATCGAAGGTGCATCGTTAACTCCGTCACCCGTCATTGCCGTAACTCTGCCAAGTTTCTGCCATGCTTTTACTATACGTGTCTTATGCTCAGGCTGAACTCGAGCGTACACGGAGTAGCGCTCAACAACTTTATCAAACTCTTCATCTGAGAGTTTTGAAAGCTCTGCACCCGTCATAGCTTCATCAGAGCTTGATATTATACCGAGCTCACGCGCAATAGCGACAGCGGTATCCTTATGGTCACCCGTTATCATTATCGGGCGAATGCCCGCGCTGCGGCACTCATCTATAGCCGCCTTAACCTCATCGCGGACAGGGTCTATCATACCCACAAGTCCGACAAAGCAAAGCTCATATTCAAGCGTTTCTGGCTCATAGTCTGTTGGAATGACAGTATGCGTTTTCATCGCAGAGGCAAGCACACGAAGAGCACGGTCTGCCATGTTCTTGTTCTTAGCGAGTATTTCATCGCGAAGTTCATCAGTCATATCGACTGTCTTGCCGTCGATATACACTTTGACGCATCGTTTCAGTATTTCATCCGGCGCGCCCTTTGTAAACTGAATCAGGCTACCGTCAGGTTTTTTGTGTACGGTTGACATCATCTTGCGCTCTGAAGAAAACGGCGCCTCGCCTATGCGGACATACTCACGGCTCTGCTCGGTTTTATCAAGTCCAAGCTTATGTGCATAGTTTACGAGCGCACACTCCGTAGGCTCCCCTACTGCTATGCCCGATTCGGCATCAAACTCGGCATCCGAAGCGAGCGACATTGACGTTGCAATAAGCTTTTCATCATCGCCGTAGTTCTCAACTACGGTCATCTTATTCTGTGTGAGAGTTCCCGTCTTATCCGAACAGATTATCTGCGTGCAACCGAGCGTTTCAACTGCCGTGAGCTTTCGGATAATCGCACTGCGCTTTGACATATTTGTTACGCCGATTGAGAGAACTATAGTGACAACAGTAGCAAGGCCCTCGGGTATTGCGGCAACAGCGAGAGATACCGCTATCATAAACGTATCAAGAACAGTATCGACTCTGAGGCTCCCGCCTGATGCAAACGCGCGGATAATATTGATTATAAAAATAACAACACAAATACCGATTACGAGCTTTGTGAGAATATTACTGAGCTCAGAAAGCTTCATCTGCAACGGTGTCTTGCCATCCTTGGCCTGCGTCAGAGCATCGGCTATTTTGCCCATCTCTGTGTCCATAGCGGTGTGTGTTACAACCGCGCGTCCGCGTCCGTATACAACGGTACTGCCCGAGAAAACCATATTACGCCTGTCGCCAAGCGAAACATCTCCGTTTTCACCCACCGACAGCGCATCAGACGTCTTTGTTACAGGCACAGACTCACCCGTCAGGGCCGCCTCCTCAACCTTTAAGCTTGCACATTCGATTATGCGTGCATCAGCCGGCACGGCGTCACCCGCTTCGAGAATAATTATATCTCCGACAACAAGTTCTTCGCTCGGTACCGTCATATGTCGCCCGTCTCGAATGACTTTAGATGTCGCGGCGGCCATTTCCTGCAATGCCGCAATGGACTTCTCGGCCTTGCTCTCCTGCACAACACCAAGAATCGCGTTAATTACAACAACTGCCATGATTATAATTACATCGGTCGGGAAATGGTTTTCATACAGTGCCATTACTCCGGCAATCACCGCAGCTACTATAAGGATAATCGTCATCGGTTCGGCAAGCTGTTTTAAAAAACGGTGAAGCCATGTCTCCGGTTTCTGCTCACGGAGCTTGTTCTTTCCGTTTTTCTCAAGCCTTCGCTCCGCCTCCGTTTGAGATAAGCCCGTTTCGGTAACAGCGAGGGACTTCATCACGTCACTTACATCAGTTAAGTATTCTCTCATAAAAAACACCTCTTTCATTTTTATTATATACAGAAAAATGTATATAAATATAGACTTATTTGCTGATTTCGCAAATAAGTCTCATCATTTCAAATAAAGCCAGAGCGAAAAAACGCCCGAGTGTTGACTTTATTACGGCAAGCGTCGATTACTCCCTCGTTTGTCATCTGCAATATAGCCTTTTTCTATATTATAATTGCTATTGGCAAAAATTTCAAGAAGTTTTTATTAACTTTTTGAAAATATAAACGGTGTCAGATTTTCTGACACCGTTTAACATTTGTTTATTGTACCGCAGCTTCTTCTGCGGGTTTCTTCTTTTTTGTTTCTTTCTCAAACGCTACACCGCCGACCTTAACGTTTACGGCGCTGACCTTAATGCCCGTCATCGACTCAACAGCCGAAATGATATTTCCCTGAACAGCTTTTGCAACCGTCGGGATTATATATCCTTTTTTAACAGAAATGGTAACGGCAATCTCAGCAGTGTCCTCGCCTATAAGGATTTTCACACCCTTTGTAGAAGACTTCTTAGAGATGAGGTCTGCAACATTTGTTGTACCAAGCCCTGCAACACCGTCAATTTCAGATGTGGCAATGGCTGCGATTGATGCTATAACTTCTTCTGATATAACGACACTGCCGCTTTCATCTGACTTTGCTATATACTCTTTAATTTCTGCCATAACATATATCACTCCTTATGATATTTCTCTTATGGTAATAGTATACCGCAAAACTTACTTAATTTCAATAATTTTTATTTGACTTGGCAAAAACTTCGTCTCGCCTACGGCTATATCCTTTATTTTTGTAGTGTCGCTTGCGCTAAGGCCTTCGGCGGGAGCCGTTACAATTACATTTACTCCGTTATCGTTTATGAGAGCAATACAGTCTGTATACCCCTTTGCCTTTACAAGCGTTTCTATGCGCGTTTCGGAGATAGCGCCTGTAGAAATTGTCTCTATGCTTGCCGCCGCTTTGTCGCGCGAGCTCTGCGACAGGTTTTCTTCATTAACCGCTTCTTTTAACGTTGTTATTGCGGTATCGCGAGCTTTTTGCTTTTCTATGCGCGCCTCGTCAAAATACTCTGTCACATCGCCTTTTATATCTTTTTCTTCGCTCTGTCCATTTTCCTTTTCGTCCGGAGTTTTATCCGTAACATCTCCCGAATCCTTCGGGATTTCTTCACCGTCGTTTACCACAAGACTGCTCTCACCAAAATTGCCCTGCAATCTTTCTTCATCGCTCTGTAAATTCACCGTGTTCCAGTTGAGATATACCGCAACACATATAAATAAAATAATAATTGCAGTTACCGTACTTCTTTTTTTCATATTATCCTCCTATTTTTTCATTTTTATTATGCTGATGCGGTTGCTTGTAAGGCCAGTAAGTGATGCAACACATTCTGTCACCTTTGTGCGTATTGTCGCACTGTCTGCTCCGTCACAAATCACCATAGCACCGCGAAACTCAGGATATAACTCTTTAACAATCACAGGCGCTTCTCTGCCCGACCCTTCCGACATTATACTCGGCTTAGTGTCGCTGTCGCTCTCAGTTATATCCTCCTGTTCTCTGAGCCTTTCGCTTGACTCTCTTGCATACACGCTTTCAGGGCCTGAGTCTACCGACAGAATGACCTGAGCTCTGCCCACTCCGTCACATGATGCAAGAGCCTTTTCTATCCGTTTTTCAAACTCTTGCACATCAAAGTCTGTACATGAAAGCTTTGCCACATCTGTGCTATTTCCCTCTCCGGACGGAAAAGACAAAAAAAGCAGACCCACCGCTATAACAACAATTATGTACTTATATTTACCAGCAAGCTTTAGTAAGTCTTTTTTCTTCTCGTTCATGCTATCCCTCAATTTTAAACGTCTGTCGTGCACTCGGTATTCCGACATCTCTTTCAAGGAGCATCGAAACTGCAGGCACTACATCCTTATTTTTTACACTAACTACTGCAGTGTATGGCACATCATCATAACATTCTATATCTAAATCACACGATATCCCCATCGACTCTGCTCTTTGCAATATATATGCACGGGTGTTTTCTTCTATGATATCCTTTCGCAGTTTTTCATTTTGCCTGCTCACCTGTTCTGCGCGGAACTCTATCTCTTTTTGAAAGCGTGCGCCATAACCCGAAAGCGCTGATACATCGAGTTTTTTAATTGGCGAAACAAGCACAACCATCATTATAATACTACCGCAGAGCATCACGGCTCTGCCTGCAGAATTCTTAGGTGTAAGTACAGAAACCACCGCCATCATCATTGTCACCGCGGCTATTGCACTAACCCAGCTCCGTATAAATTCCACCTCACAGCACCCCCACACCTCGCATTGCGGCAACAATAGAAATGAATATTACTGTCACACACGATGCAGACATAGCAAGAACAAGGCCAAAGCTATGGCCTAGTCGGTCTGTGAGTTCGGCAAGACTACCCCCTATTACCGGAGACGCGCAGACAGATGCAAACTTAAACATAAAGTAGTTTATAGCAAGAGTAGCAAACGGTGTGACGCATGCAGCCAACACTACGAGCATGCCGAAAACTCCTATTGCATTTTTTATAAGTGACGCGCCGGCAATCACGGTTTCAGCCGCATCAGATATTATTCCTCCAACAACCGGCACAGTGCCGCCTATTGCAAACTGCGCGCTTTTAAGCCCTGCCTTATCCACACTCCCTGAAACCAAGCCACTTACGGTTATGTATGATACAAATGCGCCGAGAATAAACTTAAGCGAAGATGAAACAATCTTTACGGAAAGATCTGATATTCTGCTCAGAGACTCGTTTCGTGCAGCGGCATTCGCTGTTGCCGCAAAAATGTTTACATATACAAGCGGAATGAAAACATAATTTATCAGTGTTATAAGAACATCGGAGAATAACACGGCGGCGCCGGTTTTAGCTATTGCGGCACTAGGGGCTCCGGCCGCGGCTTCTGCTGCCGCAAGTGTAGGAAGAAGCGATTTTGAAAACAAGTCTATACTCGATATGAGTTCTCTGCCCATTCCGATTACACTTGTTATACTGCCGGATGACGCGCCTGTAACCGCTATTGCCCCGACAAGCGAAAGGCTTGTCTTTACTGCAGGGTTGTCCTGAGGAAGGCTCATTGCGCCGACAGAAGAGCAAAGCATTGAAACTGCAACTATGGTTACAACACACCTAAGTCCACCTGAAAATATGTCGCCCACTCCCCGCCTGAGCTTATCCCATATCATACCGAGCCCATCCTTTAAAGATACATCCTCAGAAAGCTCTATATCCGATGCCGCATCCGGTACGGAATCACGCAGTTCATCTATCCCAAGTGCATCATATTGTCTCTCATAAATATCGTTCTCTGACGCAAAGCATGGGCACGAAAACAGTGCGACCGCGCCAACTATACATAATATACGTTTCATAACATTCCTCCGCTATGCCATCTGGCCGAGCACGCTCATCATAAGCGGTACAGAGAATGAAATAGCTACGGCACCGCCGACAAGTTCTATATATGATGCCGCCGATATTATCCCGCTTTCACGGCACACATCACAGGCAAGCTTTGTTACTATACTAACACCCACAGTCTTTATAAGCGGCCGTATCAGCTCGTCCGATATGCCGGCACTTCCTGCGAGCTCATATACAAACTTAATTACAGTGCCTATTACTCCTGCGGCGGTAAAAACAAGCGCAACAAGTGTTGCAAGCGTTGCCGCAACAGACATCTCCGGAAGGCTCTTACGAAGCCCGGACACCGCACACGCGCCGACAAGAGCGATTGCGCATACCTTAAGCAAACTTTCCATATCTTAAACACCTAAAAACCGAACGTCGATTTTACAAGGTCAAAAAGATTGCTTATCTCACGCACTATGATCATAAGCACAACTATCAGCCCTGCAAGCGTTGTCATCATTGCTTGTTCTTCTCTGCCAGAACGCACAAGAAGAAGGTTGAGCACCGAAACAAGTATCCCTATTGCCGCAACTTTAAATATCAAATCGACCTGCATTTTTCATCTTCCTTATTCAGATAAATACTATTACCACAGCTATACCGCAGATAACGCCTAGCTTCGCATAGAGCTTGCCGAGTCTCACACGG
Source organism: Eubacteriales bacterium (assembly GCA_045586595.1). GTDB lineage: Bacteria > Bacillota > Clostridia > Oscillospirales > JAAYXM01 > SIG480. The sequence continues at coordinate 19,714 of JAZNAQ010000008.1, read as the reverse complement.
TCACGTTCTGCCGCCGCGCTCATGGACTCTATACATCTCGCTGTATGCAATATCGCCACACGTTGCTCATCTGCCCCGTATCTTCCAAGCACATTCCCTAATGAATACAGAGTCTCTGCCTCCTCTGGTTTTAGTTTTAAATATTCTGCACGCGAAAGCTGCTTTGTCCATATAAGGCCAAACGGTATATCCGCCTTTTTTTCCATCTCGTCAGCACACTGAGTAAAAAAAACATCAAGTGGTGTAATTGTCACCTTTGAAAGCTTTTTCATCAATTCATCCAATGGGGTAAGGCGTTCACTTATTTCCGAATTCATTATATTTAATGCTCTTGCAAAACCTGCAAGGACTCGCGCTCGCGTAGTAACGCCTGCCGAAGCAGAAATGCCAAGAACCGCCGCACCGCCTACGAGTAATATCGCTCCTATAATTTTTATCATATACTTCCTCCGTTATAATTCCGTCACGCTGTGCGTAAAGCTCATCCCGCTACGCCCGAGCGTTATCACTGTTTGAAACACCCGAAGCTCATACAGCCTTTTATACATAGGGCGTGCAAAAAGCGACCGAGCACTCTCACCGTGAGCTGTTGCGAGTATCCCTACACCGCAGTTTAGAATACTGCAAATTGCATCCACATCCCTCTCTGCTGTTATCTCGTCGAGCGCGATTATATCCGGTGTCATTGCACGCAGCATAAGCATAGCCCCGCTTGCCTTATCAATCCCATCAATAACATCGGTACACCTTCCGACATCAAATTGTGCAACGCCGCGATACTTTGCCGCAAGCTCACCTCTCTCATCCACAAGAGATATGCGAAAACCTCTGTCTGAAAGACGGCGTACAAGGTCGCGCAGAGTTGTAGTCTTGCCGTATCCCGGCGGAGAGATTATGAGCGTATTGCGAAAGGTGTTGTTCTTTACGGCTATATGCGCTATATTTTCAGCCGCAGTGTTTATTCCTTTGGCTATCCTTATCGCTATAGAAGAGAAATCCCGGATATTAAAAAGTCCCGATGATGTTTTTATCACAGTGCCGCAGATACCTATCCTGTGTCCGCCGCATACCGTGACGTATCCTTCTCTGATACTCTCCTGTGCAGTATGTACTGAATGCCCTGTGGCAAGCTCAAGCGTGGTACACAGGTCTTCCTGATTTGCAGAGCCCGGCTGTGTCAGGTGCTTTTCTTCACCTGCTATACAAACAGAAAAGCCCTGACCTGCACGCAGGCGAAACTCCTCTGCATAGAGCTTGTCTTCATCAGACACAGAAAGTGCCAAACTTCGAAAACGAGGTGGCAGAAAAGCCGCTGCCTGAGCGTACTTTTGCAGTATGTCTTTTGTGTTCAACATAGCCTCTTACAATCCTTTCGGGTTTTCGTTTAAGTATATGGCGAAAGTTTGTTATATAGAACAAGAAGCACCCGCACATTTTCATACGAAATGTGCGGGTGCTTCTTGTCATTGTTTACTTTTTAAGTTTAATCTTATTTGCGGGAACATATTTATTTATGTATTCGAGAAACTCTGCCCTGTGCTCTTCAGATCCAAAGCTTCGTTTCGGGAAGTAAAAAGCCTTGCCCTTTGTAAGAAACACATAATAGCTTGTGTCAGACTCTCGCACGGCATAAACATCCTGCCACGGAAGCCGTGTCTCTCCCGATGCGGCTATCTGGTAAATCTCATTTGTGTTAAGCTCAAGCTCAAGCTGACTCGACGCACCGAAAGCGGCAAAACGACGGTCTGCACGCCTTGTTACGTTCCATTTCTGAAACTTATGCATAAGCGGATAGCATATTATGAGAAGTGCTGCACTTATAAGAATATTTCTTGTAAGCCCGAAGACTGTAAACGAAATTGCCATAGTGAGAAGAACTGCCAGAATAATCGAAACTGTGCGTGCCTGAAACCAACAAAGCCCGCTGTAATCCTCAGCGATAAAATCTGTCTTAAACTTCATCTTCTATTTCTCCTTTTAATTCATTTATTAAAATGCACTTCAGCTTTTCGGCATCTGCTCTGCCGGAAAGCCTGCGCATACACTGACCCATAAGATATGTGACGGCTGTTTGTTTTCCGTTTTTATAATCACAAACCGCTTTTTTGTTTTCAGAAAGCGTATCTGACACTGCTTTTTTAATAATTTCATCATCGCTTATACTTTCAAACTTCGTTGCAAGATCTCTTGCTCTTCCGCCTTTTGTTATGAGGTCTGAGAGTATCTTTTTTGCCGATTGTCTTGTTATTTTATTGTCTATTATAAGAGCCACAAGCTCACAAAGCTCCTGCGGCAAAAGCTTTGACTCACAAATAGTGATATTTTCTTTTGTCAATATTGCCACAACATCTCCGACGAGCATTTTAGCACACTCCTCGGCGTTTTCTGCGTAAATAAGACACTTGTCAAAAAAGTCAGATATATCAATGTCCGATACAATTCTCTCGCAGTCATTCAACGAGACTCCCCTTACCTCATATCGATTTGTTCTGAATACATCATCTTCGGGCATATCAGTCGCTACTGCCTCTATTACATACTCATCTATATCATAACACGGTATGTCCGGATCGGGCATAAATTTATAGTCTATTGCGCTTTCTTTTGTACGCATGCGGCGGCTCTCGCGTTTCTCATCGTCCCACTTACGCGTTTCGGCGCAAATCTCCCCGCCGTTATTTAGAATTTTTTTCTGGCGTTCTATCTCATATTCTATCGCACGTCGCGCACCTGAGAATGTGTTTATATTCTTCATCTCGACACGCTCATTCAGTGTATCATCGCCTTTTTTTCGAAGCGACACATTGACATCGCAGCGCAAAGCCCCCTGCTCCATCCTGCAATCGGACACTCCTGCGCGCATAAGCCGCAATCGGACCGCTTCAAGAAACGCCGTGGCATCTTCTGCACTGTGAAGCTCAGGTTCAGTAACAATCTCTATAAGCGGAACACCTGCGCGGTTATAGTCAATCCCCGTCATAGCGTCACTGCGGTGGACGAGCTTACCCGCATCCTCTTCAATATGTATCTGATGAATTCCTATTCTTTTCGCTTCGCCGCCGGATAGAAATTCAAAACTCCCATCAACCCCAAGCGGAGTTTCACGTTGTGAAATCTGATATCCTTTTGGCAGGTCAGGGTAAAAATAATGCTTACGGCACTGAGCCGACAATCTGTTAATTTTACAGCCGAATGCAAGGCACGCACGAAGTGCAAGCCTGATTGCCTCACGGTTAGTCGATGGTAATGTTCCCGGCTGGCCTGTACACACCGGGCAGATTCTTGAGTTCGGAGCCCCTCCGAACTCATTTGAACAACTGCAGAAAAGCTTTGTTCGGGTTTTAAGCTCTGCATGAATTTCAAGCCCTATTACAGCCTCATAGCTCATGACTTCCCCTCCTCTCTGAGAAGCCCCTCGAGCTTTTGGGCAACCTTAAGAAGGTACGCATCCGAATATTTTTTCGACATCAACTGCACTGATATTGGCATATTGCTTTTATCACGCCCTGCCGGGATTGAAATTGCGGGGATTCCAGAAAAGTTTGCAACTACGGTAAACCTGTCGGCATTGCACCCTTCACACTCCGAGTATTTCGGAACATCAAAATCGCAGAGCGGAGAGAGAATAATATCTGCCTTTTCAAACAACCTTGCCGTCTCCTCACATACGCGGGCACGCTCCTGCACAGCCGACTTGTAAAATACATCAAACTTATCCTCAGAAAGCACAAAATTACCGTAATCTATGCGCCGTTTAACCTCTGCGCCAAACATGGCGTTACGCACGCCCTCGGTTTCTTTTCCCTGTACACCACCGTATTTTATTCCGTCATAGCGAGCAAGGTTTGATGTTGCCTCGGCACATGCGAGTATCTTATACGCATACTCCATTTTTGAGTTTCCGAACAGCCCGGCATCTACACGGGTTGCCCCCTCGCGTTCAAAAAGCTCTGCAACGTGCAGCACCGCACCCTGTATTTCTTTTTTGACACCTACTAGGTCAGAATCAGAAAAAGCAAATCTGAGTTTTTTCAAATCCGCCTCATCCTCAAGCAATACCTCTACATCGCAAGATGTCATATCGCGCACATCTCTACCATAGAGCACTGACGAAATAAGAATTGTATCCTCAATATTCTTAGCAACCGTCCCCACAGTATCAAGCGAAGATGCGTATGCGATAAGTCCGTATCGGGATATTGCGCCGTACGTCGGCTTAAAGCCCACCGCACCGCAGAATGATGCAGGAACTCTCACCGAGCCACCGGTATCGCTTCCTACCGCAACTGCGGCAAGCCCACCCGCAACAGATGCGGCAGTGCCGCTCGAGGAACCGCCGGGTACATATTCAAAGTTAAGTGGGTTTTTAGTCTGAAAAAAAGCTGAGTTGTCGCCAAAAGAGCCCATAGCAAACTCATCAAGATTTGTTTTGCCGAGAACTATAGCACCTGCCGCCGTGAGCTTGTCCGCAACATGTGCGTTGTACACAGAAACATAGTTTTCAAGCACGCGTGACGCGCAGGTTGTGCGAATCCCAGCTGTACAGATGTTATCCTTTACAGACACCGGCACCCCTGCAAACGCTACCTTTTCTCCCCGTGAAAGCATTTTGTCAACTGCTTCTGCCTGTTTCATAGCCTCATCGCGGCAGACGGTTATATATGCCCTTATCTCTTTGTCTCTGTTTTCTATTTGTTTTAGATATTCTTCTGTAATCTCCAGGCAAGAAACCTCACGCTTATTTATTGCCCTTATACATTGTGCGGCAGTCATCTCGTAAAGTTCCATAACTACACACCCTCAACCCGTGTTGTGATAATATAATCACCGTCACGCAAGGGAACATTATCCCAAAAGGCATCCGTATTTACGTCTTTTGGCGCATCCTCACGCAGTTGTTCGAATTCTATTTTTAGAAAAACGTCTTCACTATGCATCAGCATCCTCCAACATTTTAAGAAACTCGTCCTCAGTAAGCACCGGCACACCCAGCGCATTTGCCTTTGTGAGCTTTGAGCCTGCGTTCTCACCCGCAACAAGATATGATGTCTTTTTAGATACCGAGGAAGAGGCTTTTCCGCCAAGGCGCTCAATCCTCTCCTCAGCCTCACTTCTTGTGAATTTAGTAAGCGTGCCGGTAAGAACAAACGTCATACCCGCAAACGCACTTCCACGTTTCTCGCCCAAAAACTGCATATTTACGCCAGCTGTTTTTAGCTTTTCTATAAACAGACGCGAATCATCCATAGCAAACCAGCGGGTTATGCTCTTTGCCATAGCATCACCCACGTCATAAACCATTTTAATATTCTCCTCGCTTGCCGCCATAAGTGCATCGAGTGTTTCAAAATGCTCAGCAAGTGACTTTCCCGCCTTCTGCCCTACATGACGTATGCCGAGCGCAAAAATAAGGCGTGAAAGATCGTTAGTCTTTGTCTTTTCAATAGCGTTTATAAGGTTTCTCGCAGACTTTTCACCCATACGCTCTATACCTGCAATCTGTTCTGCCTCTAACGTATACAAATCCGCAGCATCACGGATCAGAGCGTTATCAACAAGCTGTTCGACTACCGCCGGGCCAAGGCCATCTATATCCATGGCATCACGGGAGGCGAAGTGAATTATATTCCTTATACGCTGTGCAGGGCACTCAGCATTAACGCACCTCACTGCAGCCTCACCGTCATCTGAGAATACCGGAGCTCCACAGACAGGGCAAACCTCAGGCATTTCAAACTTCACAGCATCATCCGGGCGTTTTTCTTTTATAACGCCTACAATTTCAGGGATAATATCCCCCGCCTTCTGCACAATAACCGTATCGCCTATCATAATATCGCGCTCTGCGATAAAATCTTTATTGTGAAGCGTTGCACGGCTCACCGTAACACCCGCTATATGAACAGGCGAAAGCACTGCGTTTGGTGTGAGAACACCCGTACGCCCTACCTGAAGCACAATATCAAGAAGCTCTGTGGTCTTCTGCTCGGGTGGATATTTATATGCCGCGGCCCATTTAGGGAACTTCGCCGTCGAGCCGAGTTCTACCCTCATATCAAGCCTGTTGACCTTAAGAACAGCCCCGTCTATCTGGAACGGAAGCTCGTCCCTCAATTCCCCAAGCCTTGTAACCTCGGCAAACGCCTCTTTTTCGGTCTTGAATGTGTTATAATACGGGCTTACTCTGAACCCAAGTTTCTTCAGGTAGTCAAGCGACTCAGCATGAGTTTCAAACCGAACCCCTTCGGCGAGCTGAATATTAAATATTATTATATCAAGGCCGCGCTCGGCAGCAATCTGTGGGTCGAGCTGGCGCAAAGAGCCTGCAGCCGCGTTTCGCGGGTTCGCAAAAAGGCTCTCTCCGCGAGCCTCGCGTTCTTCATTAAGGCGGTAAAATGTATCGCGCGGCATAAACACCTCACCGCGGATAATAAGCCTTCTCGGCGCGCCCTCAAGCGAGAGAGGAAGGCTCTTGATGGTTTTTATGTTAGAAGTAACGTCCTCTCCTGTTATCCCGTCGCCGCGTGTAACGCCGCGCACAAGCGTGCCGTTTTCATACTCAATGGCAACAGATAACCCGTCTATCTTAAGCTCCACTGCATATTCGGCATCAGGAAAGAGAGCCTTTACACGGTTGTCAAACTCGCAGAGCTCTTCCTCAGAAAATACATCCTGAAGGCTGTCCATAGGTATTTCATGTTGCACAGATTCAAATGCAGAGAGCGCTTGCCCACCTACGCGCTGTGTGGGAGAATCAGGCGTTATAAGCTCAGGGTACTCCTTTTCTATTTCTTTTAACCTTCGCATGAGCATATCATACTCATAATCGGATACCGAAGGCGAGTCCTCCACATAATAACGTCGGTTATGCTCCTGTATTTCTTTCTTTAACTGCGATAATTCTTTTATGATATTATCCATTGTAAAAAACCATCCTAATATATTCAATATTAGTATATCAAATATGCAGTAAATTTAAAAGGGTTTTCGATTACTTATCAGAAAAAAACTTCGGAATCTCTCCTACAATGACCGTTTCGGCAACACAGACACTTGTTCCCACATCAACTCCGATTTCACGCCCCGCAAACATCATACCAACATTTATTGTAAAATCAAGCATTATGCGGTGAAGTGTCTGGTTTATACCTGCCGACGTAAAAGAGTTTGAAAACTCCCCGTCAACGCTTGACACCCATAAAACCTTGAATTTCATGCGAGGGCCAAACCCCGTAAGAAAATCAATGCCGGTAAGGTTTCCGAGCGGAATCGTGACGGTATCTTCAGTGCGGATAAACATCTCCTCAGAGAGCTTATTGGCTATGCGAAGCTTTAATAAGTTAAGCTGTTGCATATTCGTTGTTATTGCACTTACTCTTCCGGAAGCATCCCGCTCTACGCTGACAAAGTCGCCATAATTCTCCCCGCTCGCCGCAAGCTCCTCCTCAACAGTTCTGCCCACTATATCAAAAGCTATACTCTCAAGCTCAGATTGCGCTACCTCGCGAAGCATTGTTGAGTTTCCCACTCCAAACAAAGAAAAAGCCCCTACAGCCACCCCTGCAACAAGTATAATAATACCTAACACCCGTTGCTTATTCTTTGATTTTTTCTGAGGACGTCTTTTAATTTCAAGGCGCAAAGCGTTCACCCCCAAATCCGAGAATAACATGATAAAAAAGTATATGCCAAATCACCCTGTACATATTGACAAAGAGCAAAAAAAGAGATATGCTTTTTTATAAAAAGGAGATATTATTTATGAAGTTTAATGAGCTTTTAGAGTGCGCAAAAAAGGCACGAGAAAACGCATATGCTCCTTATTCCGGCTTCCGTGTAGGTGCGGCGCTTCTCTCCGCATCAGGCAAAGTGTTTACAGGCTGTAATGTAGAAAATCTGTCATTCGGCGCAACCATATGTGCAGAACGGTGTGCTGTAACAAAAGCAATTTCTGAGGGCGAGCATTCCTTTTCTGCAATCGCCGTATATGCCGGCGAAAAATTCACATCCCCCTGTGGAATTTGTCTCCAAACCCTCCTTGAGTTTGCGCCCTATATTGACATAATCCTCGCAGATGGAGACCTTAAATATAAGGTGTTTAAACTGCATGAACTTATGCCTGTAAACTCCATACCAATCAAATAAAAATTTTGCTGTTTTACTTGACATAGAGCCAAATTAACTGTATAATAATTAGGTATTGCGTTATGGCCCGGTAGTTCAGTTGGTTAGAACGCTAGCCTGTCACGCTAGAGGTCGTGGGTTCGAGCCCCATCCGGGTCGCCATAACACGCTGTTATAGCTCAGTCGGTAGAGCGCATCCTTGGTAAGGATGAGGTCGGCGGTTCAAATCCGCCTAACAGCTCCAAAAAGCACTTGCTTCTTGCAAGTGCTTTTTTTCTTTTATATCATATGTGCATGTCCGTAATATAAGTTTCAAAGAAACATTCATATTTTCCTTTCGTATAGTGCAGTAAAGGCAAAAAACGGAGGTATTGATATGGCTATAAAAATTTTTATCGACCAGGGGCACAACCCGCAGGGTGTAAACGCAGGTGCAGAGGGAAATGGGCTCAGAGAACAGGACATTACTTATAATGTAGGAATTTATCTTCGAGACATACTTGAACAGGACCCACGCTTTGAGGCGCGTGTCTCACGACCGACATCAGACACCGTTCTCGGTACAACAAACGCAACAAGCCTTGCCGCGCGCGTTAATGCCGCAAACGCATGGCCTGCCGACTACTTTTTAAGCATACACACAAATGCAAACACAAACCCAAATGTCAACGGAACGGAGATGTATATATACAGCGCTGGCGGCCAGGCGCAGTGGCTTGCGGAATCACTTTTAAGCTCCATAACAGCAAGGCTCGGAACAAAAAACAACGGTGTTTTTGTTCGCCCTTCGTTGTATGTATTGCGCCGCACATCTATGCCGGCAGTTCTTTTAGAGCTTGCTTATATTACAAATGAAGATGATGCAGAGAAACTTCTTGACGACCAATATAGCTTCGCATACGCAATATATCAGGGGCTTTTAAACTATTTCGGGCTTGCTGCTGTATAAATAGCTGGAAATTTTCTGATATATATGGTAAAATATCCTCTGTTAATAACATTCGGAGGATATTACTTATGGCAACGGTATTTGAAAACATAGGTTTTAATATAACCGGCGAGGAGGATGCTTACCGTCTCGCAGACTTTGTTCTTAACTCAGGGAGCATTCTGCCTGTTGACAACGGCGCGTACGCTTGCTGGAGCGACAAGAGCGGTGCCGAGATTTGGGAGCGCGTTTCGCTTGACCACGAGAGCAAGAGCGTCTCGCTTTTAAACATCGACCCGCACTTTAACGGCTCAACAGTTTGGCGGCTTGAGCTTTCGCGCGAGCTGACGGCAGAGCGCGACGACATGCTTGATTTTAAAGCTCTGCTCAAAAGCCCTGACTCTGAGCAGACTATATGTGCAAGAGTAATGGGAGCATTTGCAATTTCTGATTTTGCACCCATGCACGAGTATGAATTTCAGGTGTCAATGATTCCCCACTCAATCGCATTTTTTGAAAACGAGCTTGATATGAGAAAGGCACTCTCTGACGAAACCACAGCGCTCGGTGCACTTGCGCCCGTCGGAATGTATATGCGTATGCTCGCGGCAGATGACGAGAGCGCGCCGACAGACATTCTCATGACTCGCGTGGCGGCAGAGATTGTAACAGGTGATGTTCGCTTTATGATTGCAGACAAAACACCTGTCGGTGAGTTTCTCCACCTCGTTCTCAATACACAGTTCGGCAACCTTGACATTGCCGTAAGCCAGAACCAATACGAAACAAAAAATCTCCCGAGGCTTTGTGAGGGCGGCATGATTGCCGTTGTCAACGGCATAATTTCGGCAAAGCCCATAAAGAGAGAAAAGGTAGCTTCAAATGATTGATATTTCAGTTTCAAAACTGAATAAATTTTTCGGAGAGCATCACGTGCTTCGTGACCTTACTTTTAACATAGAGCGTGGCGAGCGTGTCGGGCTTCTCGGCGATAACGGAAGCGGAAAGACAACGTTGTTTAAAATCCTCTCCGGCGAGTGTGACTACGACTCAGGAGAAGTTCTCATCCCGTCCGACCGCACGATTGCCGTGGTTTCACAGATACCCGACTACCCCTCCGGTTATACGGTAAACGATGTTTTAAACAGCGCATTTTCGCGGCTTGATAAAATATCCTCAGAGCTTCGCAGCCTTGAGAAAATGATGGAGATATATTCCGATGCTGATGTTCTTGCACGGTATGACAAGCTGAGTGCAAAGTTTGAGCATATGGGCGGCTATGACGTCGAGACCGAAATAAACAAAACCTGTAACGGCCTCGGTATTCCGCAGGAGATGCGACAGCGCATTTTCGACACACTCTCGGGCGGTGAAAAGACGCGCATAGTTATAGCGTGTGCGCTTCTGCAAAACCCGGATATTCTCCTTCTCGACGAGCCGACAAACCACCTCGATATAGACGCGGTAGAGTGGCTTGAGGAATATCTGCCGCGCTTTGACGGCACTGTTTTCATAATCTCACACGACAGATATTTTATAGACAAGTGCATCACCCGCATAATTGAGCTTTCTGACGGCACGGCAGAGTTCTACCCCGGAAACTACAGCTTTTATGTAAAAGAGCGCGAGGCACGATACGAGGAACAGCTAAAGCGATACAAAGCAGAACAGGCAGAGATAAAGCGCCTTGAATTTACCGCAGAGCGCATGCACGGCTGGGGCCTCGGCAACAAAAAGCTTCAGGTGCGCGCGTTTGCTATGGAAAAGCGCATAGAACGTATGAGGAAAACAGAAAAGCCGAAAGAAATACGCTCAACTCTCAATGCCGAGTTTCGCTCTGCCGGCTTCTGGGGCGATAATGTCTTAAAACTGACAGGCATAGACAAGGCGTACGGCGAGAAAACGCTGTTTTGCGACATAAATCTGACAATAGAAAACGGCGACAGGATTGCTCTTATCGGCGACAACGGAAGCGGCAAAACAACTCTTCTTGACATAATCTCAAGAAACTCCCCGCCCGACCGCGGAAGTGTCACATACAACCCGTCAATTAAGCCGGCCATGCTGCCGCAGGTCATACAGTTTACAGACGAGAGCCGTTCTATTCTCGACACAATGCTATACGACCTCAACATCTCAACGCAAACAGCGCGAAACCGACTTGCATCATTTCTTTTCTTTGGCGACGAGGTTTTTGACTGTGTTCGCACTCTATCAGGAGGCGAGCGTTCACGACTTAAGCTCTGTGAGCTCATGGCGGCAGACATAAACTTTCTTATGCTGGACGAGCCGACAAACCACCTCGACATAACGTCACGCGAATGGATTGAAGATGCGGTGCAGTCTTATGACGGAGCGCTGCTTTTCGTCTCGCACGACCGTTTTTTTATAAGCAGGTTTGCAAACAGGATATGGGAGCTTCGTAACGGCAACATTTACGATTTCAAAGGAAGCTATGACGAATACAGGCGAGAAAAGCAGGCAGAGCAACAGAACAGTGTTCCTCAAGCCTCTCGCCAAAAGGCAGAAAAACCCAAAAGCCCACCCAAGCAAAACAAAAAGATTAACGATAAAAAAATCCGCGAAATAGAGCGTGAGATTTCAAAGCTTGAGACGAGAATATCTGAGATTGAGGCTGAAATTGAGCTTTGTGCAAGCGACTTTGAGGCGCTCTCAAAGCTGTATGAAGAAAACACTGCGCTCAACGCCGAGCTTGAAGAAAAAATGCTTATATGGGAAAGCTTATACAATGAAGGTGTTTAAATTTTCCTTTATATGTGGTATACTGTAATCTAAGATAAAATGACATTTTAGGATACGAGAGGTAAGATATGTTAGAAAAACTTGCATTTCTTGAAGAAAAGTTCAAGGAGATAGAAGAAAAACTCGCAGACCCGAATCTGTATAACGACCCTGCGGCGGCAGCTAAAATATCGAAGGAGCAGAAAGAGCTCACTCCGATTATTGACTGCTATCGCAGATACCGCGCAACCGAGCAGGAAATCTGTGACCTTCGCGAAATGCTCGACGGAAAGCTCGAGCCTGAGCTTCGCGACATGGCGCAAGAAGAGTTTTCAGCAGCAAAAGAAAAGCTCACAGAGCTTGAGCACGAGCTTAAAATCCTCCTTCTCCCCACCGACCCGAATGATGACAAAAACGTAATTGTCGAAATCCGCGGCGGTGCAGGCGGTGAGGAGGCGGCACTCTTTGCGCACTCACTCTACCGTATGTATTCAATGTATGCCGAATCTCGCAGATGGAGCATTGACGTTGTTTCGCTCAACGAAACAGAACTTGGCGGTATAAAGGAAATAAGCTTTGTAATAGAAGGTGCGGGCGCATATTCACGCCTTAAGTTTGAAAGCGGCGTTCACCGTGTTCAGCGCGTTCCCGATACAGAGTCTTCAGGCCGCATACACACCTCTACCGTAACGGTCGCAGTTTTGCCTGAAGCTGAAGAGGTTGAGGTTGAGCTCAACATGTCAGATGTTGACGTAGATACCTTCCGCGCATCGGGTGCGGGCGGCCAGCATGTTAACAAGACCGAGTCTGCAATACGCCTTACCCACAGGCCGACAGGCATCGTTGTTGAGTGTCAGGACGAGCGCAGCCAGCACAAAAACAAAGACCGCGCAATAAAGATACTCCGTTCAAAGCTTTATGATATACAGATGCAGGAGCAGGCATCTCAGATTGCCGCAGAGCGAAAGAGCCAGGTCGGCACAGGTGACCGAAGCGAGCGTATTCGTACTTACAACTATCCGCAGGGCCGCGTTACCGACCACCGTATATCTCTCACGCTTTACAAGCTTGAGCAGTTCTTAAACGGCGACCTTGACGAAATGATTGACGCAATTATCACAGCTGACCAGGCAGAGAAGCTCAAGGCTTCAGAAAACGCATAAGTCAGCGAGAGGAAGTAATTCTCTATGACCACACAGCTAATCAAAATCCGCGGGCTTATTGAAAACTTTGACGACTTTGTCCGTGCCGGAAATCTTCTTAAAAACGGTGAGGTTGTGGCTATCCCGACAGAAACCGTCTACGGCCTCGCCGCAAACGCGCTTGACAAAACAGCTGTCGAAAAGATTTTTAAAGCAAAGGGCAGGCCGCAGGACAACCCTCTTATAGTTCATATTTCCGACTTTGACGAGCTTTCAAAAATCACATCCGAAATACCCGAAAGCGCATTTACTCTTGCCGAGAAGTTCTGGCCGGGCCCGCTTACGATGATTATGAAAAAAGGCGACAAGATTCCCCTTGAGGTCACAGCAGGGCTTTCGACCGTTGCAGTCAGATTCCCCTCGCACAAATATGCCCGGGCTGTTATACAGGCGGCAGGTGTTCCGCTTGCGGCACCGTCGGCAAATCTGTCGGGCAAGCCGAGCCCGACAACTGCACAGCATGTTATGCGTGATATGAGCGGGCGGATACCTATGATACTTGACGGTGGCGAATGTGAGGTAGGTCTTGAATCAACTGTTATAGACCTCACGGGCGATGTCCCCATGCTCCTACGCCCCGGTGCAGTTACTCTCGCCGAGCTTCGGTACGCACTCGGTAATGTTGAAGTCAACCCCAAAATCCTCGAGGAGGTTGACGATGGCGAAGCTGTCGCGTCACCCGGCATGAAATACAAGCACTATGCACCCTCTGCCCCTGTTGTGATAATCGACGGGGATGAGCTCGCTTTTAAAAATTATGTAGCTCAAAATATAAATGACAAGAAAGTAGCCATACTATGCTTTGAAGAAGAAAAGTCTCTTTTTGACGGCATGGAGGTTACGGCTGTTCCCTACGGCAGGCTTTCAAACCCCGCAGAGCTTGCGCGAGGCCTTTTTGCAGCGCTTCGCACTCTTGACGAAATTTCTCCCGACATCATTTATGCAAGACAGCCAAAACAAAGCGACGGCATAGAGCTTGCAATAATCAACAGGCTCGGCCGTGCTGCGGCGTTTCGTCACATCTCCATCTGAGGCGGTGAATGTTTTATGCTTATTATAGGAATAACCGGCGGCAGCGGTTCGGGCAAGAGCACGGTTTCTAATCTGTTCTGCTCGCTCGGCGCACACACGATAGATGCCGACAACGTGTATCACAAGCTTCTAAATGAGTCCGAAGCTATGATGAGAGAGCTTAAAAAGCGTTTTCCCAGCGCTGTAAGCGAAGCAGGAAAGCTCAACAGAAAGGCGCTTGCAGAGATTGTATTTTCAGACAAGGATGCGCTTTCTGACCTCAACGCTATCGCACACAAGTTTGTTATTGAAGAAACAGAGCGCGAAATGTCAAATCTGTATGAAGAGAATGCACAGTATCTGTGCATCGACGCAATCGCGCTTTTTGAGAGCAATCTGCATTCCATATGCGATGTGACAATAGGCGTAATTGCTCCGAGAAGTACGCGAATATCACGCATCACTGAGCGCGACGGGATAGACTCAATGTCGGCATGTGCACGCATAAACGCACAACCCGACGATGCTTTTTACATGGACAGGTGCGACTATATCATAATAAACGACGGTGACCTCAAGGCCACTGAAAACGAAGTCAACAACATATTCAATCTCATAACGAAAGGACCGGAGAAGAATAATGAGTGATAAAAAGAAAAAAGAGCTTGAACTCTTGCGCGAAAAGCTGTTTTTTAAACCCAAAACCGCATTTTCAGATAACTACAACCTCGACGGCTGCGATGAGTTGTGCGAGGCTTATAAAGCTTTTCTCAACACAGGAAAGACAGAACGGCTCTGTGTTAAAGAAACAATAAAGCTTGCTGAAAAAGCAGGTTTTGCTCCGTACACTCGCGGTATGCAGCTAAAACCCGGTGACAAAATTTATAAAAACAACCGTGACAAAGCGATAATCCTTGCCGTTATCGGTAATGAAGACATGAGCTGTGGCGTAAATATTGCGGCGGCCCACATCGACTCGCCGAGAATAGACCTTAAGCAATCACCTCTTTACGAGAGTGAGGGCTTGTGTCTCTTTAAGACTCACTATTACGGCGGCATTAAGAAATACCAGTGGCCCGCAATCCCGCTTGAACTTCACGGTGTTGTTGCACTCAAGAGCGGTGAGGTTGTCGAGGTTTCTGTCGGCGATAAACAGGATGACCCCGTCTTTGTTATAACTGACCTTCTCCCCCATCTCGGCAAGGACCAGATGTCTAAAAAAGCAACCGAGGTCATACCCGGCGAAGGTCTCAATATACTCTGCGGAAGCCGCCCCATCGACGGTGCTGACGAAAAGGACAATGATGCTATAAAGCTCAACATAATTGCGATACTCAACAAAAAGTACGGCATAACAGAAGAAGATTTCCTTTCTGCAGAGTTGTGTGTTGTTCCGTCTTTCCCTGCACGTGACATTGGTTTTGACCGTTCTATGATAGGCGCATACGGGCACGATGACCGTGTATGTGCATACCCAGCCTTGCGCGCAGTGCTTGATGCAAAAGCGCCCAAGCGCACAGCTGTGTGTATGCTTGCAGACAAGGAAGAAATCGGCTCAGAGGGCGTGAGCGGCATGAAATCACGCTTCTTTGATACATTCATAGAAGATATCTGCGAGGCAGGCGGCAAGTCCCTTCGCGAGTGCTTTGAAAACTCAACCTGCCTTTCAACAGACGTAACCGTTGCTATGGACCCCAACTTCCCCGAAGTCTGTGAGAAGAAGAACACGGCTTATATCAACCGCGGTATAGCTTTATGCAAATATACAGGCTCACGCGGTAAGTCATCCTCAAACGATGCTTCTGCAGAGCTTATAGCAAAAATTCGTGCTCTGTTTGACGAGAATAATATTCTCTGGCAGATGGGTTCGCTCGGAAAGGTTGACCAGGGCGGCGGCGGAACTGTTGCAATGTACATGGCAGAGCGCAACATAGAAACCATTGATGCAGGGGTTCCCGTGCTGAGCATGCACTCACCGTTTGAAACAGTTGCAAAATCAGACGTATTCATGACATATAAAGCAATAATTGCATTTTTTGAAAAATACTGATTCGGAGGCAATATGTACGATATAGCAATTATCGGCGAGGGCCCCGCCGGCATGACGGCGGCAATATACGCAACACGCGCAGGGCTTTCTGTAATAGTTTTGGAACGGATGTTTTCAGGTGGACAGATGGCAGAAACACCCGAAATTGATAACTACCCCGGTTTTGAAACCGTGACGGGTTTTGAACTTGCAGCAAAAATGTCAGCTCAGGCAAAGAAGCTCGGTGCTGAAATCCGCCGTGCAGAAGTATCTGATATTGAGTTTGCCGAGGGCAAAAACATTATCAGGACAAAAGACGGCGACATTGAAGCCAAAACAGTAATCCTTGCTCTTGGAGCATCACGCCGCAAACTTTCTGTCCCCGGAGAGGACAAGTACCGTGGGCTTGGTGTATCGTACTGTGCGACTTGTGACGGCAACTTCTTCCGAGGTAGGAGTGTATGCGTTGTTGGCGGAGGCAATACTGCGCTTGAGGATGCGTTGTATCTTGCAAATATATGTGACAAGGTATATCTCATCCACCGCAGAGATGCTTTCCGCGGCTATGAAACGCTTGTAAAAAGAGTTTCAGAGACAGCTAATATAACACTTGTTCTCGACTCAGTAGTTGAGAGCATCAACGGTGATGAGCGAGTTTCTTCAGTCACGGTAAAGAACGTAAAAACAAATGAGTCCTCAGAAATAGATGTTGCCGGTTGCTTTGTTGCAGTTGGCACTGTCCCCAACACAGAAATCCTCCACGGCAAGGTGCACCTCACCGGCTCGGGGCATATAGCCGCAGGAGAGGACACCGCAACAAACCTGCCCGGTGTTTTTGCCGCAGGAGATGTAAGGCGTAAAATTTCATATCAAATAGTTACCGCGTGTGCAGACGGCGCAGTCGCCGCACACATGGCAGGTATGTATATTGCAGAAAGAGAATAGGATGATTAAAACATGAGAGAAGTTTCGGTAAAGGACATTACACGCGAAATTGCTCGCCTCTGCGAGGAGGCATGCTGCCATCTCCCTCACGATGTTGTTTCATCATTTGAGAGAGGTATGCAAGAGGAAAAATCGCCCGTTGGCCGCGATATTTTCAAGGTTATGTGTGATAATGCAAAATATGCCTCCGAAGCAGGCATTCCCGCGTGCCAGGATACAGGTATGGCCGTTGTATTTATTGATATAGGCCAGGATGTACACCTTGTAGACGGAGACTTTGTTGATGCGGTAAATGAGGGTGTGCGACGTGGCTATGTTGACGGCAAGCTTCGCCTCTCTGTTGTAGGCGACCCTATCCGCCGTGTTAACACAAATGACAACACGCCTGCAATATTACATACAAGAATCGTCCCCGGCGACAAAGTTTCAATAACTGTTGCGCCAAAGGGCTTTGGCAGTGAAAACATGAGCGCAATGAAAATGTTTAAGCCCTCTGCTACAACAGACGATATTGTTGACTTTATCGTTGAAACCGTTTCAAACGCAGGCTCTAACCCATGCCCTCCCGTGGTAGTGGGTGTAGGCATCGGCGGCACTGTTGATATGGCAGCACTCTGTGCCAAACGCGCTCTTCTTCGCGATATAGGCAGTGTTCACTCAGACGAACTGTATGCAGATCTTGAGGCTGAAGCACTCAAAAAGGTTAATAAGCTTGGCATTGGCCCGCAGGGACTCGGCGGTTCGGTAACTGCGCTTGCAGTATTTATAGAAAAGTATGCAACGCATATCGCAGGACTTCCGTGTGTTGTCAATATGGGTTGCCATATATCACGCCATGCATCTTGCATAATTTGACATTTTACCCAAATATGTACCTTGATTTTTAAAATAATTGTGTGTTTTTTCTAAATCTGTATTGTGTTTTAAAACCTCATATGCTATACTTTAATTAAGGTACAGGAGTACCAACTCGAAAGGAGCGGACACATATGAAGTTTATCTACACAGAGCGCAATTTTAATTTCACAGATGACATCAAAGCTTATGCCGAAAAAAAGCTCTCAAAGCTTGATAAATATTTCCGTTCCGATGCTGAGACAAGCATCACTGCACGAACGGAGCGCGGGCATTGCTGTCTTGAAGTTACCGTGAGAAGCGGCGGGATTCTTATGCGCGCCGCCTGCCGAGACACAGATGTCTTCCGCGCAATCGACGATGCTGAAGCTACGATTGACAGGCAGATACGAAAAAACAAAACCCGCCTTGAGCGTCGGCTCCGTGACGGTGCGTTTGATAAAGCAAACCCGGATTTTGGCGCAGACTCTGTCGAGGAGGAGTGCGAGTTTCATATTGTTCGCACAAAACGCTTCTCGGTCAAGCCCATGACCGTAGAAGAGGCTATACTGCAGATGAATTTATTAAATCACGAGTTTTTTGTTTTCAAAAATGCAAATGATGACGAAAGGTTTTCCGTTGTATATAAAAGGCGCGACGACGGATACGGCCTCATCGAAGATGCATAAAACCGAATAAATTTTTGGTGTCTGCTTTTTTGCAGGCACCTTTTTTAATGTAAAGGAGATGGTTGATACAATGCTTTCCGACCTTTTAAACCTGTTTCTCATATTTTTTCGCGTAGGCGCGTTTACATTTGGTGGCGGTTATGCCATGATACCCATACTTGAGCGCGAGTTTGTGACACAACGCGGATGGATAACTAGCGAGGATATGCTAAACTATGTGGCTATAGGCCAGTCTACCCCGGGGATTATTGCCGTAAACATGGCGACTTTTATAGGATACCGCAGATGCAAAACTCTGGGTGCAGCCGCCGCAACGCTTGGTGTTATAACACCATCTGTTATTATAATTTCAATTATTGCGGCATTCATTTCAAACTTCAGCGAATACGTCTATGTTCAGAAAGCGCTTTCCGGGATCAACATCGCCGTTGCTGTCATCCTTGTTTCTGCAGTATGGGACCTCGGCAAAAAGTCAATAACCGATGTTATCGGCTTTATTCTTGCCGTTATCGCTTTTCTTGCAGTTGTTGTGTTTAACATAAACAGCATATGGCTCATTCTGTTTGCGCTAGTGGTAGGCATTGCCGTAAAGGGAGGTGTCAAGACAAAATGAATGTATTTACACTTTGTCTTTCGTTCTTTCTTACCGGGCTTTTTGCAATCGGTGGAGGGCTTGCCGCAATCCCCCTGATGCAACAGCTCATTGTTGGCCGCGGATGGATAGAACCGGGGCTTTTCTATAACATGATAGCCATCAGCGAGTCCACACCCGGGCCTATAGGTGTAAACATGTCAACATACATAGGTTTTACAAACTATGGAGTATTGGGTGGCATTATTGCCACGCTTTCGCTCATCCTGCCATCGTTTGTTATAATACTGATTATAGCGCGTTCATATGCACGTTTTCAGGACAACAGATTTGTAAAAAGCGGCCTCTACGGAATTCGCGCTGCGGTATTGGGCCTTATTGCCTCTGCAGCATATAGTGTACTCACGGCAACCGTTCTCACCTTGCAAAGCTTTATTCATAACCCATCATTTTTCACTCTGTTTAACTTTACGCAGCTTGCGATTTTCTCCGTTATATTTGCTCTTTATAAAATATTTAAGAAGCACCCGATATGGTACATTATCTTTGGTGCAATCTGCGGAATTGTTTTTCTTTAAAGCATGCAGAAACCCCCGCATCGCAATCAGCGATGCGGGG
>JAZNAQ010000007.1:0-34279 GCA_045586595.1 Eubacteriales bacterium | reverse complement strand
GGACACGCGGCAAATCTTCCGCTCCGACGTAGACGCGAAGTCCGGGCTTGGAGACACGACGGAGGCCTTTGATGACCTGCTCTTTGTCGTTGTACTTCAGAGTAATTTTAATTGTACCCTGTCCGCCATCCGGAATGACTTGATAGTTCTTGATATAGCCTTCGTCGAGAAGAATCTCGGCGATAGCCTTCTTCATGTTAGACGCGGGAACATCAACTGTTGCATGACGAGCCGCGTTAGCATTTCTGATGCGGGTTAACATATCCGCGATAGGATCTGTTATTTGCATTTGTCTTACCTCCTTTAGAGAAGTCGAAATTATAATCCGAGCTATGTTGTTTAGCCCTTATCGTGTTTTTGCTGTTTCTTAGAGTTTACCAGCTGGCTTTCTTAACGCCCGGAATCTGACCCTTGTATGCAAGCTCTCTAAAGCAGATACGGCAAATGCCGAAATCGCGGAGATATGCGTGCGGTCTGCCGCAGATCTTGCACCTGTTGTAGTAACGGGTAGAGAATTTGGGCTCGTTCTTCTGCTTGAGAATCATTGCTTTCTTTGCCATAAGTCCTTGCCCTCCTAATTCTTAGCGAAGGGAGCGCCGATGAGCGAAAGGAGCTCACGTGCCTCTTCGTCCGTATTTGCGGTAGTGCATATAACTATGTCCATTCCGCGAATCTTATCTATTTTGTCATACTCAATTTCCGGGAAAATGAGCTGCTCTTTAAGACCAAGAGCATAGTTGCCACGACCGTCGAAAGCGTTGGGGTTGATGCCGCGGAAGTCGCGGACACGCGGAAGAGCAACATTTATAAGTCTGTCAAGGAACTCCCACATGCGTTCTGCACGGAGGGTTACCTTTGCGCCAATAGGCATACCTTCACGAATCTTGAAGTTCGCAACAGACTTCTTAGCTCTCGTAACAACTGCCTGCTGACCTGTGATAGTTGAAATATCAGCTATAACAGCATCGAGAACCTTTGCGTTGTCACGAGCTTCACCGCAGCCTACGTTGACGATAACTTTATCAATCTTCGGAATCTGCATCGGGCTCTTGTAGGAAAACTTCTTCATAAGAGCCGGAGCAACGTCATTCTTATATTTTTCGTGTAATCTTGACATTTTAACGTCTCCTCTCTTATAATGTCTCGCCGCACTTCTTGCAGACAGAGACCTTTGAGCCGTCATCAAGGAACTTGTGTCCAAGACGGGTGGGCTTTCCGCACTTCGGGCAAACACGCATGACGTTAGAAACGTCGATTGAAGCTTCACGCTTTATGATGCCCGAATCCTTACCGCCGCTCTTCTGTGCGCTGAGGTGAACGGTTGCCATGTTGACACCCTCAACTACAACGCGCTTCTTTGCGGGGTTAGCAGCTAAAACCTTGCCCTTCTTGCCTTTGTCCTTGCCGGCAATAACGACAACAGTGTCGTCCTTTTTAATGTTAATATTGTTCATCTTCGGGATTCCTCCATTAAAGGACTTCCGGCGCGAGTGACAAAATCTTCATGTAGTCTTTATCACGAAGCTCTCTTGCCACCGGGCCAAAAATACGAGTTCCTCTCGGGTTTTTATCCTCTTTGATAATAACCGCAGCGTTCTCGTCAAATCTGATGTATGTGCCGTCTGCACGACGTACGCCCTTAGCGGAACGCACGATAACTGCACGGACAACCTCACCCTTTTTGACAACCCCGCCGGGATTTGCCTTACGGACAGAAGCTACTATAACATCACCGATGTTACCGTATCTGCGCATAGAGCCGCCGAGCACGCGAATGCACTTAATCTCTTTTGCGCCTGTATTATCCGCAACTTTGAGTATCGATTCCTGCTGTACCACAGTTCGCTACCTCCTTACTGTGCTTTCTCGATTATCTCGACCAAGCGCCATCTCTTATCCTTAGAAAGCGGACGTGTCTCCATAATCTTGATTTTATCGCCGATTGCACACTCGTTATTAGCGTCATGTACCTTCAGCTTAAGTGTTCTTTTAATTATCTTTTTGTAGAGCGGATGCTGTACCCTATCCTCAATGGCAACGACGCAAGTCTTGTCCATCTTGTCGGAAACAACTCTTCCTACTCGTGTTTTTCGGAAAGCTCTTTCACTCATTGCTTTTGCAAACCTCCTCGTCTATACCGCGTTTTGCGGCTTATGAAAATTACTGAGAGATTTCCTGCTCACGGATGATTGTGTTGATTCTGGCTATATCTCTCTTTACGGCAACAATTTTGATGGGGTTATCCAACTGATTAGTTGCATGTTGGAATCTGAGGTTGAAGAGATCCTTTTTGAGCTCTTCAAGCTTTGCGCTCATCTCTTCGCGACTCATATCACGTATCTCTTTCGCCTTCATCAATTATCACCACCAGTCTCGAGATTATCTTCTTTCCTTACGAACTTACACTTTACGGGGAGCTTGTGTGATGCAAGACGAAGTGCCTCGCGTGCGAGCTCCTCGGAAACGCCACCGATTTCGAACATTACGCGGCCGGGTTTTACGACTGCTACCCAATACTCAGGTGAGCCCTTACCGGAACCCATTCGTGTTTCAGCGGGTTTCTCTGTGACAGGCTTATCAGGGAAAATCTTTATCCAAACCTGACCACCACGCTTGATATAACGTGTCATAGCAATACGAGCTGCTTCAATCTGATTGCTCTTAATCCATGCCGGCTCAGTAGCCATCAAACCAAAATCACCGTATGAAACTGTATTTCCGCGAGTTGCCTTGCCCTTTAAACGGCCACGGTGTACTCTGCGATATTTAACTCTCTTAGGCAGAAGCATTACTTGCCGCCTCCTTCCCTACGAGGAGCATTTCCGCGTTCTGTCGAAGCGCGACCCTCACGGCGAGCACCATTAGCCGGACGGCGGTCATTCGGACGGCGGTCGCGACGCTCACGGCGCTCTTCACGGGGCTTCGGAATCTCGATTGTTCTCGGACCACGCTCGCCCGTGCGGAGGATTTCACCCTTATATACCCAAACCTTTACGCCGATACGACCATATGTTGTCTTTGCTTCTGCAAAGCCGTAGTCGATGTCTGCGCGAAGTGTCTGAAGCGGAATCATTCCCTCATGATAATGTTCTGTTCTTGCGATTTCAGCACCGCCCAAACGGCCGGAAACTGCAATCTTTATACCCTTAGCACCCATGCGCATTGCGCGGCCCATTGACTGCTTCATTGCACGGCGGAAAGAGATTCTCTTCTCAAGCTGCTCTGCAATGTTTTCTGCAACGAGCTGTGCGTTTGTATCAGGGTTCTTTATCTCAATAATGTTGAGGGCGACCGGCTTGCCAATCATCTGCTCGACCGAGAGGCGAAGCTTCTCAATCTCAGAGCCGCCGCGACCGATTACGATGCCCGGGCTCTTGCAGTGAATCATGATTCTGACTTTCTTGCTGTCACGCTCAATCTCTATGCAGGGAACGCCTGCTTTGTAGAGTAAATTTTTGAGATATTCACGAATCTTGTAGTCTTCCACGATGAGGTCGCCGACTTTTTCGTCGCGAGCATACCAACGGGAATCCCAGTTCTTTATAACGCCCACACGAAGACCGTGGGGATTTACTTTCTGTCCCATAAACTTACCTCCTTGACCTAATCCTTCTCAGCCACAGCTAACGTAATGTGAGAGGTTCTCTTGTTGATTCTGAACGCTCTGCCCTGCGCACGCGGCATAATTCTCTTAAGAATCGGGCCGGGGCATGCAAAGATTTTAGAAACGTAGAGGTTTTCTACATTCATGCTGTGGTTGGCTTCCGCATTGGAAACTGCGCTCTTAAGGAGCTTCAAGATCGGTTCGGAAGCGGCTTTGGGCGTATGTGCCAAAATCGCTGTTGCTTCCGCAATGCTCTTGCCGCGAATAAGGTCAGCTACTATCTTAACCTTTCTCGGAGAGATGCGGACATAGCGT
This sequence comes from Eubacteriales bacterium, assembly GCA_045586595.1. Classification (GTDB taxonomy): domain Bacteria; phylum Bacillota; class Clostridia; order Oscillospirales; family JAAYXM01; genus SIG480. The sequence goes on along the minus strand of JAZNAQ010000007.1, from coordinate 30,360 downwards.
ACATGTGCTATTGCTTCCATCACTGATTCCTCCTGTCTTACTTCGTGTTCGAGGTCTTGCTACCAGAGTGACCCTTGAACGTTCTTGTCGGAGCAAACTCTCCGAGCTTATGGCCGACCATATCCTCTGTGACATAGACCGGAACATGCTTTCTGCCGTCATGTACGGCAAATGTATGACCGACGAACTGCGGGAAGATAGTCGATGCTCTTGACCAAGTCTTGAGCACGTTCTTCTCACCCTTTTCGTTCATCTCAAGTACCCTCTTCATTAATTCAGGGGCAACGAAGGGGCCTTTTTTTGTACTTCTGCTCATTATTTAGCCTCCTTATTTCGCGCCGCGACGCTTTACGATGAACTTATCAGAAAGGTTCTTCTTCTTACGAGTCTTGTAACCAAGAGTCGGCTTGCCCCACGGGGTAACCGGACCCGGACGACCGATAGGAGATTTACCTTCACCACCACCGTGCGGGTGGTCACACGGGTTCATAACTGAACCACGAACTGTCGGACGAATACCCATGTGGCGCTTACGGCCTGCCTTACCAATCTGGATGTTCTCATGGTCGAGGTTTGAAACCTGACCGATTGTAGCCATGCAGTTGAGGCGGAACTTACGAAGCTCGCCGGACGGGAGACGAACAAGAGCCATGCCGTCTTCCTTAGCCATGAGCTGTGCCGCATTACCTGCACCGCGAACGAACTGAGCGCCGCGGCCCGGATTGAGCTCGATGTTGTGGATAATTGTACCAACAGGAATGTTTGTTATCGGGAGAGCATTACCCGGCTTAATATCAGCCGATGCACTCGAAATAACTGTATCGCCAACCTTGAGGTCATGCGGTGCGATGATATAGCGCTTCTCACCGTCTTCATAACGGATGAGGGAGATGAACGCGCCGCGGTTCGGGTCGTACTCGAGAGTAAGAACCTCTGCGGGGATATCCATCTTGTCACGCTTGAAATCTATAATTCTGTACTTGCGCTTGTTGCCGCCGCCGCGATGGCGAACGGTGATTCTACCGTAGCTGTTGCGACCGGAGTTCTTGCTTAAGTTTTCGAGCAAGCTCTTTTCCGGCTTAACGTTGCTTAATACCTGATAATCGGTAACGGTCATATTACGTCTTGACGGAGTCGTCGGTTTAAACGTTTTTACAGCCATTGAACTTTTCCTCCTTTATGGTATTGGGTGTAATTCTGTCTTAATCAGACAGGACTTACACCATGCCCTCAAAGAACTCAATCGTCTTGCTGTCAGCCTTAAGAGTTACGATTGCTTTCTTGAAATCGGGGCGGAATCCTGTGTGGACTCCCATTCTCTTTTCTTTACCGAGAACATTGATTGTGTTGACCTTTGCAACCTTTACGCCGAAAATCTCTTCGATTGCCTGGCGTATTTCAATCTTGTTCGCAGCCTTATCAACCTCAAAGACGTAAACCTTGTTGGCGACGCGCTCCATCGACTGCTCGGTGATTATCGGGCGCTTTATGATATCATAAGGTGACTTCATTATGCGAACACCTCCTGAATCTTTTCTACTGCTGACTTGTCAACAATGAACTTGTCATGGTTGAGGATGTCGTATACATTGATGATTGTAGCTGTCGTTGTCTTAACGCCGGGGATGTTGCGAGCACTCTTAATGACGTTCTCACAAACCTCAGGTGTAACTACGAGAGCCTTGTTTGCCTCAACAGCGTTGAGGAATGTAACCATCGACTTTGTCTTAATCTCATCGAGATTGAGGTTGTCGACAACTACGATTTCGCCTGCAGCCGCTTTTGCGGACAGCGCGCTCTTAAGAGCAAGACGGCGATACTTCTTATTAAGACGGTAAGAATAGTCACGCGGCTTCGGGCCGAGTGCAATTCCGCCGTGTGTCCACTGCGGAGAACGGATAGAACCCTGACGAGCACGACCTGTTCCCTTCTGGCGCCACGGCTTTCTGCCGCCACCGCGAACTTCGGCACGAGTGAGAGTGCTCTGTGTGCCCTGTCTGCAGTTGGCGAGATGGTTCTTGACCGCTTCATACATAGCAACCTCGTTGGGCTCTATGCCGAACACAGCTTCAGCGAGTTCAATCTCACCGACCTGCTTACCGGTCATATCATAAACTGTTGCCTTAGGCATAGCTTTCTAACTCCTTTCGCTTAGACGTTCTTGACAGCGTCGCGAATGAACACGAGCCCACCCTTAGGACCCGGAATAGCACCGCGGACTGCAATCATGTTTGTTTCGGCATCAACCTTGACTATATCGAGGTTCTGAACCGTTACCTGCTCGGCACCCATGCGGCCCGGGAGCTTTGTGCCCGGCATAACCCTTGACGGGTCTGTGTTTGCACCCATGGAACCTGCGCTACGGTGAACAGGGCCGACACCGTGTGTGTGGTTCTGCATGTGCTGGCCAAAACGCTTGACCGTACCTGCAGTACCCTTACCCTTGCTGACGCCGGTGACGTCAACAACGTCGCCCTCAGCGAAAACATCAGCGCGAATAACGTCGCCTACATTGAGCTCTGTACCCTCGAGCTTGAACTCTTTAAGTACACGCTTTGCTGAAACGCCTGCCTTTTTGAGGTGGCCTGCTTCAGGCTTTGTGAGTTTCTTCTCAGCAATGTCGTCGTAACCGAGCTGTACAGCTTCGTAACCGTCTTTTTCAACAGTCTTCTTCTGAACAACCGAGCACGGACCTGCCTCGATGACCGTGACAGGAACAACCCTGCCTGCATCGTCGAAAATCTGAGTCATACCGACTTTTCTTCCGATGATTGCCTTTTGCATATATCTTCCTCCTTTAAGGTTATTGGTTGGCATCTCTGCCAACATGACCCGCCCTTCACCGTGCATGCGCCCCTTCCGCCGCATTTGTAAGAGCTATGGTACATTTCTTGTTTAGAGCTTAATTTCGATTTCAACGCCTGCCGGAAGGTCAAGGGACATAAGAGCCTTAACCGCTTCTGCCGACGGCTTGAGAATGTCAATCAAACGCTTGTGTGTGCGGCGCTCGAACTGCTCACGGCTGTCCTTATACTTGTGCACCGCGCGAAGAATAGTGATGACTTCCTTTGAAGTCGGGAGCGGAATCGGACCCGAAACCTTTGCGCCGTTGCGCTTTGCTGTTTCGACGATACGCTCTGCCGCCTGGTCGATGAGCTGATGGTCATAAGCCTTGAGGCGGACACGAATCATTTCCTTTGTGATTGCTGCCATTGTTTTTTCCTCCTTAAACGCACGTAGTTTTTCTGCGTGCGGCGGAATTCCTGCACAACTTATCCGTGTGTTTCATCCACAGACATTATAAAAACCGGATTGGTAGCAGGGGATTTCACCAAATCCGGCACTCGCTTTTACGCATAGTAAAAGCATATGCACAGTCTTTCCTGCCGCCCGATTATCGGACATACTCCACGGAAGTTACCTACTAAACGTAGCAATCTCCCGTTTCATCGCATAATGCGCCCATACAGACGCTCTTATATTTTACATTAAGAACTGTGCAATGTCAAGTATTATTTTTGATTTTTTTGAAAAATTTTCACACCCGCCAAAACACATTCCGGCGGGTGTAATTTATTACTTTACATATTCAAATTCCATGGTATAGATGATTACCGTATCCCCCTCTTGAACACCTCGTTCTTCAAGGGCATCATATACTCCATATTTGCGAAGTATACGTTCAAAGTATATGCGAGACTCATAGTCGTCAAAGTTAACAGACCCCATCGCCCGCTTAATCCAATTACCTTCCACCATATATACATCGCCATCAAGTCTGGTAATTGTAAAGTCATGGCTCGTCATATCTTCTTCAACGCGAACAAAGTTTGGCGTATATGTTTCTATTGGAGGAAGCTTTGAGAGAACTTCAGCAGTCCTCTTCATAAGTTCAGAAACACCCGTGTTTGTAGCCGCAGAAATCTCATAGTAATCAAGGCCGAGATTTTTTATATAGGCTTTAAACTTATCTGCCGCTTCCCTGTCATATACAAGGTCACTCTTATTTGCAGCAACTATCTGAGGCCGTTTTGCAAGCTCAGGATTATACCTTTCAAGCTCATCATTTATAGCCTCAAAATCTGCAATCGGGTCACGCCCCTCACTACCCGAAACATCCACCATATGAACTATAAGCCGGCAACGGTCTATATGGCGAAGGAAACGGTGGCCAAGCCCCGCGCCTTCACTTGCACCTTCTATAATACCCGGGATATCCGCCATAACATACGAAAAGCTTTCATCCACGCGCACAACACCGAGGTTCGGAGTTATGGTCGTGAAATGATAGTTTGCAATTTTCGGACGCGCCGCACTCACAACCGAGAGAAGTGTAGACTTGCCGACATTAGGGAAACCCGCAAGACCTACATCTGCAAGAAGCTTAAGCTCGAGCCTTACTTCAAGCTCTTCACCCTCAAGCCCGGGTCGCGCAAATCTGGGGGCTTGCCTTGTAGGCGTTGCAAAGTGCTGGTTACCCCAACCGCCTCTGCCGCCCTTACATATTACAAACGGCTCATCGTCCGACATATCCTTGACAAGTGCACCGCTTGCAACGTCATAAACAAGAGTACCTCGCGGAACTTTTACAACAAGGTCTTTTCCCTTTTTTCCGGAGCAACGCTTACCACTTCCGTTTGAGCCATTCTCCGCCTTGTATTTTGTTTTATACCGAAACTCGACGAGAGTAGACATATGATCATCTACAACAAGAACAACATTTCCACCATCGCCGCCGTCGCCGCCGTCAGGCCCGCCGGACGCTATATATTTTTCGCGGTGGAACGCAACAGCACCGTCGCCGCCGCGGCCCGCGATAAACCTTGCGCTTGCAACATCAACAAACATCGGTTTGCACCTCCGTTTACATACTATATATAATATATGTAGGAAATTTTAAATTAAACAATACGGGCAGGTCGTATATCAACCTGCCCGCACAAATTTGTTTTTTACTGAGCAACCGGGTAAATAGAAACCTTCTTGCGGTCTTTTCCGAGACGCTCGAAGCGTACTACACCATCAGTTGTTGCAAACAAAGTATCGTCTGATCCCTTGCTTACATTTGTGCCCGGGTGAATCTTTGTTCCACGCTGACGAACGAGGATGTTGCCTGCGAGAACGAACTGACCGTCCGCACGCTTTACGCCAAGTCTCTTAGACTCGGAGTCACGACCGTTCTTTGTGGAGCCTACGCCCTTTTTATGTGCAAAAAACTGAATTCCGATTTTAAGCATTTGACTGCACCTCCAAAACTTCAATATAGTTCGGATACTCTTCACACAGAGCGCGCATATGACGCTCAAATGCTTCAAGTACACTTTGGCAAACTTCACACTCTCGTGTAAGCCGAAGTGCTATCCTTGCCAGTTCGGGTTCTACCGTTACATCTGCACCGCCCTTAAAGGAATCGTTTATAATCGTTTCCGCAAGACCGACTGCACTCGAGACTGCGGCGCAAATAATATCGCTACCGCTTTCGGCATAGCCTGAATGCCCCGATACGTCAAACCCAATGGTGTTACCACCGTTCTTAATCAATTTTACTGTAGTCATTAGACGCTGATTTTCTCAATGCTGAGTTTTGTATACGGCTGTCTGTGACCCTGGCGACGACGGTAGTTCTTCTTAGCCTTAAACTTGAAGACCATAATCTTCTTCGCCTTGCCGTTCTTAATGACCTTAGCAGTAACCTTTGCGCCATCAACGCTCGGTGTGCCGACTGTGACATTCTCACCGTCGATTGTCATAAGGACGTTGTCGAATTCTACTGTTTCGCTTGCTGCATCGAGCTTCTCAACGTAGATAACGTCGCCCTCAGAAACCTTGTACTGCTTTCCGCCTGTAACGAAAATTGCCTGCATGTTGTTGCACCTCTCTCTCATATTTTAGAGTCTCGCTCTTGTAGGCACTGTATATACAGATTTATAAGCCCACTCAATGCGGCTTTGCTATTGTATCATTAAATTTTCCAAATGTCAAGGTTTTGCTCCAAAATATTTATCTGAACTCACACATTTTATCATCAAATACATTTTTTCGTGTAAATTCGGCGAAATCAGGAGCGCAATCGGGCAGGTATTTGCCTATTGCTTTTATTACATATTCAGGATTAAGAGAAGTGTTGCCTGCTGCAAGCATTGCTTTAATAACAATATCCCCATTACGTTCAGACACGGAAAATTCGCGTATCATCGGCGCAATATTGGTTTCACTCTCTCCCCTTTTGCTTTTCTTTATTACCACGATTCCTTCTTGTTTGAAAAGATCAAAAAGCTTCTTTATAACTCCAAGAGGAACACCATTATCATATTCCATGCGTATTTCAAACTCAGAATACGCAATATCGCGCACAGGTCGAGCGTTTTCATACACACGTTTAACCTCAATGCCCTCCGGCAAGGTTCCGTTCATCCTCTTAGCAATTTCGTCCCCGCTCATATTATCAAGGACTACCATATCAAGGAACTCACACTCACCGGTATAACCAAGCGATAATGGAAGGGCTATCGAGATATACGGGTGTGGATTAAACCCTTCGGTATGCTTAACGGCAATACCCGCACGGGTCAAAACACGTTGAAACGTACGCATTATATCAAGGTGAGAAATGTATACAGCACGGCCGCACTTCTTATATAAAACTCTTATCTTACGCATCGCACTTACCTCCACAAAGAAGTTTTGACGCGCCGCAACCGAGGCACTTTTCCCTGCAATTCGGTGAAGCTTCGGAGCGATAGGCCTTTTCGCACTCAGAACGGAGGAAACGCTTTGAAACACCTGTAGAGATGTGGTCCCACGGCATAATCTCATCAGCTACCCTCACGCGGTTTGCATAAAATGCAGGGTCTACATCACATTCGTCAAAGGCAGAAAGCCACATATCAAGGCTAAAGTGCTCATCCCAGCCATCGAGCTTTGCACCTTTTCTCCACGCAGCTTCAATCACTTTACCTACCCTACGGTCACCCCTTGCAAATACAGCTTCAAGGAAGCTGACATCCGGCTCGTGCCAGTTATATGTTATCGCCTTTGCAGTTATCGCCTCGCGCAGAAGTTGCGCCTTGCGCTTAAATTCCTCGCGCGTGTTCTGCGCCTCCCACTGAAACGGCGTCTGCGGTTTAGGCACAAAGCACGCAGCGCTGACAGTTATCTTAACACCACGCTTCTTATTTGTTGCATGAGTCTTCCAGAGATATAGAATTTTCTGAGAAAGCTCGGCAATGCCCTTAATATCCTCATCGGTCTCAGTAGGCAGTCCTATCATAAAGTAGAGCTTTACCGTGCTTCTGCCGTTTTCGAATGCAATCTTACACGCATTGAGAATTTCTTCTTCAGTAAGATTTTTATTTATAGCATCGCGCAGCCTTTTACTGCCCGCCTCGGGAGCAAACGTAAGCCCGCCACTTCTTACCTTTTGAATACGGTGCATAAGTTCAACCGAGAAGTTATCAGCTCTGAGTGATGGGAGCTGAAGACTTATATTTCTCGGCTCACACCAATCGAGAAGGCCGTCTGCAAGCTCAGGAAGTTCTTTATAATCACTTGTAGAAAGGGATGCGAGCGAAATTTCCTCATAGCCCGTTGTGAGGCACATCTCCTTGCCATGTTCAATAAGTGTTTTAGCACGCTTTGCACGAACAGGTCGGTAAGCATACCCCGCCTGACAGAAACGACAGCCGCGAATGCAACCACGGAACACCTCAAGGGACACTCTGTCATGAACAATCTCGGTAGACGGAACAATCACCTTTTTAGGAACATATACAGAATCAAAATCTTCAATTATACGTTTCACTACAACCTCAGGTGCACCGTCCTTCGGGGTTATTGCAGCGATTGTCCCATCATCATTATAGCTTATATCATACAGCGACGGAACATATATACCGCCGATATTTGCAGCAAGACGTAAGAACTCGCGCTTTGTTTTTCCCTCTGCCTTGCACTTTTTATAAAGTTCACAAAGCTCTATAATCTGTTCTTCGCCCTCACCGATATTAAAGATGTCTACAAAGTCACAAAGCGGCTCAGGGTTATAAGTACACGGACCACCCGCGACAACAACCGGCTCGTCTTCTCCGCGCTCATCTGCCCGTACGGTTATACCGCCCAAATCAAGCATGTTAAGCACCGCGCTGTAACACATCTCATACTGAAGGGTAAAACCAACAATATCAAAGTCACAAAGCGGGTCTCCGCTCTCGAGAGCAAACAGCCTCATATCATTTTTACGCAGTTGCTCCTCCATATCCGGCCATACAGCAAAAGCGCGTTCACACCATATATCCGGCTGCTCGTTCATCACGCCGTATAGAATACGAAGCCCCATATGAGACATACCTATCTCATAGATGTCCGGAAAACAAAATGCAAATCTCACCGCTATATCTTTTTTATCTTTTATAACGGCATTATACTCACCGCCGGTATACCGAGCGGGCTTTTGCACAGATGCCAGTATCCTTTTCTTCTTGCTGTCCATAGTTTATATTCCTTTCGGAGAAATCGTAATTTTATTATATTGTAACATGAAACATGACAAAAAGGCAATAAAAAAAGACCTTCGCGTGAAGGTCTCTTTTTACATTGTTACTGATTGTCTTCCTGGCGCATACGTGCAAAGCAATCGCTGCAGTATACAGGACGGTCAGTCTTCGGCTCGAACGGAACCTTTGCCTCTCCGCCACAAGCTGCGCATGTAGCGGTGAAGTACTCTCTCGGGCCACGGCTTGCAGCCTTACGAGCGTCGCGGCAAGCTTTGCAACGCTGCGGCTCATTCATGAAGCCACGCTCTGCATAGAACTCCTGCTCACCAGCTGTGAACACGAAATCTGCTCCGCACTCTTTGCACTTTAATGTCTTGTCTTCGTACATTTTGTTACCCTCTCTTTGACTTAAGACTTGCCCCAGGACGGACTTTCACCGACACCTCAATCTTGCGCTCTGAATGTTTTAAGCTACTTGGGCATTTTGATAATATATGCTACACAGGTTAAAAACCTGTTGTCGCCTATTGTTTGAGATACTGCGCAAACTTGCGCCGTATTCTCTGAACCGCATTGTCTACAGACTTCTGCGGCTTTGATACTTTTTCGGAAATCTCATTGTAGGAAAGCCCTTCAAGATAAAGCCCCAGCACCTTCTGCTCGAACTTTGACAGAAGCCCCGAAACCGCCGTTAACAGTTCACGGTATGACTCTTCACCTATAATCAGTTCAACCGGGTCTGAACATATATCTGAAGAAAGTGATGTGCTTTCAAGGTTTATTGCAGAGCTCTGCGAAACGCCTATTGATACATAGTTGTTAAGCGGAGTGTTCTTTCCTCGCATAGCATGACGTATTGCCGAATATATTCTGTTTCTTATACAAGATGCGGCAAATGTCTTAAACGATGCATGATGAGCCTCATCATACTCAGATATTGCTTTCACTACACCTATCATGCCTTCTTGTATAAGGTCCTCAGCATCACCGCCCGCAAGGAAATACGGTCTGGTAAAACTTCTCACATAGGACATATATCGCAGAATAAGCACCTCTTCAGCATGGTGATTACCACCATGAGAAAGAGTTATCAGCTCCTCGTCTTTTAAACCTTCTAAAACTTCCAAAACCGAGAACCACCAATTGACTTAGTATCATTTTGTATTATACCCGACACTTTTTCAAATGTCAAGCAATAATTACATTTTTTTGATAAAGTTTTAAGATTTTTTTACATGCACCAACAAAATGATTACTTTTTCGAGCTTTTTTTATCTTTAGCAAGCTCTGCAATTTTGTCAGCCGCCTTGCCGGCAAGAGCAGAAACATCTTCAAAAACCTTACCCTCTACCATTACTCGTACCAACGGCTCTGTACCCGACGGGCGAACAAGAATTCTTCCTTCACTACCAAGCTTCTCTTCAACTTCTCTTATAACTTCTTTTACCGCAGAGTCACCGAGAACCTCAGACTTAATATCATTCTCAACCTTTACGTTTATCATTATCTGCGGATACTGAGAAATCTCAGCTGCAGCTTTTGAAGCACTGCAACCAAGCTCTTTTAATATTGAAAGGAACTGAACGGCAGTAAGTTCTCCGTCTCCTGTGGTTGCAAATTCACGGAATATAATATGACCTGACTGCTCACCGCCCAGAACATACCCATTTTGTTCCATGAGCTCAAGAACATTCCTATCACCCACATTTGAACATTCTACCGTAAGCCCGTTCTCCTTTGCATATGCATGAAGACCGAGGTTACTAAGCACTGTTGCTACAAATGTATTATGCGCAAGCTTTCCGCGTGATGCAAGAGAACGCGCGCAAATCGCCATCACCTTATCACCATCTATAACATCACCTTTTTCGTCAACAGCAAGACATCTGTCTGCGTCTCCGTCAAATGCTATACCCACATCATATTTTCCAGCCACAACGCGTGTGCGCAGCTTATCCATATGAGTAGAACCGCAGCCATTGTTAATGTTCGTTCCATCGGGCGTATCAAACATAATATCAAAATCAGCGTTTAAGTTTTCAAAAATCATACGTGCTGTACGATAAGATGCACCGTTTGCACAGTCAATAAGGATTTTCATGCCGGAAAGGTCACCTATAACGGTGTTTTTTACATATTCTGCATATTCGGAAGCAGCGTCTTCCAAAGTATTTATTTTGCCGATATCCGCACCTGTCGCTGTCTCTATGCAGTTGTCGGAAAGTATTATTTCTTCAACTTTTGCCTCAAGCTCATCAGAGAGCTTGAAGCCATTTGCATTGAACGCCTTTATACCGTTAAACTCCATCGGATTATGTGATGCCGAAATAACGATACCTGCATCTGCACCGTGTTTTACCGTAAGATATGCAACTGCCGGAGTAGGCACATATCCCAAAAGACCGACCTCAGCGCCTACAGACGATATACCTGCAGCAAGGGCGCACTCAAGCATATCCGAGGAAATACGCGTATCCTTTCCGATATATATCTTAGCCTTTTTTTCGTTTTCTCCCGTAAGCACAAGAGCGATTGCCTGCCCTGCACGGAATGCAAGGTCACAAGTAAGTTCTTTATTCGCTACTCCGCGAATTCCGTCAGTACCAAAAAGTTTCCCCATTGTTTAGTCCTCCAGTTTATAAATTTTATAATTCAAGCTGACCTTCAAACGGTATGCCCAAATGGTCATATGCCTTCTTTGTGACACAACGTCCTCTAGGCGTTCTGCTTAAAAAACCAAGCTGCATAAGATACGGTTCTACAACATCTTCTATCGTAACCGCTTCTTCGCCGATTGTAGCGGCAAGAGTATCAAGCCCAACAGGCCCACCCGCAAAATTATAGATTATACTTTCTATAACACGACGGTCTGTCATATCAAGCCCAATATCATCTATTTCAAGCGCAGAAAGAGCCATATCGGCAACAGAGTGGTTTATCTCACCGTCTGCGCGTACTTCGGCAAAGTCGCGAACACGCTTGAGTATTCGGTTTGCAATACGCGGTGTTCCGCGGCTTCTCCGCGCAATCTCGGATGCACCGGATTCATCTGTGCGTATGCCCATTATATCCGCACTGCGCTTTACAATGTTGGTCAGCTCCTGCGGTGTATACAACTCAAGGCGCATAACAACTCCGAACCTGTCACGCAGCGGTGATGTAAGCTGACCTGCGCGCGTAGTCGCACCAATAAGAGTGAACTTATGGAGCCCCAGACGCACACTTCGTGCTGACGGACCTTTGCCTATGATTATATCAAGCGCATAGTCCTCCATTGCAGGATAAAGGATTTCTTCTATACTTCGATTGAGTCTGTGTATCTCATCAATGAAAAGAATGTCGTTTTCATTAAGGCTGGTCAACAGTGCCGCGAGGTCACCCGTCTTTTCAATCGCGGGGCCAGATGTGGTTCTGATATTTACTCCCATCTCATTTGCAATTATTGTCGCAAGCGTAGTCTTGCCAAGTCCCGGAGGGCCGTAAAGCAAAACATGGTCAAGAGCCTCGCCTCGGCTCCTCGCCGCTTCAATATATACCTTAAGCTGGTCTTTAACCTTATCCTGACCGGTATATTCCGAAAGCATCTTGGGTCGTAATGTGTTCTCGTGGTCATCACGGTTTGTGAGCATTGAGGACACCATGCGCTCCTCTTCTGCGTATTCTTCTGCAGAAGGGCTGTTAAATTCTATGCTCATGTATATCCCCCGCTTTCTATCTCATAAGTCTTGCAAGTGCAAGTTTAATTATATCTTCAACTGACATTCCTGAGGTATCAACGCCGCGGAGCGCCGCGCCTATTTCGTCTTTTCCGTAGCCGAGAGCAACAAGTGCTTCTGCTGCTTCGCCGTCGGCCCCAGATGCCGTAGGAACATATATTCCTCGCGTTATCTCGCCAGCGTCAATACTGCTTTTTGCAATTTTATCTTTAAGCTCAAGAATTATTCTGCCTGCAAGCTTTTTACCAACCCCGCTTGCAGCAAGAATAGGCTTATCATCGCTTGTAGTAACCGCAAGAGCAAGCTGAGAGGGTGTAACAGCAGAGAGTATTGACAGCGCAACCTTTGGCCCGACACCTGAGATTGAAGTAAGTAACTTAAAAGTAAGAAGCTCTTCTTTATCGCAGAATCCGTAAAGCTCGAGTGCGTCCTCTCTGACATTTAAATGCGTATAAATCTTCGCAGCCACACCAACCTTTAACTGAGACAATGTCTGAAGTGATGCGCTGCAGGTAAAGCCTACGCCCCCGACATCTATCACAACAAGGTTTGGCTCTATTTCAGCAACCATTCCGTTCAAATAGTTAAACATATCTCACTCTCCCGCTCTATAAATTCATAAGAAGGCTCCCCGTACTGTTGGCATGACACAATGCTATGGCAAGCGCGTCAGCCGCATCGTCCGGGCGCGGCATCTTTTTTAACTGTAAGAGCCGCTTTGTCATATCCATTATCTGCTGTTTCTCAGCTCGTCCGTAGCCGACAACCGACATCTTCACTTGAAGCGGTGTGTACTCATACACCTTTACACCGCACTTTACGCAAGCAAGAAGGATCACTCCCCTTGCTTGGCTTACGTTTATCGCAGTTTTCTCATTTGTATTGAAATAAAGCTTTTCTATCGCGACGTGGTCGGGTTTAAATGTACGCAAAAGCTCGGTCATATTATCGTAAATTTCAGACAATCTGTCCTCAATCGCAATACCCGCCTCTGTGCGTATCACTCCGTATGCTTTAGGTATCATGCCGTTGGTATCAAGAACACCGTATCCGACTATTGCATATCCCGGGTCTATTCCCAAAACAATCATCGACTTTTCTTCCCCTTACTTCTGCCATTTCCGCGCTCAAACGGACGCGCTGCATCGGGAGCTTTTCGTTTTTCTCCTTTTACCTTATCAGGGCGTATAAGACAACGCTTTGCGTTACCGATAAGGTCCTCACGACCTGCACGTTTAAGAGCTTCTTTTACAAGTGCGCGACACTCAGGTCTTCGCCACTGAAGAAGAGCCCGCTGCATCGCCTTCTCATGTGCATCGCTCGGGATATATACTTTTTCCATTGTCATCGGGTCGATACCCGTGTAATACATACACGTTGCGATTGTACCGGGGGTTGGATAAAAGTCCTGCACCTGCTCCGGCATATGCCCTATACTGTTTAAATACTCAGCAAGGCTGACCGCATCATGCAGAGTACAGCCTGGGTGCGAGGATATAAAATATGGCACAAGAAACTGATTTTTCTGATATTGCTTATCAAGCTCAAAAAACTTCTTGTAGAATCTGCGGTATACGTCAAAGTGCGGTTTATTCATGTATTTAAGAACACTGTCACACGAATGCTCGGGGGCTACCTTAAGCTGCCCGCTCACATGGTAACGAACAAGCTCGCGGAAAAACTCATCAGATTTATCTGCCATTACATAGTCAAACCTGACACCTGAGCGAATAAACACGCGTTTTACCTTAGGCAATTCACGCAGTTTTCGCAAAAGCTCAAGATAATCTGTATGGTCTACGCGTAAATTCTTACACGGATGTGGTGCAAGGCAGTTTTTCTTGCACATACCGCGTTCCTTCTGCTCGGGGCACGACAGATTTCTGAAGTTTGCTGTAGGGCCTCCAACATCGTGAATATACCCCTTAAAATCCTTCATTTTGGTAAGCTTCTTCGCTTCAGCCACAACCGAATCATGGCTTCTTGTGCTTATCATCCTACCCTGATGAAATGCAAGAGAGCAAAAATTACAGCCGCCAAAGCACCCTCGGTTATGAATTAGAGAAAACTTAACCTCTTCTATTGCTTTAACCCCGCCAAGTTTTTCATATGACGGATGATAATCACGCATATATGGCAGTTCATATACACGGTCAAATCGTTCTGTCGTTATAGGGTACTGAGGCGGTGTCTGCACAACGTACACATTGCCGTGTTTCTGAACTACTGCACGCCCTCGCACAGCGTCCTGCTCGTCCTGCTCAGTTTTTGCCGCTATTGCATACTTTCGCTTATCACGCGAAACCTCATCAAACGACGGTACGGTTACAAACGGGTATATACAATCATCAAGCGTGTCTGACTTATATACCGTGCCGCGGATATTCTTTATCTCAGAAACAGGCTTGCCTTCGTTTAGCGCATCGGCAAGCTGCAAAATTGTGTCCTCGCCCATGCCATACATAAGGATATCAGCACCGGACTCAATAAGCTCAGAGCGGCGTACTGTATTATCCCAATAATCATAATGGGCAAATCTGCGGAGCGATGCCTCCAGCCCACCCGCCGCAACAGGAAGGTCAGGATATACCTTTTTTGCCATTTTGCAATATACACTCACGGCGCGGTCGGGCCGTTTCCCCATCACCCCGCCCGGAGTATAGTCATCGCGTTTTCTGCGATGCTTTGCAACGGTATAGTGAGCCACCATTGAGTCAATGTTTCCGCCCGTAACAAGCACACCGAGACGCGGTTTTCCAAGCACTGTAAAAGCCCGCTCGTCTCTCCAGTCAGGCTGAGACAGTATTGCGACACGATAGCCCGCAGCTTCAAGAACACGCGATATTACGGCAACACCGAAGCTCGGATGGTCTACATACGCATCGCCTGTTATATACAGGAAATCGTAAAAGTCCCATCCGCGTTTGGCCATATCCGCTTTGCATATAGGCAAAAAGTCGTTTACCATAAATCTTATTTACATTTCCTCTCTGCGCATTTTCATCTCTTGCCACTCATCGCGCGTAATAAGAATCTTTCGCGGCTTTGAGCCTTCAAACTCACCTACGATTCCGCGTTCTTCCATCTGGTCTATTATGCGCGCGGCGCGTGAATAACCAAGCTTTAATCGGCGCTGAAGCATCGAGGTTGAGGCCTGTCCGGACTCTACAACCACATCTATTGCGGCAGTGAGCATTTCATCGGCATCATCGTCGCCCTCAAACGCATTCGATGCTCCTCCCTCGCCCTTTTCTGCCTGTTTTTCTATCTGGTCAATAATATCCTGTGAGTATTCAGCTGTACTGCTTTCTTTAATGTAGCGCACAACCTCCTCGACCTCGTCGGATGAGATATAACATCCCTGTACACGTGTTGGCTTTGATGCACCCATCGGCTCATACAGCATATCGCCGCGTCCAATAAGCTTTTCTGCACCCATACTGCCGAGAATTATGTTTGACTCAATCTTTGATGCAACAGCAAAAGCAATTCGAGACGGTATATTTGATTTGATAACACCAGTGATAACGTCTACCGACGGGCGCTGGGTTGCAATTATAAGGTGCATACCCGCCGCACGCGCCATCTGGCTAAGTCGCATAATAGAGTCTTCAACGTCTTTTCTCGCAACAACCATAAGGTCAGCAAGCTCGTCTATAACTATAACAATGTGGGGCATGGGGTCGCCATCACCGGTGCGCGCAATCGCCTTGTTATATGACTTCATGTCGCGAACACCAAGGTCTGCAAACATCTTATATCTTTTCATCATTTCGAGTACCGCCCACTGAAGTGCGCCTGCAGCCTTTTTCGGGTCGGTAACAACAGGAACGAGAAGGTGCGGGATTCCGTTATACACACCGAGCTCAACCATTTTCGGGTCTATCATAATAAGTCGGACCTGCTCAGGTGTTGCGCGGTAAAGTATACTTACAATAATCGAGTTTATACATACCGACTTACCGGAACCCGTAGTACCCGCAATAAGCATATGTGGAAGCTTTGAAATATCACATACCTTGCAGTTTCCCGAAATATCTTTACCAAGTGCGAATGCAACATCACTCTCATTCTTGGTAAATTCATCAGATGCAATAACCTCGGATATATTTACAACCTGCACTGTCTGGTTAGGAACCTCTATGCCTATGAGCGATTTGTTGGGGATTGGTGCAATAAACACACCCGTAGCACCGAGAGCAAGGGCTATATCCTCAGAAAGACCTGTGAGTTTTGATAACTTTACACCGGCATCCAACTGTACTTCAAACCGTGTAACAGACGGGCCTCTGACTATATTTACAACCTTTATATCAAGGCCGAAACTGCGTATGGTTTCACCAAGCTTAACGCCTATGCTCTGAAGTTCGGCAGATGCTGATGCCGTGCTCGAAGCCTTGGGAGGCTCAAGAAGCGAAAGCGGAGGGTATGAATACATTTCTTTGGTTTCCCCCTCCTCGCTCGAGGTGGGTATAACAAACCCCTCTGCCGCTGCAACAAGCTCGTCTTGTTTTTCTGCCGCTTTTCGTTCACTTTCTTCTATTGCTGCGAGAACATCTTTTGTAAAGTTTTCCTCGTTTATATGTACTTCATCGGTAAGTTCGTCTTCTTCTATCCCACCCGAAAGCACCTCTGCAGGAGTTTTTACATTTGCAGGAACAAGCTCAAACCCATTAGGCTTCGCCTCTTCTGCAACCTCATTGACATCATCAAGGGGTATATCTATTATCGGGCGTTTGCGACGTGGAAGCCTTATCTCAGGCTTTTTCTCAATTTCTTCTTCCTCTTCGTATTCTTCGTACTCAACCTCATGGTGCATACCCGCAAAGAACGCGCGAACTGCGTCAACAGTTGCCATAATTGTAAGGTTAAATGCTGTAAGAATAACAAACAAAGTCGCTGTGACAAAGAGTATTACAGTTGCAATACGGCTTATCCCGCTCACAAGCAGTGCAGTCGGATACCCTGCAAGCACGCCTCCGCCGCGAAGCGACTGGCCCGCCTCAACCATAACACCCCAGTCAAGGTCTGTCGGCCCTACAAACGCATGGGATACAGCACCAATAAGATAAGGTATAAGCAAGGCAGCCACAACGCGCCATTTTATAGGTCTTCCGCGGCAAATAATAAGAAGCGCACCGGCAAGAAGAAGAGAAAACGGCAGAACAAGAAAACCTATGCCAATCGCACCGCTCATAACGCTTCCTAAAAAGTTGATAACGCCGGCATCCACCTTAAACAGCGCAAGGAAAGTAAGCAGCGAAAGAAAGAACATTAAAAATGCCCAACGCTGGTCAAGCTGTGCTCTCCTTTTCTGCGTAATGCGCGTGTTTGTTGTTTTTCTTCTTGACGACGAGGATGTTTTTCTCCTCGCAGAAGTTGTTTTCTTTTTCTTCTGTGCCATATATAAAACCTCTCAAACGAACTTTTACAAAATCACCATTATAGTATAACACATATTTTTTAAAATTTCCAGTAAATTAAACAAGTGCGGAAACACTTTTCCGCACTTGTTTTTATATTACTTGATACCGAACATTTTTTTCAGTATTCCCGCAAGTGATTTAGGAGCTTTTACAACTACTACCTTCACAACACTCCACCTCCGTTACAGCAGCATAAGAACACCTATTGCAATTAACAATATGCATAGCACGAACACAAGAAAGCTTGACGGGAATACCACGCCAAAGAGAATCCCCGCAGCTAAGGCTATCGCACATATCACATACAAGCTGCCACTTCTTTGGCACATCGCTTCACACCGCCCTTCCTGCGTTTTTACTATATCTTACGCAAGAAATAATATATGGGTGAGTTGTCCTATTCCTATTTATTTGTCCAAAAGCGATTTAAGCTCACGCACTGTGCTTCTCATATCGGAAATTACACTCCTTGCCGGCTCGCTGTCCGTCAGGTCAACCCCTGTTGCCTTCAACAAATTAATCGGATAATCAGAGCTCCCACTCTTAAGAAACTCCAGATAGGCTTCTGCTCCGCTTGCGCTTTGGGTAACCAAACTTTTAATGCGGGTTGCCGCCGCGTACCCCGTGGCATACTGATACACATAAAAGCTTGTGTAAAAGTGAGGGATTCTTGCCCATTCGTATGATATATCATCGTCGCAAACCGCAACTTCTCCGTAATACTTTTTATTTATCTCTCCGTATACAGAGCAGAGCGTTTCGGCTGTAAGCGGCGTTCCGTTCATATACATTTCATGTACACGCTGCTCAAACTCAGCAAACATTGTCTGTCTGTAAAAAGTTGTGCGTATAGCCTCTGCTTTTCTGCCCAGAAGATATGCTCGCCGCACACCCTCGGCATCTTTCAGGAGGAACTCAAGCAAAAGGTTTTCGTTAACGGTGCTCGCAACCTCTGCTACAAAGATTTTATAGTTACGGTATACCGAAGGCTGGGTTTTATTTGTATAGTATGAGTGCATAGCGTGCCCCATCTCATGCGCAAGTGTAAATACATCTTCAATGCTTCCCTGATAGTTCATAAGCACATACGGGTGTGTCCTGTTATCCCCCCAGGAGTAAGCTCCCGATGTTTTACCTCTGTTTTCATAAACGTCCACCCAACGCTCAGAGAACGCGCGGCGCATATCGTTTACATACTCCTCACCAAGAGGTCTCACCGCACTAAGAACAAGCTCACAAGCTTTCTCATAAGGGATACTTTCTTTATCCTCACAGACGATTGGTGTGTAAAGGTCATACATATTAAGTTCAGAAAGGCCGAGAGCTTGCTTACGAAGCTCTAAATACTCCGAAAGTTCCGAAATGCCGTCGTCCACATCTGATATGAGCCTTGTGTAAACATCACCGGGAACAAAACTGTCAGAAAGGCGCATAGCAATGGTTGACTCAAAGCCACGGGCTTTTGCGTAGAAAAGGTCACTTTTTACACTTCCCGCATACATCGCAGCAAATGTGTTTTTATACTTTTTATATTGGTTGTACATCTCTTTATATGCTTCTTTTCTGACGCCCTGGTCTGCGCTTTCCAAGAACAATGCATATCGGCTGTGTGTAAGCTCCTCTTCTTCGCCTTGCTCATTTATGACTTTTCCAAACTTCAAGTCTGCATCATTCATTGCTGAAAATATGTCAGAAGCCGCCTCGCCCATCGGCGAAGATATAGCAAGAAGTCTCTCGCCCTTCTCATCGAGAATATGCTCAGCCTCTCGAAACAAGTTGTCAAAAAACTGTTTGTATACAGAAAGCTCAGGTTTCTTTGATGTAAGGTCATTTAACCTTTCACGCCCTGCACATATAAGCTCAGGCTCAAAAAAAGAGCATATAGTAGAAATATCACTGCTTATATCACCCGCTCGGTCTGCCATTGCACGGTATTTTGAATTTTCGTTATCTTCATCCCGCCGCATGTTTGCATATGCCGTTATGGAAAGAAGCTCATCGCCTATTTCATCAAGCATTAAAAGAGCAGAGAGCAGTGTATCATAAGACTCTGTAACATGCCCTTTGTATAGCGAAAAGGTTTTTGCTCGAGCCTTAACAGCTGCCACTGCCTCTTCCCACTCATCATCAGACTTGAAAATATCTTCAAGCTTCCATTTGTATTTTTCTTCTATATCTACTCTTTTTAAAGGTTTAGGCAACGCAAATACCTCCCATATGTTTCTTGGATAATTTTCTTTAATATTACTAATCATAACACACATGAAAATAAATATGCAAGAGGTGTTTTGTAATGTCAATTATCGGTGTTTCCGAAAAGAACAACCGTCTCATATTTACACTCAAAAAGGTATTAGGGGAACTCTCACACCCGGAGTTTGGAATAAGACTTGCCGAAAGCGGCGACGTGTTTGATAGTGTTCTCATTGGCAACCCACCGCCTATATATAACGAAACCTTCGCATCCAAAACCCTCATCGTTCCGGATTGTATGAATGCAGGCGAACTTTCGCCTATCCTTGCCGAGAGTGTAATTTCATACGGTCTTCGCCGAAAAAACACCGTTACCGCCTCAAGCCTTATAGGAGAACATCTTGCAGTTTCAATTCAGAGAAGTATACCAACACTATGTGGAAACACGGTCAGTGAGCAAGAATTTATTGTTAATGTAAGACATGGAGAAAACTGTGACGAAATCCTCGGAATAATTGCAACACTTCTTGTTATCGGCATTCCCCCCGAAGACATTTCAACTCTTACGTTTGACCTTTAGGCTTGTCATATTTTCTATTGCTTGCAAATACACTTAAGTAAGACTTATGATATGGGGTGACTAAAATGGAAAATTCTTCTCAAAACATTCTCTATCTCAGCGGGCGCATAGCAAGCGAAATAGAATATTCACACGAGTCGCACGGGTGTCTTTTTTATACATTCAAGCTCGAAACCCGACGGCTTTCCGGTACATACGATATAATTAATGTTCTCATCAAAGATACTTTCCTTGAAGAATATGCACTCACACGAGGTAGCTTTATTGCCACAAGAAGCGAGCTTCGCTCGTTTAATCAAAAGACAGAAAACAGGAATAAGCTCATTATATCTGCATTCGTAAAGGAGCTTGAGCTATGCGAAGACGACACTTATGAAAACACTCTGCACCTAACGGGAACTATATGCAAAAACCCTGTTTACAGAAAAACACCCTTGGGCCGCGAAATATGTGATATAATGCTTGCCATAAACAGAAAATACGGACGTAGCGACTATTTGCCGCTCATTGTCTGGGGCCGCAACGCAAGAGCTGCCGGCACATTTCAAACCGGCGATGTTATAACGATATACGGGCGTGTCCAAAGCAGAGAATACACAAAACTTATAGACGGAGTCGAAACCGTCAGAACTACATACGAAGTATCGGTATCCGCTATTGAAGATGCATCATTTGAGTAAACAAAAAAACGACCTCCGGCATTATTCCGAAGGTCGGTTTTTCTTTTTAGTTACTCATCGTATGCTACTGCATCATCAAAGAGTTTTTCAATTTCTTCAGACGGTTTCTTTGTAAGAAGAGCTACAACAACGGCTATAATGAAGCTTGCAACAAAACCGGGCAGAATTTCATAAATACCCGTATCAGCAAGGAACACAAGCCAACCTATATCTACAACCGCGCCTGTAAGAATACCTGCTACTGCACCGGTAAAATTAAATCGTTTCCAGAAAAGGGATAACATAATGGTCGGACCGAATGCAGCACCAAAAACGCCCCATGCATTTGAAACGAGCCCCATAATTGATGCAGAGGCAGGGTTTGCGGCAATAATCAGCGCAATAACAGCAACTGCAAGAACAACAAAACGCCCAACCCAAAGAAGCTCTTTATCTCCCGCTTGATTCTTTCTTAAAACTGGCTTATAAACATCACTTGCAAAAGCCGAAGAAGCTGCAAGAAGCTGGCTGTCTGCAGTGCTCATGGATGCAGCAAGAATTGCAGAGAGAAGAATGCCCGAAATAATCGGCGGGAATATTTTTCTGACCATCTCAATAAATACGAGTTCATTTGCATTAATTGTTTCATTGTAACCGAGGAAGAGTCGGCCTACAATGCCAATAATTGCAGCAAAAAGAACAATGAGGACCGTCCATGAAATACCGATTTTTGCAGACTTCTTAAGCTCTTTCTGCGAACGAAGAGACATAAAACGAATAATAATGTGCGGCATACCGAAGTAGCCAAGCCCCCATGCAAGTCCGGAAACAATTTCCTTCCAGCTTGCCAACGGGTTCCAGAAAGTTGACTCAAGCAACGTCATATTAGTTGCCATAGTCGGCGCATCAAGAACAAATGCCGCAAATATAGGAGCTATAAACATTGCACCAAGAATGAGTAGTCCCTGAAAAAAGTCTGTCCAGCAAACCGCAGAAAATCCTCCAAGGAAGGTATATCCTATAATTATTGCTGCAGCTATGTACATTGCATAAGTAGCATCAATACCAAGAACTGTATTAAACAGCGTTCCGCATGCCTTGATACTTGATGCACAGTAAACCGTGTACGCAACAAGAAATACTATTGCACAAAGGATTTGTAACGCACGCGATTTAGAGAGGAATCTATTCGTGAGATACTGCGGAATTGTAATGGAATCGTTGGCAACGATTGAAAATTTGCGGAGACGAGGTGCCTGCACGAGCCAGCTAACAGTATAACCTATTGCAAGTCCAACAGAAACCCATACCTGTCCAAGGCCTGCAGCATAAATAGCTGTAGGAAGCCCCATCAGCACCCACGCACTCATATCTGATGCGCCGGCGGATAATGCCGAAACCCACGGCCCCATTTGCCTTCCGCCTAAAAAGAATGTTTTTTCTCCGCCGTTGCGGTCTTTAAAAAAGAAAAACACTCCTATCCCAAGCATGAAAACAAGATAGATGGAAAACACCAAAACTTCAGTCATGAAAAATAAAACCCCTTACTTTAGTTTATTTTATATAGTATACCATAAAGTGACAAAAAAGCAAATAGTGCTAATGAGAAAAATTCACTTATTTGAGTTCATTACGGCTTGATTTTACAACGATTTTAGAGAGTGCTGCAAGAGCAATTACGTTTGGCAGAACCATAAACTGATTGAATGTATCCTGTGTCAGCCAAACAAGCTCATTCTCCTGAACAACAGAGCCCATAAACACGAACACAATCGCGATTATTGAATAAAGAATGGTTGACTTTTTGCCAAAGAGATAGTTGAAGTTAATCTTTCCGAAAAGGTTCCAGCTGATAATTGTTGTGAATGCAAAGAACATGAGGCAAACAGCAACATACGCATTACCGAGCCATGTGCCGAACACACTTCCGAAAGACAGCTGTGCAACATTTGTTTTATCGATTCCAGCTGCTGCAATCATTGATGCGTAAGATGCCCCATCCGCCCCTGCGAGCGGTGCACCCGCTGTGCATGTGCAGGTAATAACAACCAGAGCCGTCATGGTAAGAACAACAAATGTATCGAGGAACACACCAATCATTGCTACAACACCCTGGTCGTGCGGTGTTTTAACATTTGCCATTGCGTGTGCATGGGGTGTTGAGCCCATACCTGCTTCATTTGAGAAGAGGCCGCGCTTTGCGCCCTGGCTGATAGCTGTTTTAAGAGCAGTCCCGACAAAACCGCCGATGAGCGCCTGCGGCTTAAATGCAAACCTAAAAATCATAGCAACCGCTTCAGGGAGCCTTGTAATGTTAACAGCAAGCACCACAAGACTGCCAACAATGTAAAGAAGTGCCATAATCGGAACGATTTTTTCTGCAGTTGCAGCTATTCTCCGGGCACCGCCGATAATGATAAAGCCTACTACAACAGCAATAATGAGACCTGTTACCCATGTCGGTATACCAAACGCTGTATTGATTGTAGCGCCGATTGAGTTAGACTGAACCATACCTCCGATAAAGCCCAGCGAAATTACTGTCGCAATAGCAAAGAAGCCCGCAAGGAATTTACCGAACTTGCCGCCAAACGCGCGCTTGATGTAATAAATAGGTCCGCCGTGAACAGTGCCGTCAGCGTCTATAACCCTTGTCTCCTGTGCGAGAACTGCTTCGGCGTAGATTGTCGCCATACCGAGGAAAGCGATAATCCACATCCAGAAAATCGCGCCCGGGCCACCCGTCAGAATCGCACCGGAAGCACCGACGATGTTACCCGTACCAACCTGGCCGGCTATAGCAGTAGCAAGTGCCTGAAAAGAACTCATCCCGCTATTTTGCTTCTTCCCCTTCAAAGAGAAATCGCCAAATACTTTCTTCATACCTTCTCCAAAGCAGCGAATCTGCACAAAGCGAGTTCTGATTGTGAAATACAAACCAATAGCAACAAGCAGAACAATAAGAACATAGTCTGCCATGTATGTATTGATTGCTCCCATCACACTCAATAAGATTTGCTCTAAGTTTTCCATACAAAACCCTCCTGAAAAATAAAAAATGCCGCAAAAATTGCAGCAACTCCGAAAAAGCACATACAAGAAAAGGTTTTGTACGTGTAGTCTCTGTTCTTTTGCCTGAGAGATTCGGAAATACTTCCTTTCACCTTCGGCACTCATTTAAGAGATTCTCCAGAGTCCCCTCCGCTTTCAGTCTCCTTTGATTCTAAAAGTTTCACAGGGCAATATTTAACTTAAATTATATTACCATATCCTTTCAAATAATGCAACACTTTTAGGAATTTTTATAAAACCAAGCATTATCTTTTAATTAATAACTTCTATCGAAACTATATATGCAACACCGTCTGCAACCCTGAAGCGAACATCAAAATCAGCAAAGCGCATACTGTACACGCGTCCCTCATCCTTCTGGTATGACGGGCGCGGGTCCTCAGCAATACATCCGAGCATAGCCTCACGCTTTTCCTCGGGAATAATTCCGATAAGCTCATCCTCGCACTCAACTATAAGGCGTACACGTTCTTTTTCGTCAGTATATCCCCCAAATGCTTGCGGATGAGCGTCAGCGTATGGTAGATACGGCTTTATATCATATATAGGTGTCATATCAAGCAGGTCTGCACCTTTTACTATAAGCACATTCCCCTCGCCTTCAGATTCTTCTACACGAACAAGCTCTACAGATGAAATTCCTATATTATTCGGACGAAACGGTGAGCGGCTCGCAAACACTCCTATTCTCGTATTGCCGCCGAGCCGCGGCGGGCGAACTGTCGGCGACCATTCGTCACGATGAGCTTCTGAAAAATCAAACAAAAGCCATAGATGTGAAAAACCCTCAATTCCGCGTAACGCATCCGGGTTTCTATATTTAGGTACAAAAACAATTTTTGCTATGAGTTCTTTTACTAACCCGCTCTGACGCGGGATGCCGAACTTCTCTTTAAAGTCTGTGCGTATATATGCAACAGGCTCTATCACTCTGCCCTCCATGTTGTTACACCTCCGCATCTATGATATATGATTATAACATGTCACAAACCTTAAAACAACTGCATTTTGAGCCATTCACCTTGTCCCTTTTCTATGCATATAGTATAAGCGGAGGTGATAGTAAATGTCAAATCTTGGTTGCGGATGCAAGCGCAGTTGCACACTCCTCGCTGTTGTGGCGAGTGTAATTATCGGGGTAATCACATCGCTTCTTACAATTACCGGTGTTATCACCGTAACTCCGGCTTTTTTGTGGGTTCTGTTCGGTATAGCGGTTGTCTATCTGGCAATAGTTCTTATAACTGCATCTATTAACAGAAACAACAATGGCGGTTGCCTGTGTTCTATTCTCCCCGCACTGCTGACCGGAATCCTCGGCACTGTTCT
Organism: Eubacteriales bacterium; assembly: GCA_045586595.1. Taxonomy (GTDB): domain Bacteria; phylum Bacillota; class Clostridia; order Oscillospirales; family JAAYXM01; genus SIG480. The sequence continues at coordinate 4,893 of JAZNAQ010000007.1, read as the reverse complement.
TACGTCGGTTATCCTTCTTGCAATAACCTTTGCTGCAACAAGCATAATCGGTGCTATTATCACAGGTGCCCTTCTTCTCTTCTTTTCTCTTATAATAACTTCAACCGCTTGTCTCACAAAGTGCCTATCCGGCTGTGATGACGAGTAAGCATTAATAAAAAAAGTAGCAAGTCATATGGCTTGCTACTTTTTTATACTCATCATCTTACCATTTCATCCTGAACACCTGTTGATTTGTGTGATTTTATTATTGAATTAACCTCATCAATCGAGCTTATGGACATATCTCCCATAACTGTATTTTTTATAGCACTCAGCGCGTTTCCGTATGACATCGCCGACTCAATATCTCCGCCGGATAAAATACCATAAAGTATACCCGCAACATACGCATCGCCACTTCCGACACGGTCTATAACTTCTATATTCTCATAATGGGGCTCTTCGTAAAACTTCCCATTATAATAAATTCTTGAGCCGAAATTATGCTTTGTCGGGCTTACAACCTCACGGCGTGTAGTCGCAACAATCTTACAGCCATATGTATCAGCATACCCTTTCATAATCTCATCAAGCGTACCGGTACGCTGAAGCATTCTTCTTGAGGTTTCTTCAGATACAAACAAAATATCTACAAGCGGGAATATCTTTTCAACTACCTCTCGCGCCTCTTCTTCGCTCCAAAGTGCAGCACGGTAGTTTACATCAAAGCTTATGGTAACGCCGTTTTCCTTCATCTTCTTTATCATTTCAAGTGCCGTTTCACGGAGCACTGGAGACAAAGCAAGTGAAATTGAGCTTATATGAAACACTCTTGTCCTGGTATAAATTTCATCAGGTATTTCAGCGAGCGACAGTGAGCACACAGATGCCCCCGCTCTGTCATAAACAACTGCAGACTTTCTCGGATATACGCCGTTTTCATAATAATAGATACCAAGTCTTTTTTCATCACTCGTATCCCAGACAACATAATCGTCTGAAACATTACCATATCTTATGCGGCGCGCAATAAAATGCCCCATCTTGTTCTTTGGCAACTTTGTGACAACCGCCGCGCGAATTCCGAGGTTTGCCGCACCTGATGCAACGTTAAATTCAGAACCGCCACAGTTCTTTTCAAAAGTCTCACTCTGCGAAATTTTCTCTTTATTAGGTGCAGATAGTCTTAACATTACCTCACCGAAGCTTATAAGGTCGAAATCCGCTTTAGCCTTAATAAAATTCATATCAGAACCTCCGAAATCTTGTTAAGCTTATTATAGCAGATGCTATTTTAAAAGTAAATGCAAAACGCCTGTTCTTTAAATTTTGAGCTCTCTATAATCTCTATAAACTTATTAAACCAAAACAATCCCAATGTCAACGTTCACAAGATTGCCAATTATAGCAGGGGCATCGTTTAAAAACATTCCTTTTTTATAGAAGCCTATCGAAACAGTTAAGTCGGACCTTACAGCAAGAGGCGCCTCTCCGGTATCTCCGTTTATTCCGCTGTTAATATCAGCACAAACCGTATATGCTTTTGCCTCATTAATCCGTCCTATCGCAGAAGCCACAACACCTTCGGGTTTTCCCCTGAAACCGGTGCCTAAAATGCAGTCAACTATTATATCAAAGCCATCAAAGTTCATATCCGGTGTGAATATAATACCCTTCACACCCTTGCTTTTTGCCTGTATATAATAATGTCTGCCATCCTCTGAAAATTTCTCACTTAGTCTGAAAATCGTTGAAACAATGCCGTTATCTGCCAAAATGCATGCAAGCGCATATCCGTCACCTCCGTTATTCCCGCTGCCACAAACTATCGCAATATTTTTATCTTTCCAGTCTGTCGACTCGTAAATACCCATGGCTGCTCTGTACATGAGCTCTCTGCCGGAAACAAGGTGTGCTATAGTATATTTATCGCTTTCACGCATTTTCTCAACCGATATTGCTCTTTTAAATTCTTCGGAGTTTATGTCCGGTTTCATCATTACACCCCATCTCGGTATTGTTAATATATATATTTTATCATACAAAAATTGTAAACTCAACAAAAAAGAGCGCTTCGTGAGCGCCCTTTTTCCTCGGGATATTTGTTTGTATTCTATCAAAATTAAAGAAATCCCCGCATATCAACAGTAAGCTTTTCTTCAAGATTAATCAACCGCTTTGTAATGTCCTTTGTCTTTTCGTCTGCCGCTTTGTATTTATTCAGATATTTGTTCAAAGACTTAACTCCCATATTGCAACCGTCGGTCATAAGGTCTGCAACAGTCTGGTCAGAATTATTCATGGCAAGCTTCATGTTTGTTTTAATCCATGACATCCCTTTAGCCATCGTTGCCGGTTCTTTACCGTCATCCTTATATTTACTCAAAAGCTGCTGAATCTCAACGTCCAATTTTTCGTGCTCTTTTTTACACTCTGTAAGAATCTTTTCAAGCTTAACATCATCTATATTATCCAAAACATCTTCTATAGACGATACGCCCATTTTCACCCCTGCATCACATTCGCGAAGAAGCTTTATAGTATCCTGCTCTACCATAACAATACCAAAATCCTTTCTCTTTTATAAATCCTGCAAATCCGCTGCAGAAAGGTCGTTTTCAATATTATCTCTTGCAAGGTCTGTATCAATTACCGGATACACTGAAGAAATATTTTTTTCTTTCGTATGCGGCACGCTGTGATAAACTTTTTGTGCCGGAGACTCAGTGCCCGCAATTATCGGGTTTGCCTGTTCTTTTCCGTGTTTTGCTTTGCCCTGAATTTCAGGAACAGGCGGCGCATAGTTTTTGGGCTTTGTATGTGTTCGGTCAATTCTTTTCATCCCTCGTTTTGCCATAAAAAAATCACCTCAGAGTTATTATTTATCCCAAGGTGTTTTTTTATGCTATCGTTCTGTTTTGCTTTTATATTTTTTCTGTTCTAATGTGCAAAAGTAGTTACTATCAATGTTTTAATCCGAATATGCATTCGTAAATAATTTGAGATACTTCCTGAATTGATTTTTCGCATTTATCTTTTAACCACTCTTTTACAATAGCGGTTATTCCGTTGAGATAAAACATCATAGCATATTTTCTGTCAGCAGATGGATAGTTGTATCTCTCTAAAATTGGATTAAAAATATTTTCATAAAGTTTTTGAAATATCTCATTAAATCCAAATGAAACCGAATGTAATAAAACAGTTGAAAACACACTCTTATTATCCTTAATATATGACAAATACGGATGCAAATACTCATCTGATATAAAATTTAATTCATCAAGTGAGCTTTCCATGAGCTTATTTGCTATATTCTTTCGATCATCATTAAAATACGCTATAAAATCATCAAGCAAAAATCTCGCCGTCTCATTAAGCAAATCAACTGTATTTTCATAATGAAGATAGAAGGTAGAGCGATTAACATTCGCCCTTTTGCATATTTCACTAACGGTTATATATTCAAAAGATTTCTCTTCAAGAAGGGATATAAGTGCCTTGTCCATCTTTTTAGCAGTATTAAAATATTTGCTTTCTGATTTATTCAAAGCTCACCCTCCTTTTACTTTTATTTTTGTTCACTGATTTCACGCGCAAGTTCAACAATTTCATAAGCATATTTTGCTTTGTCTCTTTCAAGCATTCTTTTGTAAATAGGATAGTTAACTCCGCAAAGGATAAAACCTATAATACCTATAACAATTCCTGCAACCATTGCAATAGTCCCGCTGCCGATTACCTGCATAGCAAGACTCATACCTGTTCCAACAATGAGTGCTGAGATAATACCAAAGGTGTACGTAAAAATTGTCGCCGGAAGTTTTGCTTTGCTATCAAGCTTTTTAAGAGCAACTATTTTTGAATTATCCTTTGGTGCATAATCCTTAGCTATTGCTTCTGCTAAAATTTTGTCTGTGTTCATAATGAATCCTCCTTTTCAATTTACACTTTAAGTATAAATAAAAGTAAGATTAAAATGAACAACATAGTTTCTTCTTTTTGTTGTTTTATAAACTTATTTTTTATATTATCATACATCGCAAAAAGTCGCAATTGTTAACATGACAAATAGAATAAACTAACAATAAAAACAAAACAACTCAAATTATCGTCTAAATCGGTCTATTAATTTGGCTTTCACAATCATAATAGATGCAGTGATGTTTTAGTGAAATATTTGCCTTACGCAAATGTAAAATAATTTACTCCGTAACTTGTGGAATAGAAAACTATCGCTTTCTATGAAATAAAATAAATCCTTTATCACACGTCGCAGGCGTATTTCACATTGTGAAGAAATATTTCACGCACGAAGGGTATTTCACAAATCCGTCAGGATTTATTTCGTTAAAAAAGCATCAATCTTGTATCAAGATTGATGCTTTTTCTGGCTCCCCCTGTTGGACTTGAACCAACGACCCTGCGGTTAACAGCCGCATGCTCTACCGACTGAGCTAAGGAGGAATATATGATGTTGGCGAAGCCTTATCTTCCCGGGCCGTCTCCAGCCAAGTATTGTCAGCACAGGTGAGCTTAACTGCTGTGTTCGGAATGGGAACAGGTGGACCCTCACCGCAATATTCACCAACTACATATTCAATTTTAAGAAGGGTTTGGTGACCCGTGGGAGAATCGAACTCCCGTTACCGGCGTGAGAGGCCGGTGTCTTGACCGCTTGACCAACGGGCCATTCTCTTCCTCTATCGACGCTTGCTAATATTAATTAAGCTTTGGTGCGCCTTCGGGGACTCGAACCCAGGACCCACTGATTAAGAGTCAGTTGCTCTAACAACTGAGCTAAAGGCGCATCTCTCTCCCTCTCGATGTACCTTCAAAACCGAACAACATGAACCTTCTGCACTTTCGCAACTCCCACATTTAACCTACTTTGAGGTTAAGCCCTCGGCA
>JAZNAQ010000006.1:0-16756 GCA_045586595.1 Eubacteriales bacterium | reverse complement strand
CCGCGGGACCCATTTATGGGTAATAAGTAACAGTTGCGTGGCTGGCAGGCCAACCTAAAACGCACTTGTGCGTCGCCAGTAACAGTTAGGGCTATGCCCGAAAATGAAATACCCCCCGTTACACGGGGGGATCATTATTGTTATTCTTTATACCTGTTAAATACATATGCGGAGAAGATTGCCGTAGCGGGAACTGCCGCAAGGATGCCGATGCTTCCCACAATCGCAGAGAGTATCTCCGCCATTATCATCTCCATATTAAAGAGATAGTAAATGTTCTTATTATATGCCACAAGCAACAGCACTGTTGCGAGCGCGCCTCCTATGTATGCAAGTATAAGTGTGTTTGTCATTGTTCCGATTGCATCACGGCCTATATTCATACCCGAGCGAAGCATTCTGAAAAACGACTTATCGCTCATTGTGTCGTTTAACTCCTTCATAGCAGAGGCTATAGACATCGCAACGTCCATTATCGCGCCGAGTGCACCGATACATACTCCACCCCATACTATTGCGCGCAGGTCAACCGGCGTATCCATAAGAGTAAGGAGAACATAGTCCTCATCAATCATGCCCGTAAGGCCAAAAATATTGCTTACAATAACGGCTAAAACTCCAGAAATCGCAACGCCCACCACATTTCCGAATATAGCACATATCGTCTTTAAATTCCACCCGTTTATTATTATGAGGCTCATAAATATTGCAAACACACTGACTATGATTGTCATCAGATATATGTTATACCCTTTGAGTATTGACGGAATGTACACAAGAAATATCGCAAGCACGGTAAAGAGCAACGAAATAATTGTAGACACGCCTTTAGCTCTGCCGATAAGTAAAATAAGCACGAAAAATACTGCTACAAGACGGATTATTGCGCCCAACCTGTTATGTTCAATAAATATCCAGCCCGCATCGTCCTCACCCGTGTCATAGCCCGGGCGCGAAACAAGAATCTTATCCCCCACACGAACATCACGCGGCTGATATGCATACATATTATCTACATCCTGCACAACTTCGACAACATCGCCCTTATAGGGGCCACTCTTCATTTGCGCCATGAATGTTATACGTTTGCTCGAAACCATTGTCTGCCCGTCGTCAAGGCTGTATTCGCTCTCCTCCACCTCACCGACTTCTACTACGACGGCGCGGTGGTAATCCTCCTCGCACTCATTGAAAGAATCAGGGCGACAAACAACATTGCCGACAAGAATAAATATTACAGAAAAAATCACCGTTGCGATATATATAATCGCCTGCTTACTCAATCTTCTCTCCATCACATTTCCTCTCTCACCTATGTAATAACTATATTATATGTTATTTGCCGCACTTTGTAAACTGCACTTTCTTTGTCTGTGCATCTTTCACAAAATATTCTTTTAAGTCCGGGCAATATTTTTGCCTTTTTCTCTATCATATTCTGTAAAAATATGTTAGAATACTCCCAACAAAATAAAAGGGGATGCTTCTCTTGAAAAAAATCAAGGCTTTTTTAAAGCGCAAGGACATTGAATTTTCACTTAAGCGTTATTTTATTGACGCTCTCGGCGCTATGGCACAGGGGCTCTTTGCTTCACTTCTGATTGGTACGATTATTTCAACAATCGGCCAGCAGTTCGGCATTGAGTCGCTTGTTACTGTAGGTACATATGCAAAGGGAGCACAGGGAGCCGCGATGGCTGTTGCCATCGGTTATGCACTGAAATGCCCGCCGCTCGTGCTTTTCTCTCTTACATCCGTAGGTATTGCGGCGAACGAGCTTGGCGGCGCAGGCGGCGCATTTGCAGTTTTGATTATAACAATCATTGCTTCAGAGCTTGGCAAGGCCGTAAGCAAAGAAACAAAGCTTGATATTATTGTAACTCCGATAGTCACAATATGCTCAGGCATACTTGTTGCAATGGTTATTGCAGCACCTATCGGTACGGCCGCAAAATATCTTGGTGAGCTCATCATGCTTGCCACAACGCTTCAACCGTTCTGGATGGGTATTATAGTTTCGGTAATCGTCGGAATTGCACTTACTCTCCCGATTTCAAGCGCAGCTATCTGTGCAGGGCTTTCTCTCACAGGTCTTGCAGGCGGTGCAGCTCTTGCGGGTTGCTGTGCCCAGATGGTAGGCTTTGCAGTTATGAGCTTCAGAGAAAACAAATGGGGCGGTTTGCTCGCGCAAGGGCTTGGCACAAGCATGCTTCAGATGGGCAACATTGTCAAGAACCCGAAGATATGGGCAGCACCAATTATTACTTCTGCAATAGTAGGGCCTATATCTACCTGTCTTTTTAAAATCGAAATGAACGGCGCCCCCGTATCGTCAGGTATGGGAACCTGCGGCCTCGTCGGGCAGATAGGCACATACACCGGCTGGGTAAGCGACGGTATCTCAATCGGCGCTTTCCACTGGATAGGCATGCTTCTAACCCACTTTATTCTCCCTGCGATTATATGCTGGGCTCTCGGGCTCATGTTCAGAAAAATCGGGTGGATTAAAGAGGGCGACTTAAAGCTTGATTTATAAAACACACAAAACCCGCTGTGCGTTGCACAGCGGGTTTGTTTTATCTCTTTGTCGGCACAAGCACCATACGGCCCTCGGTGAGCAAGATATCGTCACTTATATCATTTGCAATTTTTATCTCCTCAACCGTAGTAGCGTATTCTTTTGCAAGCGACCATATATCACAGTCACGCGTGAGTCTTTTTACCGTCACGCTCGGTGTGTTCTCACCGCACCGAGTTTTTTCTGTGTCGGCCTCAATTTCAGCTATCGCAGGAACAGCTATCTCCTCAGTTTCAGTTATGTCAAAATCGGTAAAGAAGCGTACGTTTATCTCATTGCTCGCGCCCACCGAAAAGCTCTTACCCTTTACAGCGCAGTTTGCCTCATAGCTGTGAGCCGAGTTAAGCGGTAGCGGGCACACAACAGACGAGCGACGGGTGGCATTATATATTCCGTCATCCTCACCAACATACATTACAGAGATTGCCGCATCTGAGGCAAGCACCTCTCCGCCCTCTTCACGGCGACGGGTGGCGGGCATGAGATTTACAGAAACATCAAGCACCTGCTTTACCCCCACACCGGCTTCTACTGATTCATTCACTGCCACGCGTTTTTCGGTTCTGTCGTGAAGTTTTATACATTCCACAGTATCGCGGTTTACATCAAGCTCGTATTTTGTGCTGTAAACATCGTCTATCATCTCTATTTCATCATGTGAGAACACAAGAACCGATGCATCGGCACTTATGCTCGCCGCCATATAATGAGCCTTACCCGCCGCATCATACTGCGGCTCAAGCTCAAAGCCCGATACAGCAAGCGATATTCTTAAATCATTTTCCGTGCCCATTCCCTCAATATCAATTATTTGTGAAAACGGAAGCTCATATTCTCCACACTCAAGCCTACTGTCCGGAAGTGTATACACATAGCTTATGTTTGCGTTTCCTTTAAGAATTGACTTATTCCCTATAACCTTTGTATCCGTTGGGGTCATCGTTACCGAGCTTGTTAATATTTCGCACATATCGCCCTCTGCGGAGGAAAGCTCTACATCATCAGAAACAGTAAAGCTCTTTTCACGAATTATAATCGGCTGATAAATTGATTCTTTGCGTTTTTTTGTACATACTCCATACTTCTCACAGTCAGAAATTTCTCCACAGAGTTCGAAATCTGTCTCATTATACGCACACAATGAAACCTCAACATTTGCACGCACGGAGACCTTGCGCGGGTTTATCTCTCTGACATCAAACGAACGCAGGTAAACCCGTGAGCTTATCTTTGAATCTGGAGTTATCCCCACCGCATCAATTACATAAGCAAACGGCATTGATACATCGAGCTTACGAACACCCTTTTCACCCTCTGCAATATAGAGAACAGCCCCCTTGATATTTCCGCTTACATCAAGCTTGCCTTCGCGTGCATTCTTGTCCTTTAAGAATGCATCGGCGCTCCCCTTTATTATTCTCAAAATATCCGGACTCTGGTCCGGAACTATCATCTCAGTGTTTTCCTCATGAGTTGTACTTCCGCAAAATACTTTATCATATCGCTTGGTCATCTTTTTTTCAAGTCCCAGCTCCATTTGCTCTCTCTCCTTTTTATTTCATTTTCAGTAAAGTATATTTTTAAGAGAGAGAGAATATGACAAAGAGCATCTCCCTTTGGAGATGCTCTCTAATTTCTATTCGGGCTTTGCGCCTATAGGGGCAATTACCATTATCAAAAGCATTGCAACATGACAAATAACCGATGACTTAAGCCAGCTTATATCTGCATTTGTAAACATAACTACTTTAAATATACCGAACAGCCATGTATGTATGATACTACCTAACAGTGGCCGCACAAGCATTGACACCGCGGCAAATACGCCATATGCGATTAAGTTGCTCATAAAATATTCAAGATGGTCACCAAGGGCAAAGAAACACTCGCGCATGGCAAACGCCTGAGCCAAGACGAATACAGTCATACCAAGAAGTAGCGCGAACCCGCTCCCCTGTGCCGTATCAGGGATAATGCTCACATAGCTCATGCATGTAATAGCAGCAGAGAGCCCTATACACCATGCAAACAATTCTAAAATTCGTACTTTTATAACACGCATTGCTTTACTCCTTTGAAGCCTACTAATTCACAACGATATACTATATTATAACACACATTTTGTTTTTTTACAACATTTTAACAATTTTATCTTGCAATTTATTCCAATACAAAGTATAATAACAAGCGACAACCGAATATCAGGGGAGCTTGTTTAGCAGGCTGAGAGGAAGTAATCAACTTCGACCCTTATACCTGATTTGGATAATGCCAACGTAGGGATGAGTAGCTTTGTTTATAACGGATAATCCATCAGGATTATCCGTTTTTTATTATACATGAAGGGAGGTTTATCAGGGTGGCAAGGGAGCGCTTGACATCTTAATCAACATAGCGATGGGAACCCGTGTTTCGGGGTGAGAGGAGGCTAGTAAGCCTCGACCGAGCGAAGCTTTTTGACTTCGTATTAAATTGAAACGAGGAAAGAATAAATGAACAACTCAAAAAGATTTTTAAAGATGGTAGTGCTTTCTGTCATGGTAGCTCTCGGCGTGGTCATTTCACCCATACTCAGATTTGAGGGTATGTGCCCTATGGCGCATCTTATCAACATAGTGTGCTCCGTGCTCCTAGGGCCGTGGATGTCTCTTCTCTGCGCGCTTATCATCGGCATAATAAGAATGACTCTTCTCGGAATACCTCCGATTGCCTTAACGGGCGCAATATTCGGTGCATTTTTTTCAGGTGTTTTTTACAGACTTTCAAAGGGAAAGCTTATGTTTGCCGTCCTCGGCGAAATTATCGGTACGGGTATAATAGGCGCAATTCTTTCTTATCCCGTGATGACCTTCTTCTGGGGCAAAGAGGGCCTCAGCTGGCTCTTCTATGTCCCCTCCTTCATATGCGGTACACTTATTGGCGGAAGCATTGCATACATACTTCTCAGAAAGCTCTCAAATGCAGGACTTGTAACAAAATTTCAGTTATCACTCGGCAGCGAAGGATATACAGATATAAGCGGAGTTTACGGAAATGCAGTATCTATTGCGGCCTTTGGCGTAATCTGCTATCTAGTGGTTAAAATTCTCACAAGTCTCTTTAAAATGTATTCACCTATATGGTCATATATTTCCTATTCATCATTGGGTGTATTTATTCTCGCGGCGTGTATTTATCTTATACTAAAAAAATCAAAGAAGGCAAATATAAAATGACAGCAAACGAACTAAACACGATTCGCAAATCAGTAATGGAGCTTCACCCTCTCATACACTGTATCACAAACCCGATTTCGATTAACCAGTGTGCAAACACCATTCTCGCGACAGGCGCGCGCCCGATTATGGCAGAGCACCCGAGCGAGGTCTGCGAAATTACAGCCACCGCACAGGCACTTGTTTTAAACCTCGGCAACATCACGGATGCACGAATAAAATCAATCTCCCTTGCAGCCAAAACTGCAAGGGAGCGAAAGATTCCGCTTGTTCTTGATTTGGTAGGCATAGCCTGCTCAAGATTTAGGAGAGCATTTGTGCAAAGGCTTTTAAATAGTAGCTGCCCTACCGTAATAAAGGGCAACTACTCAGAAATTCTTTCTCTGTACAGCGCATCATACCGCGCTTCAGGGGTTGATGCCGAAGGCGCGCTTAATGTGGATTTTATAAGCCACATATCAGCTCTGCTCGCGCGCAGATACAACACTATTGTTCTCGCAAGCGGAAAGACCGATATTGTAACCGACGGCAATCGGCTTATCCGTATCAAGAACGGAACCCCGGCTCTTGCCGGCATCACCGGTACCGGCTGTATGCTCGGAGCTTTATGCGGGTGCTATTTGTCGGTTTGCCGTAGCCTTACCGCAGTAGCTTCTGCGTGTGCTGTTCTCGGCATATGCGGAGAGCTTTCTCACGACACGCGTGGTATTTCGAGCTTTGCATCAAGCCTAATTGACAACCTTTCCGTCATTTCAGATAAAGATATTGAAGATAATATTAGAACGGAGGAAACAGAAATTGCAAGCATTTGATACAAGCCTTTACTTCATCACCGACAGCACTGGGTTTTGTGAGGCTGAGTTTCTTCACCGAATAGAATCAGCACTTCGCGGCGGCGTTACTCTGATTCAGCTCCGCGAAAAGGACAAAACAACAAGAGAATATATTGATATTGCAAGAAAGGTTCATACCTTAACCCAAAAATACAACATACCGCTTATTATAGATGACAGAATTGACGTAGCCATGGCGGTTGATGCAGAGGGTGTGCATTTGGGGCAAAGCGATATGCCGATTGAAATTGCACGCAAAATCCTGGGTAGTAGTAAGATTATCGGAGCAACCGCAAAAACTGAAGATCAGGCTCTTGTTGCTTATAAGCAAGGTGCGGATTACCTCGGTGTTGGCGCAATATACCCGACAACAACTAAAGTAAAAACCGTACAGACTACCCCACACACACTGAAAAAAATCTGCGAAGCCGTGCCCATTCCCGTAAACGCCATAGGCGGGCTTAACAAGGATAATATAGATATATTGAGTGGTATAAACATCGCTGGCATTTGTGTTGTCTCTGCCATAATGAAGGCAGATGACCCACAAGCGGCGGCACAAGAATTAAAAAGACAATTCTACCGAGGTGAAAAAGATAATGAAGACAGCTTTAACAATCGCCGGCAGTGACTCCTGCGGAGGCGCCGGTATTCAGGCAGACATTAAAACAATGACGATGAATGGTGTTTATGCCACGAGCGCAATATGTGCGCTCACGGCGCAAAACACAACCGGCGTTACAGAAATTTTAGAGGTTACTCCCCATTTTTTAGGTCAACAGCTCGACGCAGTATTCAGCGACATCTTTCCTGATGCGGTCAAGATTGGTATGGTATCATCATCCGCACTCATAAAGGTTATATCCGAAAAACTGCATTTTTTTAAGGCAAGGAATATTGTGCTCGACCCGGTTATGGTTTCAACCAGCGGCTCAAGGCTCATGCAGGAAACTGCTGTGTCTACTCTGACGGACGAGCTTATGCCGCTCGCAAGAGTTGTTACTCCGAACATTCCTGAAGCCGAGATTCTTTCGGGAGTGACAATAAACAACAAAGATGATATAATAAAAGCCGCAGAGATAATCAGTGACAAAAGCGGCTGCGCCGTTCTTCTCAAGGGCGGCCACAGCATAAATGATGCAAATGATTTACTATATGATAATGGAAAGCAAATTTGGTTTACAGGCAAACATATAAACAATACGAATACTCACGGTACGGGCTGTACACTTTCAAGTGCAATAGCCTCAAATCTTGCAAAGGGATATTGCCTTACAGAGTCGGTCCGTTTAGCTAAGGATTATATCTCCGGTGCGCTCATGGCACAGCTTAATTTAGGCAGCGGCAGCGGGCCGTTAAATCATATGTTTGCTCTATATAAATGAAGGGGTGTTTCTTATGAAAAGATGTGTAATTATAGGAGGTGCAGAGATAAACGGCGCTGACGCGACACGAAGCTATCTCACAGATAATGATTTTTATATTTTCTGCGACAGCGGGCTTTATCATGCAGACAAGCTCGGAATAAAGCCTGACCTGATTATTGGCGACTTCGACTCACACCCACGCCCCAACACAGACATTGAAACAATCACCCTCCCCCGAGAAAAGGACGACACCGATACCGTATATGCCGTAAAAGAAGCCATTAGACGAGGTTTTTCAGACTTTCTGTTTATTGGCGTTGTCGGCGGAAGGCTTGACCATACACTCGGCAACACTTCAATTCTCCTCATGCTTCACTCAAAAGGCATGAAAGCAAAAATCGTTGATGATTATTCAGAAATGGAGATTTGTGACAGCGCAACCCACTATATAGACGAGTCATTCTCTTATTTTTCACTTTTGAACATCGACGGAGTTTGCGGCGGCGTAACCGAGCGCAACGTGAAGTTCCCGCTCGAAAACGCAGAAATCACAGCAGAGTATCAATATGGCATAAGCAACGAGATTCTCCCCGGAAAGATCGCCGAGGTAAGTGTATCTCAAGGCAGAGCTTTACTTATAAAAATACGAAGATAGCAAAAAACACTCCCTGACTTTAGTCAGGGAGTGTTTTTCTGTTATTTAAAAGAACTTGTCGTGGACGGCGCGCATTGCACGCTCGGAGTCTTCCTTCGGGATGAGAACAGAAACCTTGATTTCGCTCGTTGAAATCATATCAATGTTTACGTTTGCAGCGGAAAGTGCCTCGAACATCATAGCGGCAACACCCGGGTTATTTACCATGCCTGCACCGACGATAGAGAGCTTGCAGAGATCTTCTCTTACACTGATGTCTTCAAAGCCAATGCTTGCCTTATTCTCATTGAGTATCTTTGTTGCAAGCTCAAGAGACGAACTTGGAACTGTAAAGGCGATGTCCTTTGTATTGTTGCGTCCGATAGACTGAAGAATAATATCTACGTTTACGCCCTTGTTTGCAAGGACAGAGAAAACCTTATATGCGATACCGGGTGCGTCTGCCATATTTACAAGCGAAATCTGTGCAACGTCCATATCGCGTGCAACACCGCTTACATTCATTTTTTCCATTTTGTGTGCCTCCTTAATTTTTGTACCGGGATTGCGTGTGAAGCTTGAAACAACTTCCATATCTACATTAAAGCGTTTGCCCATCTCAACCGAGCGGTTATGAAGAACCTGTGCGCCAAGAGACGCGAGTTCTAGCATTTCGTCAAATGTAATCTCATCAAGTTTTCTTGCGTTCTTGATAATTCTCGGGTCTGCTGAATATACGCCGTCAACGTCAGTGTATATCTGGCAGAGGTCAGCACCGAGAGCTGCAGCAAGTGCAACAGCTGTTGTATCGGAACCGCCGCGGCCAAGGGTTGTTATATCATCGAACTTGTTAATACCCTGGAATCCTGCAACGATAACTATTCTGCGCTTTGAGATTTCAAGCTTTAAACGCTCAGTATCAATCTTCTTAATTCTTGCAGAACCGTAGTTCATGCCTGTCTGAATTCCTGCCTGCCAGCCCGTAAGCGAGATTACTGGATAGCCGAGCTTTTCGATAGCCATTGCAAGAAGCGATATTGAAATCTGCTCACCGTTTGCGAGAAGAACATCCATCTCGCGCTTTGAGGGATTCGGATTAATCGCTTGTGCTTTTTCGATGAGTTCATCAGTCGTATCGCCCTGAGCCGAAACAACGACAACAACATCATTACCGTCTGCGTATGTACTTGTTACGATATCCGCAACATTGAACAAACGCTCGGTATCGGCAACAGACGAGCCACCGAATTTCTGTACTATAAGACTCATTTATAATTCTTCCTTTCCGGATTTTTCTATCATATTATATTGTTACAGCACACGCATGCGTGACAGAACATCGCACTTTTCACTAAGAGATGCAAGGCGCTTTTCAAAATCACCCTGAGCGATTTCATCGGTTATGAATGCAACAGACTTATCACCGTCAATAAACTCTACGCTGCCAAAGCTCTGGGTTGCCGCACTCCTTGCGTTTTCTCCTGAAATGCGTACATAAAACCTCGAAGCAAAATCAGACATATTTCCGACATCTTCCGATGCTATGTCCTCCCATGTAATATCGCGACGCTTATCACCATGCTCAATTGCATCGAGAACATCTGCAGAAACAGCACTTGCTGTCGGGTACTTTCCTGCACCCGGGCCATAGAACATCGTGTCGCCCACCATATTTCCATGAACCATAATACCGTTAAATACATCTTCAACAGAAGCAATGGGCGATGATTTGCTTACGAGGTGGGGGCCGACATATGCGTATACCTTACCTTCGTCAGATAGCTTTGTACGGCCGAGAAGACGAATCACCATCCCCGCCTTTGAAGCAAATTTGACATCATCTAGAGAAACTTTTGTTATTCCCTCTGTCTGGATGTTTTCGGGGTTGATATGCTTACCGAAGGCAAGAGATGCCAAAATGCATATCTTGCGGCACGCATCGTGCCCTTCAATATCCGCGCTTGGGTCACGCTCAGCATATCCCATTTCCTGTGCCTCAGAAAGCGCCTTTTCAAAAGTAAGGCCTGCCTTTATCATTCTGGTGAGGATATAGTTTGTAGTACCGTTGAGAATGCCGTAAATCTCGTCAATCTTATTTGCGGCAAGGCACTGTGCTATCGGGCGGATAACGGGGATACCCCCGCCCACAGATGCCTCAAACAAATAATTTACGTTTTTCTCACGGGCTATTTCGAGAAACTCCGTACCGTGTTTTGCAACAAGCTCTTTGTTTGATGTAACAACGCTCTTGCCTGCAAGCAATGCGCGCTTTGTAAAATCATACGCCGGATTTGTTCCGCCTATTGTTTCAACAACAACAGAAACCTCCGGGTCGTTTTCAACAGTTCCAAAGTCCTTCACAAACTTTGACGCATTTTTATCGTTTGAGAAGTCGCGTATATCAACTATGTATTTTACCTCAACGGGCTCACCCATCTTCTTCGAAATAGAATCTGCGTTAATTTCAAAGAGGTCTACAACGCCTGAACCTACTGTACCGTAACCCAAAACTGCAATTTTCTTCATACTGCATCTCCTTTACTATTGACCTGCGAGCGGTCCGAATGAAATTACGCCGTCAAGCTGCATCGCCCGCTCAATAAAGCTGTCCATATTTGTTTTCATGCCCATTGTCTCAGCCGATATCGTAACCGGCGCTCGTCCGCCGCTCGGTATCGTCTGGTATATCGTAAGAATGTTTGCGCCGCTTGCTGCAAAATGTCCGAGTATACCGGAAAGAACTCCGGGCTCGTCGCGCAGAAGCATGCTGAAAGTTATTATATGACCGAGAGACATATCGTTAAACGGGGATATCAGGTCTTTATACTTATAAAAAGCACTACGACTTATCCCGGCAAGCGATGCGGCCTCGTTAACAGTTTTTGCGCGCCCCGCAGAAAGCAGTTCCTTTGCCTTGACAGTCTTTATCAAAACCTCAGGCAGTGCCGAGTCTTCAACAATATAGTATTTATGATTGTCCTGCAAAGAGCATCCCCCTCTCGCGGTCATTTGTTTTTGCAACATGGATATTATCATACCATACTTTGCCTGTATATTCAAGTGCAAATTTTAATATTTAATGTTTTTTTAACTTTTTATCAACTTTCCAAAAAAATCCTTTTATTTAAAAGATAAATGATATATAATATTTATAGATTAGATTAAGTAAAGGACGGTGATTAAAATGCTTGAAAACAAGCACTCACGTTTTTTTCTTACACTTATATATATAGGGATTGCCGTTCTCGGGCTTTGGTTCTTTTTCAACTATGCCGTTGGCTGGCTTGCTCCGTTTATCATTGCATTTATCGTTTCCAGGATAATTGAGCGGCCTGTCAGCTTTTTCGAGAAAAAACTTCGTTTCCCTCGCCCGCTTGCAGGAATCCTTTTTACACTTCTGTTTTACGGTATTATCGGTACACTCATGTACTTTGCAGTGTCAGGCATCATAAAAGAGCTTATCATTTTGTTTGAAAAGCTACGCACTCTCGATATAAACCTTGTTGTAGCAAGGCTCAACGACACATTCATAGACGTTCTCTCCCGTCTACCATTACAGACACAGGACTTTATTTACAGCAATATTGAAAGTTGGCTTTCAAATCTCGTATCAGCCTTACGAAACCTCATCGGCCCCATCGTTTCGTCAGCAACCAACATTGCGACAGCACTTCCTTCAATAATGATATTTGTAATTGCAGCCATTGTTTCAACATACTTTCTAAGCTGTGACTATTACACCCTTAAATCAAAGCTTGCGTCTATACTTCCGATAAAGTGGAGGTTGCGTTATCGACAGACGCGGAAGCAGGTTTCAACTACGCTTGTAAGCTATCTGCGTGCTCTTCTTGTTCTTATCAGCATCACATTTGTAGAGCTTGCAATCGGCCTTGCGGTACTCCGTGTTCCAAACTCATTCCTCATTGCTGCGATTACTGCAATAATAGATGCACTCCCAATTCTTGGAACAGGTTGGGTTCTCATACCGTGGGCAATAATATCTCTGTTTGCAAAAAACTATTTTCTCGCCATAGGACTTGCTGTCCTCTACGGAATCGTTGTTGTCGTCAGGAATATGATAGAGCCAAAGATTGTAGGAAAACATATCGGGCTTCATCCGCTTATAACCCTCGCATCAATGTATATAGGGCTTAAAATGTTCGGTATTATCGGTATGTTTATGCCAATACCTATTGCGCTTTTAAAGCAGTTCTACGAATGGGGATATTTTGACTTTTTAAAGCGCTCACAAGAAACAGAATAATTACCACAAACGGCTCAGGTCTTTCCGAGCCGTTTTTATTACGCTTGAAAAATTTTAATATATATGCTATTCTAATAATACTAAACTAACAGGAGGTCGCTAATGCATTTACAGGAATCGGGCGAAATGTATCTTGAAACCATTTTGGTTCTATCAAAAACCGGCAGCAATGTCCGATCAATAGATATAGTTGAGCACATGGGTTATTCTAAGCCCAGCGTAAGCCGCGCCGTCGGCCTTCTGAAGAATGGCGGTTATATAAATGTTGACAAGGACGGTTTTATTACATTAACCGATGCCGGGCGCGAGGTTGCAGTCAAGATTTATGAACGACACATGCTAATAACTGAATTTTTTATAAACCTCGGTGTTGACCCGAAAATCGCATCAGACGATGCTTGTAAGATTGAGCATCATATAAGCGACCAATCCTTTGAGGCAATAAAGCGGCATGTACAGAATAAATAGATAAAGAAAGGCGATGCTAAAGTAACAAACAGCATCTCCTTTTATATTTCTTTTTTAACATCACCCACATTAAACCATTGTTTTTTCTATTGTTTTGAAGTATACTTAATTATGACAAGGAGGAACTCAAAAATGTATTTTGACACTGAATTTTGGGACGGTTTTGAAGACGGGACCTGGCAAAGAGAAATCAACGTCAGAAGCTTTATAAAACATAATTATAAACCATTCGACGGCGACTCTTCTTTTTTGGAGGAGCCCACTCAGGATACAATAGATTTATGGGAGCAGGTACTTGATTTGACCCGTCAAGAGCGAGATGCCGGCGGTGTTCTTGATATGGATACAAAAGTCATTTCAACCATTACCTCTCACGGCCCCGGCTATCTTGATAAGAACAAAGAAAGAATTGTAGGTTTTCAGACAGATAAGCCATTCAAACGTGCACTTATGCCTTACGGCGGCATACGAATGGCAGAAAAGGCATGCAAAGATAACGGATATGAGCTTGACCCGGAAATCAAAGAATTTTTCGAAAAGCACCGGAAAACCCACAATGCAGGCGTATTTGATGCATATACACCAGAAATGCGTGCCTGCCGTTCAAGCCATATAATTACAGGCCTCCCGGATGCGTACGGAAGAGGGCGAATAATCGGTGACTACAGGCGTGTTGCTCTTTATGGCGTTGACGCGCTTATAAAAGATAAGCAGGCGCAGAAAGAAACAACTCGTTCTGCTATGTATTCACACATAATACGCGACAGAGAAGAGCTTTCAGAGCAGATGCGGGCACTTGAAGCACTCAAAGAGATGGCGCTCAGCTACGGTTATGATATTTCAAGGCCTGCACGCAACACACAAGAGGCCATACAGTGGCTGTACTTCGCTTACCTCGCTGCCGTTAAGGAGCAGAACGGTGCCGCCATGTCACTCGGAAGGACCTCTACCTTCCTTGATATTTACGCAGAGCGCGACCTTGAGCGTGGCATATTTACCGAAAAAGAAATTCAGGAAATGGTTGACCATTTTATAATGAAGCTTCGCCTTATAAAGTTCGCTAGAACACCTGAATATAATTCACTGTTCTCAGGTGACCCACAGTGGGTAACCGAGTCCATCGGCGGTGTTGCGATTGACGGACGCCATATGGTAACAAAGATGTCATATCGCTATCTGCACACGCTAACAAACCTTGGCCCGGCCCCCGAGCCGAACTTAACAGTTCTCTGGTCAACAAGGCTGCCGGAGAATTTCAAGCGTTTCTGTGCAAAGCTTTCAATCGAGACATCTTCCATTCAGTATGAAAACGATGACCTCATGAGGTTTACTCACGGCGACGACTACGCTATTGCGTGCTGTGTATCATCCATGAGAATCGGTAAAGAAATGCAGTTCTTCGGAGCGCGTGCAAACCTTGCAAAATGCCTGCTCTACGCTATAAACGGCGGTGTTGACGAAATCTCAGGCAAGCAGGTCGCTCCCGAATATCGCCCCATTACCTCGGAGTATCTTGATTACGACGAAGTAATGACAAGATACGACGAAATGATGAAGTGGCTTGCCGGAGTATACGTTAACATGCTTAACATCATACACTATATGCACGACAAATATTGCTACGAAAAAATCCAGATGGCACTTCACGACAAGAAAGTTACCCGCTGGTTTGCAACCGGCATTGCAGGCCTTTCGGTTGTTGCTGACTCACTTTCTGCAATCAAATATGCAAAGGTAAAAGTAATCCGAAACGAAAACAACCTTGCTGTAGACTATGAGGTTGAAGGTGAGTTCCCGAAATACGGAAACGACGATGACCGCGTAGACTCTATCGCCCACGACATTGTTCACAGATTCATGGAGCATATCAGAAAGTACCACACCTACAGAGACAGCATTCCGACAACATCTATTCTCACAATAACCTCAAATGTTGTTTACGGCAAAAACACCGGCTCAACGCCGGACGGGCGTAAAAAAGGCGAGGCTTTTGCCCCGGGTGCAAACCCGATGCACAAGCGAGACACTCATGGCGCGGTTGCATCGCTTTCATCGGTATCAAAGCTTCCATTCCTCGACGCACAGGACGGTATCTCCAACACCTTCTCAATCATACCCGGAGCACTCGGAAAGGATGACAGAATTTTTACAGGAGATATTGATATAGACCTCGACTGCGGTTGCGAAGCTTGTCTGAGTCCTACTCTCTTTGAGGGGCTTGACGCAGAATAATAACCAAATTGTAAGGAGAACATTACCATGGCAGCTACACAAAATCAGATAGACAACCTCGTGGCGCTTCTTGACGGATATGTTCAGAAAGGCGGCCACCACCTAAACGTAAACGTATTTACTAAAGAGACTTTGCTTGATGCACAGGCTCATCCCGAAAAATATCCACAGCTTACAATCCGCATAAGCGGATACGCGGTAAACTTTGTTAAGCTCACAAAAGAGCAACAGGATGAAGTAATATCAAGAACCTTTCATCAAAAAATATAATGCTCGGATATATTCATTCTAAAGAAAGCTTCGGCGCAGTTGACGGCCCTGGTATAAGGTATGTGCTTTTTATGCAGGGCTGTCCCATGCGCTGTAAGTACTGTCACAACCCCGATACTTGGGACTTTGATAAAGGTGAGGCTATAACCGCCCAAGAAGTGATTAAAGAATACTTAAAAAACCGTACCTTTTATCAGAAAGGCGGAATCACCGTTACAGGTGGTGAGCCTTTAATGCAGACGGATTTTTTAATTGAGCTTTTCACGCTTGCAAAAAACCACCAAATCCACACCTGTATTGATACATCAGGTGTAACCTACTCCCCCGATAACCATGAGTACACCAAGAAGCTCGACAAGCTACTTAACCTCACAGACCTTGTGATGCTTGATATAAAGCACATTGACTCTCACGTCCACAAAGAGCTTACAGAGAAGGATAATAAAAACATACTTGCGTTTGCAAAGCATCTTTCAGACAAGAACATTCATTTATGGATACGTCATGTTATCGTGCCGGGTATCACTGACAACCCAGATGAGTTGCGACGGTTGGGTGAATTTATAGGTTCTCTCAAAAGCCTTAAAGCTCTCGACGTGCTTCCTTACCACACAATGGGTGTTTCTAAGTACAAAGAGCTTGGTATCCCCTATTCCCTTGAAGGGTTAGATGCACTATCCCCCAACGAGGCGGTAAAGGCAAAAAACTTTATACTCGATGGTATAAAACAAGCACTCAAAAAACAGTAGAACACACAATAATGATCCCCCCGTGTAACGGGGGGTATTTCATTTTCGGGCATAGCCCTAACTGTTACTGGCGACGCACAAGTGCGTTTTAGGTTGGCCTGCCAGCCACGCAACTGTTACTTATTACCCATAAATGGGTCCCGCGG
>JAZNAQ010000005.1:0-34269 GCA_045586595.1 Eubacteriales bacterium | reverse complement strand
ATAAAAAAGACAGCCGCACGTGAGCGGCTGCCTGAAATAGTAATGCGGTGCCAAGCTTTCAATGCCCCTTATAGGGGTTAAGCCTGTAAGAGCCCCTTCTAGGGGCTGTGCAAACCACCAGTTTACTGGTGGTTATGATTTTCGCGGGAGATGTTATTTTGTATTCTTCTGAACGTAATGGATGGGCGTTTTGTGTATTCGTCAAACGTACATATAAAAACGTCCTCACCGTTCTTCTTTATAATGATTCGCCCTTTGTCAAAAACAAGTGTTGCGCCGCAATGCTCAAATTCACGAAAGAAACTCTCGCCGCTTATACGCTCGCGAATTTTCATATAAAGCCTGCGCTCGCTTTCGCTGCGTAGTAAAAGCTCGGGTATTTCGCGGCTATTTTCAAGAAGAAAGAGGGTGGTTGAGAGGTTCACAAAATCCCCTTCGCGCGGGAGTATAGGCGTTTTCAGCTTCTTCCACTCCTTGATGTCGAAGCGATAATACATCTCGTCTGAGTTCTTCGGGATTTCGCCGATTTTATATCGCGGAACAAGCGTACATTTCTCAACCTCGCCGAAGTAGCGTATACCCGCATCAATCCCGAACTTGTAGTTTGACTGATAAATTGCTACATATCTTATGGGGAACTCGTCGGGATAGAGGCGAACAGCGGGTATGTGATAAAAGTTATTTTTTATGCATACCTCAAGCTGTGTATGGTTTCGCAGTGTGCCGACAAGGACGTCACGTGCCGACCAGCTCTCTGCGCTTCCGGCAGGTTGTACCGTTTTTGCAGGAATTTTAAAGTTTTGTATGAGGCTTATTATCTGCCCTGAAAGAACAACGGATAGCAGCGAATACAAAACCTTCGGAAGCGGTAGATACGAAATTGAAATGAGAAGCACTGAAAGGTCGCTTGCAAGATACGCATATTTAATGTCAATATGTAACTTGCGCGCAAGACTCATAGCCAGAGCATCATCGCCGCAGGTGGCACCTCCCGCACGGACAGAAATACCAACACCTAAACCGACAAACACAGCACCGCAAACAGATGCGATTAGCGGGGTAGCGGCTATTGACGGGAAGAGCGGTGGAAACATCTCGCATATTGCATAAAAAAGAGAAAAGCTGATTGCGGCAAGGATTGAATATCCTATAAAATTATTGCCGAGCGCGCGCCAACCAATAATATAGCATATAGCGTTTAGGATAAGACCGGATATTGCGGGAGATATATCCAGCCAATATTCGAGCAGGAGCGTAAGCCCCAAGACACCGCCTTCGCAAATACCTGAAAACGAGTGTATGTTGTATAGCCCAAAAGCGAGGATAGCACTGCCGAGAATGGTCAGGGCGCATGACCTGAGTTTAAGGTTGAAAACCATAGCAAACACATCCGAATACTAAAAAAGTCTGCCGAAAACCGCAGACTCAAATTTATATTTCATATTATAATATTCATGTCGTATTTTGTCAAATAGTATTTGCGCATGCCTGCCTCAAAAATGCCAATCCGATTTTCGTCATATTATAAGAAAATATGTTGCTTTTGTCGCAGTTTTGGAATATAATATTCTGTAAGATTAAAAAGGGAATGGTTCAATGATATATAACAACATCCTTGAGGCGATAGGCAACACCCCGATTATACGCCTGTCGCACATTACAGAACCGGACAGTGCGGAAATCCTCGTCAAGTTTGAGGGGCTTAACGTCGGCGGCTCAATAAAAACGAGAACTGCATATAATATGATTTGCGATGCAGAAGCGCGTGGGCTCATAAACGAGAATACAATCATTGTCGAGCCTACAAGCGGCAACCAGGGGATAGGGCTTGCGCTCGTAGGCGCAGTCCGTGGATATAAGACGAAGATTATTATGCCCGATTCCGTAAGCGAAGAAAGGCGGAAGCTTGTAGAGCATTACGGTGCAGAGGTTGTTCTTGTCCACGATGCGGGTAACATCGGCGCATGTATTGAAGAATGCTTAAACCTTGCACTTAAGATGAAGGCAGACGACCCGAATGTTTTCGTACCGCAACAGTTTGAAAACCCCGCCAATCCGTCAATTCAACGCTCGCAGACAGCGCAGGAAATTCTCGCTCAGGTAGACGGCCCCATACACGGCTTTTGCTCAGGCATTGGCACGGGTGGCACAATCACCGGTATAGGAGAGGCCCTTCGTGAGAAAAATCCTGATATGACCATTTGGGCGGTTGAGCCCGAACACGCGGCAATTCTCTCAGGCGGCTCAATCGGCACCCATATTCAGATGGGTATTGGCGATGGGCTTATCCCCGCGATTTTAAACTGTGATATATACGATGATATTTGCATAGTTAAGGATGAAGAAGCAATCCACACCTCAAAGGAGCTCGCCTCAAAAGAGGGTATTATGTGCGGTATCAGTAGCGGTACAAATGTTGCCGCCGCTATAAAGCTTGCAAAGAAGCTCGGCAAAGGGAAGACGGTTGTAACTGTTCTTCCGGACACGGCGGAGAGATATTTCTCAACACCGTTGTTTGATTAAGAAAAAATACTAAAGATATATGGAGGAATTATTATGCAGAACAATGTACGCCCGGAAACAATGGAACGTATAACCACAAAAGCTCTTGCAGATGCGTTTATTGCAGAGCAGGTAGAAGAAATCCGCAAGCAGGTTGGAGATAAGAAGGTTCTCCTTGCTCTTTCCGGCGGTGTTGACTCGTCTGTTGTTGCCGCGCTTCTTATAAAGGCTATCGGCAAGCAACTCGTCTGTGTTCACGTTAACCACGGTCTTATGCGTAAGGGCGAGAGTGAGCAGGTAATTGAAGTTTTCGGCAAAGAGCTTGAAGCAAACCTCATCTATGTTGATGCAACTGACCGCTTCCTCGACCTTCTCAAAGGTGTTGCAGAGCCCGAGCGCAAGCGTAAGATAATCGGCGGCGAGTTCATCAAGGTTTTTGATGAAGAGGCTGCAAAGCTTGAAGGCATCGACTTCCTCGCTCAGGGTACAATTTACCCCGATATTCTCGAGTCTGACGGTGTCAAGGCTCACCACAATGTTGGCGGTCTCCCTGAGGATATGTCCATGGAGCTTGTCGAGCCGGTAAAGCTTCTTTATAAGGATGAAGTTCGCGTTGTCGGTGAGGCTCTCGGTCTCCCGCACGCTATGGTCTACCGTCAGCCGTTCCCGGGCCCGGGTCTTGGCGTACGTTGCCTTGGCGCAATCGAGCGCGACAGACTCAATGCTCTCCGTGAGGCGGATGCAATCCTCCGCGAAGAGTTTGACAATTGTGGCCTTGCAAAAAGTGTATGGCAGTACTTCATCGCAGTTCCTGACTTCAAGAGTGTTGGCGTTCGCGATGACAAGCGCTATGAAGGTTGGCCTGCAATCATCCGCGCCGTCAATACAACGGACGCAATGAGCGCAACCATCGAAGAAATCCCGTATGCCGTTCTCCACAAGATTTGCGACCGCATAACTCACGAGGTTGAAGGTATCAACCGCGTACTCTACGACCTTACACCGAAGCCCATCGGCACAATCGAGTGGGAATGATGTACAAAACGGCTGAACACTGCATAAATACTGGATTTTTCAGAAATTAAAAGGTGTTTTGGCAACGATTTGGCAACAAAACTTCATTATTCAACAATAAAGAGCTAACTGATTTTGACGTCAGCTAGCTCTTTTGCATGCTAAATATATAAAGCTTATTTCTCGTTTTTATAAATTTCTTTGAAGTATTTATATGTGTCTACCTTGAGCTCGCCGCAGGCTGCTTCGTCGCAAGCGATGATGCCGTTGGGATGAAGCTGCAACGCGCTGATTGTCCAAGCGTGGTCAACACCGCCCTCAACACAGTGGCGCAAAGCGCGAGCCTTGTTGTGGCCGTTGATAACGAGAAGAACCTCTCTGGAGTCGCATACTGTGCCTACGCCTACAGAAAGAGCAGTTTTCGGTACCTTGTTCGGGTCGTTATCAAAGAAACGGGAGTTGGCGATAAGTGTGTCTTCTGTAAGAGCACGGACACCTGTGCGTGAGGTGAGTGATGTGAAAGGCTCGTTAAAAGCAATGTGGCCGTCAACACCGCTGCCTCCGAGGAAAAGGTCTATGCCGCCGTAAGAGGCAATCTTTTCTTCGTAACGGACACACTCGCCCTCAAGGTCATCAGCCATACCGTTGAGTATATTGATGTTCTCTGTGGGAATGTCAATGTGATTGAAGAAATTGTCGTGCATAAAGTACCAGTAGCTCTGGTCGTGTTCTCTGGGGAGACCGACATATTCGTCCATATTAAAGGTAACAACATTTTTGAAGCTTACCTTGCCGGCCTTGTTCATCTCAATGAGATTTCTGTATACACCGAGAGGGGAGGAACCAGTGGGGAGACCAAGTACAAACGGGCGGGACTCTTTGTGGTTGTTGATAGCGTCAGCAATGTGTTGTGCTGCCCATGCGCTCATGTCTTCGTAGTTGTTCTTGATTATGAGTTTCATTTCTAATCACGCTCCGAATTCAGATTTAAGGGATAATTAGTAGTAATCTCCTATCGGTTTTTATTATACACCCATTTTCGGTTTTGTCTAGTTTTTTGCTAATATTTTTTGAAAAAAATATTAGCTTGTGATATAATATATCAAATATTTAATTGGGAGTTTTTTATTTATGCTTGATGCAATACTGTTTGATTTGGATGGAACTCTGCTTCCTATGGACAATGACCATTTTACAAAGGTGTATTTCGGATACCTTGCAAAGGAGGCAGCGAAGTGGGGGTATACAGATGCCGAAAAGCTTATAGCCGGTGTATGGTCAGGCGTTAAATCTATGGTGAAAAACAACGGAGAAAAGCCGAATATCGATGCATTCTGGGACACCTTCTCCGCTGTTATGGGAAAGGATTGCTCGGACGATATTCCGAAGTTTGACGCGTTTTATGAAAACGAGTTTCAAAAGGCTCGTGCGGCAACCGGAGAGGCACCGCTTGCAAGAGCTGCAGTTTCGGAGGCACATAAGAAGGCGGGAAAGGTAATCCTTGCATCAAACCCGCTCTTTCCGCGTGTCGGGACAAAAACCCGCCTTTCGTGGGCAAACCTCAAGCTCGATAATTTTGATTGGGTAACTGAATACACAAACTCCTCATCCTGCAAGCCTAACCCCATGTACTACAAGGAGATTTTAAACCGCTTTGACCTTGACCCTGAAAAGTGCCTGATGATAGGTAACGATGTTCAGGAAGATTATGAGGCGGCATCGTCTGTCGGTATACCCGTATACCTTGTTACAGATAACATCATAAACCGGAACAACTCAGAAATCACATGCCCGCACGGCACTTATGCCGATATGGTTGAGTATATAAAGAATATATAAACACACAAAAACAGACGTGGTGACACGTCTGTTTTTGTGTAAAAGCATATTGAAAAGTGACAAGCCTTGATTTATAATGTAGTCGGTGAAATTTAAAGAAAAAGAAGAAAAGATGAAAAAGAAAGGAAAAACAAATGGATATTTTCGACATTTTAACGATGGTTGGCGGCTTGTGTCTGTTCCTCTTCGGTATGGATGTTATGGGACAGGCTCTTGAACGCCGCGCCGGCGGGAAACTCCGTACACTGCTCGGAAAGCTCACATCAAACAAAATAGCAGGGCTTTTGACGGGCCTTTGCGTAACCGCCGTAATTCAGAGCTCGTCTGCAACTACGGTTATGGTAGTGGGCTTTGTAAACTCAGCCCTTATGACACTTAAGCAGGCAATCAATGTAATCATGGGTGCAAACATAGGGACAACCGTTACCGCGTGGATTCTCTCACTTAGCGGTATTGATGGGGACAACATTTTTATACAGCTTCTGAAGCCGACATCGTTTACCCCTGTTCTTGCGCTTGTCGGTGTTATAATGACTATGTTTGCAAAAAACGGGAAGACAAAGGACACAGGCACAATCCTTCTCGGTTTTGCAACGCTTATGTTCGGTATGGATACCATGTCGGACGCCGTATCCGGCCTTGCGGATGTTCCTGCATTTCGCGAGATGTTCTTGCTCTTTAAAAACCCGATTCTCGGTGTGCTTGCCGGTGCTGTGCTTACGGCTATTATTCAGTCAAGCTCTGCATCAGTTGGTATTCTTCAGGCTCTTGCAGCGACAGGCCAGGTTTCGTTTGGCGCGGCTGTGCCGATAATCATGGGCCAGAATATCGGCACATGTATCACAGCGATTCTTTCATCGTTAGGTACCAACAAGAACGCAAAGCGCGCGGCTCTTGTTCATCTCTCATTCAACATAATCGGAACATTTGTGTGCCTTATACTATTCTATATAGTAAGATATGTATTCACTCCGATTATACTTGATAAAGCGGCGACACATGTGGGTATCGCGATAGCACACTCTGCATTTAACATATTCTGTACGATTATCCTTTTCCCGATGTCGGGAATCCTCGAAAGACTTGTTAATAAGATTGTGCCGGATGCCAAGGACAAGGAAAATATTGTTGAGCTTGATGAGCGCCTCCTTGAGGCTCCTGCATTTGCGCTTGAGACCTGCCACAACGTGGCTGTTGATATGGTTGATGCGGCAAGCGCGGCGCTCCGTGGCGGGATACGCGCTCTGCGCGAATATTCAGACGAGCTTGCAACAGAGGTTTGTGAGTATGAAGAAAAGACAGACCATTATGAGGATGTCCTCGGTACATACCTTGTCAAGCTCAGCGGACGTCAGCTTTCGGCAGGGGATAACGCCGAGGCAGCAAAGCTTCTCCGCATGATAGGTGATTTTGAACGTATTTCAGACCATGGCGTAAATCTACTCAAGTCCGCCGAGGAAATGAAGGACAAGAAAATAGAATTCACTCCGGCAGCACAGGCGGAACTTGATGTTATACTTGGTGCGGCAGATGAAATTCTCAACCTTACGCGCCGCGCATTTGTTGAGAATGACCTTGATGCAGCATTCAGCGTCGAGCCACTTGAGCAGGTCATTGACACACTTAAAGAAGAACTCAGAACACGCCATATCGTTAGGCTCCAGCAGGGCGAATGCACGATTGATGCAGGTTTTGTATGGTCAGACCTGCTTACAAACATCGGCAGAACGAGCGACCACTGCTCGAATATTGCAAGCTGTGTAATAGATATGGCAAACAGTAATATGAATTTCCACGAATCTATTCGTGCATTCAGAAACGAAAGCCCTGAGTTCAAGACGAAGTTCAGTGAATACGCAGAGATGTATACAATCGCGTAATTATGTAATGGGCATTTTGCTTTATAGAAATAATATTTGACTTTTTTGAAAAAATGAAGTATTATATCTACATATGTAAATAAGGCAATGAAAATGTGTAAGTAGCCGTTATTAATCCATATAAGAGAGCGGGGGTCACGGGCTGCAAGCCTTCGTTATGGGTGTGATGTGTGAATTTCAGCATGGGAGCCTTCTGTGAAAACCGAGTTTCGGATTAAGCAGGGTGTTGTATGTCCACACAATGACATATATTCAAAGTGCAGAAGTTTTTCTGAATTTGGGTGGTACCGCGGGTATATTATGCTCGTCCCGATTTTCGGGGCGAGCTTTCTTTTTCCCCATTTAAAATACACAAAAGAAAGGATAAGTGTTATGTCAGAAAAAACAACACAACTCAAAACCGCGTTTCTTGATGCGCTTTCATTAGCTGACAACATGGAGACCCTTGAAAAAATAAGGGTTGAATATCTCGGCAAAAAGGGACTTGTAACAGAGCTTTTAAAAGACATGAAAAACCTCTCTCCCGAGGAGAAAAAGGCATTTGGTCAGGCGGTTAACGCACTCAAAGAAGAAGTAACCGAGATGGTAGCCGCAAAGCGTGAGGAGATAAAACAGGCGGAAATTGAGCGCGAAAACAACCTCATGCCAGAGTTTGATGTATCAACTCCCGCAAATCTTGACCGCGGTTCATATCACCCGATTACACTTGTTCAGCGCCAGTGCGAGGAGATATTTAGGTCGATGGGCTTTGCTGTCGAGGATTATAGCGAGATTGTTACGGACTATGAGTGCTTTGAAGCTCTCAACATACCGAAAAACCACCCTGCGCGTGATATGCAGGACACCTATTATTTAGAAAACGGCCAGCTTTTAAAATCCCATACTTCTGCGGCACAGAATGCAATTTACAAGAAGTACAAGGATGCGCTCATAAATGAGGGCAAGCCGATTAAGGCAATTTTCCCGGGCCGTTGTTTCAGAAATGAAGCTACGGATGCTTGCCACGAAAACACGTTCTTCCAGATGGAGGGCGTTATGGTTGATAAGAATATCTCAATTTCAAACCTCATCTTTTTTATGAAGACGATGCTTTCTGAGGTGTTCCAGAAGGATATAAAGGTACGTCTCCGTCCGGGATTTTTCCCGTTTGTTGAGCCGGGATTTGAGCTTGATATAAGCTGCCTCATCTGCGGCGGCGAGGGTTGCGCCTCCTGTAAGCACAGTGGCTGGCTTGAACTCTGCCCCTGCGGCATGATTCACCCCGAGGTGCTCAAAGCCGGCGGCATAGACCCTGAGGAATACACGGGTTTTGCGTTCGGCCTTGGTCTTACACGACTTGCTATGATGAAGTATGGCATAAAGGATATACGCGACTTAAACTCCGGAAGCCTTAAGGTTCTTTCGCAGTTTACGGATGACAAGTAAGAAAGGAGAGGAAAAAATATGTTTTTGTCAATGAATTGGATTTCGGACTTTGTTGATTTGTCCGGACTTGATAAGTTAGAGCTTATCAACAAATTTTCCCTCTCCACGGCAGAGGTTGAAAATGAGATATTCTTCAAGGGAAGTGACCTTTCGGGAATAGTTGTTGCGGAAATCAAATCCGTTGAAAACCACCCCGAATCTAAGAAGCTTCATCTTCTCAAGGTAGATGCGGGTGAAGCAGAGCTTATTGACGTTGTATGCGGCGCACCTAACGTTCGTGTTGGCATGAAGACTGCATTTGCAAAGGTAGGCGCAAAAATCGGTGAAATTGAAATTGCTCCGAGAAAGCTTGCGGGCTACCTCTCCTGCGGAATGTGCTGCTCTGAAAAGGAGCTTGGTCTTTCGGATAGCAACGACGGCATTATGGACCTTGATGCTGACCTTAAAAACGGCACCGATTTAAAAGAAGTATTTGAGATTGACGATATAGTTTTTGAGGTTGATAACAAATCTCTCACAAACCGCCCCGACCTTTGGGGACACTACGGCATTGCGCGTGAGTTTGCCGCAATTGCAGGCCGTGAGCTTCGTCCGCTTGACGTTGTAGACCTTGAAAAATATGCAAGCCTACCGAAGCTTGATGTCAAGATTGAGGATAAGCTTTGCTATCGCTATTCGGCCCTGCGCTTTGAGAACATTTCAAAGCACGTAAGCCCAATGAATATGCGCATCCGCCTTTTTTACTGCGGTATGCGTGCAATCAACCTTCTGGCTGACCTTACAAACTACCTCATGCTTGAGATGGGTCAGCCGATGCACGCGTTTGACTCAAGAAAGGTTGATAAAATACGCATAAAGAGATTTGATAAACCCTTTAAGTTCCAAACTCTTGATGAAGTCGAGCGAGATATTGATGAGAACACGCTTATGATTTGCAACGGCGACACACCTGTTGCCATTGCAGGTATTATGGGCGGTCTTGACTCAGAAATTGTTGATGATACAAGCTCACTCACGCTTGAGTCAGCAACATTTGATGCGTCCTCTATCCGCAAGTCCACTGTACGTCTCGGTAATAGAACAGATGCTTCTCAGCGCTATGAAAAGAGCCTTGACCCTGAAATGACGGTTCCTGCTATTGCGCGCTTTGTAAAGCTTCTTCTTGATATCGATGAAGGCACGGTTATCACAAGCTCACTTACGGATGAATACGCATTCCGCTACGATGACGTTTCTCTCGCGTTTGACAAGGCTTTTGTTGACCGCTATACGGGAATTGAGATTGAAAATGACCGCATTGTAAAAACTCTTTCTTCTCTCGGCTTCGGCGTAGAGAATAAGGGCGATAGTTTCAAGGTTTCCGTTCCGTCATGGCGTGCAACAAAGGACGTCACGATGAAGGCGGATATAATAGAGGAAATCACAAGAATTTACGGATACGACAACTTTTCGGTAAACACCGCTGCCGTTCCGCTTTATCCGGTGCGCGCTGCTCAGGAAAAGACGGACGAGGACAGAATAAAAGACATTCTTGTAAAACGCTATTCTCTCCACGAGCTTCACTCATACGTCTGGGCATATTATGACGAGTATAAAGCTCTCGGCATAGATATTGAGCCGAATGTAGAGCTTGTAAATGCAACTAACCCGAACATCAAGACAATCAGAAAGTCAATAATCCCGACACAGCTCTGCCAGGTTAAGTACAATACGGCATACTCTGCTGATTTTGGTGTGTTTGAAATAGGCAGAACTGTAAACGGCATAAACTCAGACGGGCTTTGTGAGGAGCAGAAGAAGCTTGCGATAACACTTTTTAGCAAGACAAAGGATATTGAAACGCTTTATTTTGAGCTTCGCGATATGCTTGCAGTAATTGCAGATGATTTAAAGCATCAGCCGCTTACCTTTGAGAAAATTGAGGAGACAAGCTCGTATAAGCACCCGAAAAATCTCAACGCAATTTGCTGCGCAGGAGTAAAGCTTGGTGAAATAGGCATTGCAAACGCACAGGTATCAAAGAAGATTGATAAGAAGGCAAATATTGTGTTTGCTGAAATTGATGTCGGCGAGTTTGCAAAGATTAAAAACGCAAGCATCTCTTATGAGGAGCCGTCGCGCTTCCCCGAAATTGAGATTGACCTTTCGTTTGTATCGGATAAGTTCGCCCCGATTGCTAAGGCTATTGACGATGCAAAATGCCCGCTCATCAAGAAGGTTTCGGTTGTTGATACCTATACCGATGACAGCGGCAAGTCAATTACCGTTCGTATGGTTTTCTCACATCCTGAAAAGACCTTGACCCGCGACGAGGTTATGGAAACCGCAGAGGGTATTATCAAAAACCTTGAAGATATGGGTATTGCACTTAAAAAGTAAATAATCTCATTAAAAATCCTCGACCTGAAAGGTCGGGGATTTTTAATTAAATATGCACTTTTCAATTCCGTCTGAGTGTGGTATTATATATATTAGACAATTATGTACCTTATAAAAGGGGATTGGGATAGAATGCACGAAAAAGTATCAATCTACGGTGTTTCATACAATAACGTAACGCTTGATGAGGCGGCAGCACTCACAGAGGGGCTTCTTTCTGACGGCAAAAACCATATGATAGTTACCCCTAATGCCGAAATTGCATATATGGCGGCAAAGGATATAAAGCTCGGAAAGGTGATAAACTCTGCAGATATGGTTGTTGCAGACGGTATAGGCGTTGTATACGCTTCGAAAATTTGCGGCACACCCGTAAAACAGAAGGTGCCGGGCGTGGAACTCGGCGAGAGAGTGCTTAAAAATGCGGCAGTAAGCGGCAGGGGTGTATTTTTTCTCGGCGCAAAGCCCGGGGTTGCCGAGCTTGCCGCGGCAAAGGTTTCTGAAAAGTATCCGGGTATAAACTTCGTCGGAATCCGCGACGGTTATTTTAAGGATGATAACGAGGTTGTTGAAAGCATAAACGCAAGCGGTGCAGAAATTCTTTTTGTCTGCCTCGGCGCACCTAAGCAAGAGCTGTGGATGGCAAAGAATAAGGACAAGCTTACCACACGCCTTATGCTTGGCCTTGGCGGCTCGCTTGACTCATATGCGGGCACGGTAAAACGCGCACCCGATATATTTATAAAGCTCGGTCTTGAGTGGTTTTACAGACTGCTTAAAGAACCTAAGAGGTTCGGGCGTATGCTTGCGCTTCCGAAATATATGTTTGCTGTAATATTTGATGCTTTAAGAAAGAAGGTCAGGTAAATGCGCGGTAAGCTAATTACAATAGAGGGCACCGATTGCTCCGGAAAGTCCACGCAGCTTGAGCTTCTATGCCAACGTCTGCATGACGAGGGTGCAGACTTTAAAAAAATCGCTTTCCCGCGTTATGACAGCGACTCATCTGCACTTGTAAGAATGTATCTTGGCGGGCAGTTTGGTGAAAATGTCAGTGCTGTAAACGCTTATGCCGCATCAAGCTTTTTTGCAGTTGACAGAGTTGCATCATATCTGCGTGAGTGGAAGTCATACCTTGAGGCGGGCGGGACAGTACTTCTTGACCGTTATACAACCTCAAATGCCATTTATCAGGCGAGTAAACTCTCAGAGAGTGAACGAAAAGGTTTTTGCGATTGGTTGTTTGACTTTGAGTATAATCTGCTTGGGCTTCCCGAGCCCGATGCCGTTATATTTCTTGATATGCCTCCTGAGTGCGCGAGAAGGCTTATGCAGGCTCGTGATGAGAGCGAGGATATCCATGAGAAGGATAAGGCATATTTAGAGAAATGCTATGCGTCGGCGTGTTCGCTTGCAAAAGAATATTCATGGCAGAGAATATCGTGCGCCGAAAATCAAAAGATAAAGACAATAGACGAGATTCACGCGGAGATTTATGAAACAATACGCCGCGTTTTAGACAGAAGGTAGTTTTATGCTTGACTTCAAACCCATATGCGCTGACGACTATAAGCTTGCATCACCCATAATGAAAAAATATGGGTTCAATTCAACCGAGAGCTCATTTGTCATTTTGTATATGTGGAGTAATCTGTACAATACCGAAATGTGTATTGATGGCGAGACTGTATGTATCCGTTCAGGCAAAGGGGACGACACGGCTTATCTCATGCCATACGGTAGAGATATAAAGACCGCCATGTCAAAGATTTATGATACTGAAACGAAAGAACACGGCAGAGCTCCCAGATTTCTGTCACTTACTGAAGAAATGCGCGAAATTATAGAAGAAGCGTATCCCGGTGAATTTGAGTTTACAGAGCGCAGGAGAAGCTTTGATTATATATATAGCAGAGAGAGCCTTGCAACGCTTGCAGGGAAGAAACTGCATCAGAAGCGAAATCATTTCAATAAATTTCTAAAGGCATATGAGGGCAGGTTTCAATATTCAAATATGACAGAGGCGGACATTCCCGATGTTCTTGCTTTTCAAAAAAAGTGGATTGGAATGGTATCTGATAAAGAAGGGATGAATGTTCTCGAATATGAAACAACTGCAATAGAGAGGCTTTTAAACCACTTTGCAGAGTTTGAGCTTCGCGGTGGAGTTCTCAGAGTTGACGGTGAGGTGTGCGCATACTGTATAGGCTCAAAAATTAGCGATAACGCGGTAGATGTTATGGTTGAAAAGGGCGATTATGCATACGCAGGTGTATATCAGGCAATAAATAAGATGTTCGCCCAAAATGCCTGCTCCGATGTTACGTTTATAAACCGTGAGGAGGATATGGGCATAGAGGGGCTTCGCCATGCGAAGCTTTCATATAACCCTGTCTGCCTTCTCAAAAAGTATGGTGCGATATGGAAGAGATAATAAGACACGCAAAAGAAGATGACATACAAAGCTTAAAGGAGCTATGGATAGAGTGCTTTCCGAACGATGTTAAGTACTCAAAGTTCTTTTTTGAGCGGATATTTAAGCTCGATTTCGCGCGAGTAGTTGAGGCAGACGGTAAGATTGCCTCAATGCTTCATTCGTTCCCGTACGGTTTTGCGACTCCTGAGGGCGTGCTCTCTGCAAAGTACATTTACGGAGTGGGAACTTCCTCTGAGTATCGCGGCCGAGGGTTTGCGGGCAAGCTTTTGCAAAACGAGGCGAACTCCTGCGATTTTATAGCAATTATCCCGCAGAGTGAAAGCCTGTTTGATTTTTATAAAAAGTATGGATATACCGAGATTTTTGAGGTTTCTAAAAAGGTTGCAAAGCCTGCTGGAGGTATACATCTCGCCCGCGCGCGTGAGAAAGATATAGAAAAGCTTAATGCTATGTACGAAAAACTGTGTGATGGCTGTATACACCCAATCCGCTCACATGATAGGTGGAAGACCATCATAGCAGAGTTTGAGTTTTTGGGCGGTGGAATATCGCTCTTTGACGGCGGATATTGCGTACACTATGAGTATAATGGGAAAACAGAAATCTGTGAGCTGTATTCAGAAGACGTGCCGGCAGAGTCTTTGGCGGGTGCGTTTGCTAAAGAATGTGTGATTACCGCGCGGGGCGAGGGCATAAAGCTCGGTGCGGCAAAGATAATCAGCGAGCGTGCAAAAAAAGTGTTCTTAAAGGGATATGGCAGATACTTAAACCTCATGCACAACTGATAAAAAGGAGAAAGTGTTATGGTATATTTGCTTCTTGAAAACGGATTTGAAATGTGTGAGGCGCTTGCGCCTGTAGACATTCTTCGTCGTGGCGGAGTCGATGTTGCAACGGTTGGGGTGTCCGGTATGACGGTAACGTCGTCACACGGGGTTTCCGTAACTGCAGACAAAGCGTTTTCCGAGATTTCGCTTTCCGATATGGAAATGCTTATTATACCCGGCGGGCAACCGGGTGTTGATAACCTTTGGGACAATAGCTCGGTCAAAGAGCTTGTAAAAGAGGTATATGATGCGGGAATAAAAATATCTGCAATTTGCGCCGCACCCATAATACTTGCAAGACTGGGTATGCTCGATGGCAAAAAGAGCGTATGTTATCCGTCTTGCTCAAACGAGCTTGAATGTGCAAGTTTTTGTGATGGAGTAGGAGTTGTAAAAGACGGTGGAATAATAACTGCGCGAGCTGCAGGAGATGCTTATGACTTCGCTTTTGAAATTCTGGGAACTCTTCGCGGAGAAGATGAAGTAAAAAAGATAAAGAGCGCAATATGCTATGAATAAGAACGACTTTCGCAAAAAAATGCTTACACGCTCTGAGGCGTTAACGGTAGGCCAAAGAGCAAGCAGTGATGAGAAAATATATGAGAGATTTATAAACTGCAAAGAATATGCAGATGCTAAAAATATATTTGCATATGTCGGTGTAGGAAGCGAAATCTCAACCGATAAGCTGATAGATAAAATGCTTCAGGATGGGAAATCGGTCAGCGTGCCTCTGTGCCATGGCAAGGGCGAGATGGATGCGGTAAGAATAGAGTCGATAAGCGAGCTTCAGGCAGGGCGGTACGGAATCCCTGAGCCGAGCGCTGAGGCAGAGAAAACCCCTGCGGAGGAGCTTGATTTAATAATTGTTCCGGGCGTTGCCTTCGGGGAGGACGGGTTGCGCCTCGGTCGCGGCGGCGGATACTATGACAGGTTTTTGAAAAGAGCAAAGAATGCATATAAAATCGCGCTCTGCCGCGAAATAAATATAGAAAAAACAGTGCCGCATGAAGAGCACGATGAGTCGGTAGATATAATCGTATCTGATGCGCGTGTTATAAAAAATAAGGTCAGGTGAAAAGATATGGCAACAAAAAGACGCAAAAAAAAGAGAAACCCGTTTTCGTATATATACATAGCATTTGTTCTCGGTGTTTCAATGCTTCTCTCGGCGTGGATTATCATGTCGGTCAATGAGGTGCTTGCCCTTGCAAGGCCTGATTATGAGGTGATTATAGAAATACCGGAGGGTGCAGACCACGGCGATGTTGCAAAGATACTCAAAAAGAATGATGTTATTGAGCACAGAGTTCTCTTTGGTATGTTCGCATCGCTTACTAAGCGCGGTGCACAATACCATGCCGGAGAGTATAAAATCAATTCAAATATGGACTACCGCGCAATGCTGCGTCGCCTGACGAGCAAAAAGGGTGTACTCAATACCGTGAAGGTAACTATTCCCGAAGGGTATGAGGTCAGCCAGATTGTTGACCTGCTTGTCGAGAAGGGTGTATGCGAGAGAGATGCACTTGAGGACGCTGTTGCCAATACAGACTTTGATTACACATTCCTCGAAAACATACCGCTTGGGAAGTCTAACCGTCTTGAAGGATATATGTTTCCTGACACATATGAGTTCTATAAAAATGACGAGCCCTCAAGAGTAATAAAGAAATTCCTCGACAACTTTGACCTTAAATATAACGAGGAGATGGAAGTAAGGGCGCGTGAGCTTGGCATGACAACACACGAGCTTATCACGTTTGCTTCTATCGTTGAGCGCGAGGCGACAGCAAAGGACAGGCAGAATATATCGTCAGTATTTCACAACCGCCTTTCAAGCAAGACGTATCCGTACCTTGAGTCGTGCGCTACAGTGCAGTATGTTCTGGGTGAGCGTAAGAAGGTTATAAGCATTGCCGACACAAAGATTGACAACAAATATAACACATATAAGTATAAGGGTCTTCCGCCGGGGCCGATAGCAAACCCGGGTCTTGATGCAATAGAAGCATCGCTTTATCCGAACAATACAGATTATCTGTTCTTTGCTCTTCAGGAAGATGGTACGCACAAGTTTTCAAAAACTTATGAGGAACATTTGAAAAC
This sequence comes from Eubacteriales bacterium, assembly GCA_045586595.1. Lineage (GTDB taxonomy): Bacteria > Bacillota > Clostridia > Oscillospirales > JAAYXM01 > SIG480. The sequence continues at coordinate 17,857 of JAZNAQ010000005.1, read as the reverse complement.
GCCGAAATTGAATCCGTAATGATGAATATGATGAAAAAACCTGAAATTTTATCCCCTGCAGGGGATATGGAAAAGCTCCGCGCCGCAGTGCTCTACGGTGCGGATGCAGTATACCTCGCGGGAGAGATGTTCGGTATGCGAACAGCATCCGGCAATTTTTCCGATGAAGAGCTTGAAGTTGCGGTAAACTATGCTCATGCTAATAATGTGAGTGTATATGTAACCTGTAACACTCTCATGCGAAATGACGATATAAAGAGATTGCCGAGGTATCTTGAAATGCTCGGCGGCATAGGTGTTGACGGGATAATTGTTGCAGACCTCGGATGCATGCGCCTTGCACAGAAGTATGCACCTAAAGCAGAGATACATATAAGCACACAGGCAAGTGTGCTTAACACCGATGCGGCAAATGCGTGGTATGAGCTTGGCGCTGCACGCGTGTGTCTTGCGCGCGAGGCAAGCCTTCGCGAAATTTGTGAGATCATGGAGCATAAAAACCCGAAGCTTAAGATAGAAACCTTTGTTCATGGCGCTATGTGCATGGCATATTCGGGCAGATGTATGATTTCAGACTATCTCGCAGGCCGTTCATCTAACCGTGGCAACTGCGCCCAGCCATGTCGGTGGGCATACTCTCTCGTTGAGGAAAAGCGCCCCGGCGAATATTTCCCTGTGGTTGAAGATGAGAAGGGGACACATATCTTCAACTCAAAGGATATGAACATGGTCTCGTATGTTCCTGAGCTTGTAACAGCAGGGATTGACAGCTTTAAAATTGAGGGCAGAGTAAAATCTGCATATTACTGTGCCGCAGTAACCAATGCATATCGCCTCGCAGTAGACGAATTTGTAAAAAGTCCAGAGACCTGGCAACGCGACGGTTTCTGGTCAGTTGAGGTTGATAAGGTGAGCCATCGCGAGTATTGCACAGGCTTTTACTTCGGCGAGGAGCGCATACAGAGAACAGAAACCTCAAACTATATCCGCACATGGGACGTTGTAGCATCAGTTGTAGAGTGCGACGATGAGGGCAACGCGGTGCTTGAGCAGAAGAATAAGTTTGACCGCGGAGTAGAGTATGAGCTTATGCAACCAAAAGCCGAGCCGCAGAAGGTCGTTTTTGAAAAAATGCTTGATGATAAGGGCAACGAGATAGAGTCTGCCCGTCAGGCGAAAATACGCGTACATGTAAAGCTTCCGTGCAAGACTCCGGTCGGTGCGTTCATAAGACGTGAAGGGAGTCGCTTTAATGCTTCGTAAACTGTGCCATACGGCGGACGAGCAGGATGACGGAAAAAAGCTATCTGAAATTCTAAAACGTCGTTTTGGCGTTTCTGAAATGCTTCTTCGTCGCATTAAAAGATGTGAAAACGGGCTTCTTTTAAACGGCAAAAGCGTGTATACAATAGACATTGCCCATAAGGGCGATAAAATAGAGGCTATTCTGGAGGAAGAATCACGCGGGTCTGACAGTGTTGTTCCCACAGAGGGAAAACTTGATATACGTTTTGAAAACGAGGACATTCTCGTTGTGAATAAACCTGCAGATATTGCAGTACACCCGTCTCATGGGCACTTTTCAACTTCGCTCGGAAATATAGTTATGTGGTATTATAAAAGCCAGGGCGAAAACTTTGTGTTCAGGCCGATAAACAGGCTTGACCGTGGCGTTTCGGGAGTTATGGCGGTTGCGAAAAACGCATATTCGCATACATTTGCAGCGCGCCTTCTGCACAGCGGTGAGTTCTACCGCGAGTATCTCGCAGTGGTTTCTGGAGAAGTGAAAGACGACAGCGGCGAGATTTCGGCGCCGATAGGCAGGCGCGACGGCTCAGTAATTGAGCGCGAGGTGCGCCCTGACGGAGATTTTGCGAAGACCGGATATGAGGTTATAGAGCGAAGATGCGGAATGAGCCTTGTTCGTGTTATGCCAATGACGGGGAGAACGCATCAAATACGAGTTCATATGGCGCATATCGGGCATCCGCTTGTGGGCGACTTTCTATACGGTGAGGAGCATCCGCTTCTTCCCGGAAGGTGTGCGCTTCATTCGCACCGCCTGCATATGAAGCTACCGTTTAATGCAGGCGAGGCAGATATTACCTGTGACCTTCCTGATGATTTAAAAAAAGTTTTTTACAAACAATAACAGCAGACATCACATATAAGATGTCTGCTGTTATTGTTTTTACCTTTAGGTGCAAAATAAAAGAACTCCAACCAAATGGTTGAAGTTCTTTGTTTGGTCGAGATGACAGGATTCGAAGGCGCACGAAGTTGAGAAACCGCAGTATATAGCGGTTTTTTGACAGCACAATGACAAATAAAAATAGTTTTTGACCTCTTTTTATTGTGTGCTGCAGACTCAAAAACTAAACGCATTGAGCTTGCTTGCGGTTTCTTCCTTGCGTTCGTTTCGTATATGTGTGTATATCTGCCGGGTGAGGTTTATATCACTGTGGCCCATGAGCTCTTGTGCATCCTTTATGTCTATACCTGCCTCAAATAGCATTGTTGCGTATGCGTGCCGGAGCTGATGCGCGGTCAGATGCACGTTGTATGTCTCTTGATACTTTACCCATCGGGTGCGGAGCTCACGTTTTGTATACGGCTCATTCTTCTCGTTACAGAAAATATACCCCCTGTTCCGAGTGGGAAGCTTCTCAGCCAAGCGGTCAAGAAGTATCACCTTGCGTTCTGAGTTCACCGTCTTTGTCTTGTGCTCGATAACAGGTTTATTTCCGTCATGTATTAAATGCTTGTTTACGGTTATAAGCTTATTCTCCCGGTCTATATCTGCATAAGTCAGAGCGAGAGCTTCAGATATACGCAGACCTGTATAGAGCAAAAAATACGGCAAAAGGTCAAAGCCTGTATAGTGGCTGCTTACTTCTCTGATTTCTTCCGTTGTCGGCATCTTCCGGGGAGAGCTCGGCAGATTGTGCGGCAGTCTGATAACAGATACAGGGTTGAATGAAACGTGACCGTTGAGTATGGCGAAATTAAAAATCATATTAAGTACGTTCTTGTGCGTTGCTATGGTCTGCTTATAATATCCGCGCGAAATGAGATATTTTATAAAACGGTTTATGTCCGAGGCTGTTATCTTTGTTATATCCGTATTGTCGGCAAAAAACTCAACAATTCGGTTATATGCCGCGCGTGTATTCTTGCGGTAGTTCACATCTGATATGCGCTCTCTGTACTCGGTGTCCCACGCATCGGCAACGGCTGAGAAATACCGTCCGCGCTTTTCTTTCTCCCGGAACGCGAGGAGCTGCTTGTCGAAGTCTCGCATTGCTTCTCTCTCGGTCCTTGCGGAACTGTAAAAATACTTCTTCTGTCCGTCAGGAAGCGTAAACACTTTTACATATCTTCCGTCTTTTCGTCTTGTCATTTTGTCATACCTTCCTTTTTGTGTTGATTTTTTAGGCGCGGTATGATAAAATAACACTTGCTTTGGTGAGGTTATCTTATAGCCGCGCCGTATATGCTCATTGGTGGTTGCAATACCTTTGAGCACGTCCCGTTTCGGTTGCAGCCGGAGCGGGATTTTTTTATTCTTTTATGCTGCGTTTATGCAATGGATTTTGTTACATGGTCGCTCATCAGAGCGGTCAGTCTTATATCTCAATACCGTAAATTGCGTTATTGTATAAAAACTCTTTGAGATTATCACCTTCTCCTGTGTTGTAATAATCGACAAGCAGATTATTAAACTCAAACATGAATTTATCCGTTATTGTGAGAACTCCTGCACCTGCAGATATAAGCACCTTATTTGCAAGGGTTAAACTTGTGCGCTTGTTTCCGTCCCAGAAGAGCTGAGAACGTGCGCCCCACAGGAATATATCAAGTGCCTTTTCCGTGTCGGTGATGTCTCGGCTCATAATCTCCATGAGCTTCTGCTCCGCTTCCTCGTAGTTCGGTACCGGAGGAACGTAGTCTGTGCCGGAGATACCTACGCGGCCTGTACGGAGCTTTCCCCATTCAAGAGCTTCGTTTCGTGCAATGTACTCATTGAGCTTACACATATACACAAGTGTTACAGGCTCGGAAATTGTGCTTATAAGATATTTCCATGCATCGCGCATATTCAGAACAGCCTGTATATCGTCAAGATGAACGTCCGGAACGTTCACGCCCTCGAGTATTGTCTTTGTCTGCGGAAAGGTTATATTTCGATTTTCCATTTTCATACCGCAATAGATATTTTCATCCCAACGCTTTTTAGCAAGGAATAAACTCTGCTGCGACGTGAGGTTGTATTTGTCGGGATAGTTTGTCATTGTCTTTACTCCTCTATTCTCTCCCGCTCGTGGGAAAGTATATTATAACCACGCACACGATACCGTGCAGCGGAAGTATAAGCTTTATTTTGAGGTGATGTTTTTCTTGGCTGTGCCGGTGAGACTCTCCAGCTCCTGCGCTATGTCCTTCGATATTTCGGAGAGTAGACTCGATTCTGTATATTTTGGATTCTCTAATAAGTCGGTGATGTATTCATCGGCTTTTTTTCGTCCTGTGGTGTTGAGCTTGCGGACATTCTTAAGAAGCTTCTCCTCTGAATGAGAGATTAAAGTTTCGGATTTCTGATCTACTTTTTCCCACCCCATGAGATATGCCGGAGAAACTCCTGTTACTTGCGCTATGGCGACTAATCGGCTAAGCGGACATTTTTCAGTTTCTCCTGTTGCATAGCGATGAAGAGCCGATTTTGGTATTCCAGTTAACTGTGAAACTTCACCGTAAGATAAATTAGCATTTTTAATTGCATTGTAAATTCGTTCTGAAATCTTATCCATAATCTCACCTCGTTTTGTATTATATATCATTCATCCCAATTTTGCAATACTTTTTTTCAAAAAAACAGAAAAGCGTCCCAAAAATGCTTGACATTAAGAGTTAGAAGTTTTATAATTATATCGTCCCATAAATAGAACGAAAGGAGAATGCATATGGTTGATACAAAAAAACTTCGTGGCCGTATGGCAGAAATGGGGTACAGTCAAACTTCACTTGCAAAACATTTGCAGATGAACAAGAATACTCTAAATGCAAAAATGAACGGGCGAAGCGATTTTTCCGTAGATGATGCATTGAAAATCTGCAATGCATTAAACATTTCGGATGACAAAATGAAGTGCGAAATTTTTTTGCAGTAATCGTCCCTGTTGTGGGACGAACATCCTTAATGACCGAATAAACAAAAAAGGAGAGTACAACAAATGGACAATAAGAAAACAGTAATTGAGCTTGAACCAATTGTTAATGATTTAGTGTTTCTCACACAGACATTCAAAGCATTGGGTGAAAATCTTGTGTCATCACATTATGCGGACGAGGTCAGAGCCAGTGCGTGGATAATACCGATAAGACAACTCTGTGAGCTTGTCGAGAAGTTAGATTCTCTACTTGATAATATCTCATCTCAGAAGGGAGCGGACAGCAAATGAACAAAACGGCAACGAGTGTAATTGTAGAACTTGTAAATTTAACGGGAGACCTTGACGCACTGTATCAAACATTCATAGCAATATCAGATGCTTTGGAGAACGGGGCGGATATTCAGCCCAGAGCGTTATTTCATCCGGGCGAGAAGCTTGGCGAGCTTGCGTATTTAATTCGTGACCAAGTGCAAATCTTGAAAGAAGAAGCAGGGGTCGAATGATATGAACTTCACGGAAAAAGACTGCGGCGGAATAGAACTGCACTTAGACAAGACGGAGCGAGAGCTTCTGCTTAAGGCTGTATTAAAGTACATAACCAACGGGAAGGGCAACGAACAACTGCCCGATGAAATGTCAATCCTTTGCAAAGTTATAGAGGCACTTTGCAGATTGGCGAAATAAGATGAGAGGAGTGAAAGACAGTATGAGCAAAGAATTAAAGTCATACCGGGACAACCTCGAGCGGATAAAAGAGGCGTTCCCGGATAAGGAGATATTGACCTCGGGCGAGGTTATTAAGTTTACAGGGCTGTCACGGCCGACCGTGCGGAAGCTTTTCACACTGGAGAATAACTTTATATCCGTGGCAACACTTGCAAGGGAGATGAGTGCGTTATGACCTTTACACAATGCTTTATGACTCTGTTGCCATACGGAACAGGATTGTTCTTCATCTTCGCGGTGATATATCCCGTTCTGATGATAGGTGTATATCGCCTTGCAGGGAGTAAGCTCACGGTGCGCGAGATACTGCGGAGGATATGAGGCTATGTATTATGTTAAATGTCCGCACTGCGGCACGAACTTAGACCCCAGGGAGAAATGCGACTGTGAAGATAAGCGACTACATAAAAGCGGCTGTGACGGTCCCGGAAGCGGTGCGCCTGTATTGCCCGGAGAGGAAGATACGACAGGGGCGCATACAATGCCCGATACATAACGGCAATGATTATAACATGGTCATAAACGAAAAGTTTTATAAATGTCACGTATGCGGCAAAGGCGGTGACGTTATAAGCTTCGTCATGGAGCTGTACGGACTCAATTTTCGTTCAGCTCTTCGGCGTATCAATGACGATTTTAAGCTACACCTGTTCCCGGACAAGCCCCGGAGCAGAACACAGCAGCTCGCCGATGAGAAACGTCGGCGTGAGCTCAGAGAGAAGATGCAGCGTGAGGAATTGGAGCAACAGAACCGGGCAGAGCGAGACCGTGTCGAGCGGTTACTTTGGGACGCATGGATAGAGTGTGATCGTGCCCGGCGTGAGCTCAGACCGATCGCACCGGGAGAGTTGATAGATGAGAGATATATCTACGCTCTGAAAAACATTAACTACATCGAATATCTGATAGACGAATTGTAAAGGAGTGAAAGGGATTTTGACAAATGATATTAACGATATTAAGCTCACTGATGAAGAGATAAAAGCATTTTGCACATGTAACGGAATGAGCGACGAGCAATACGAGAAGCTTATCCGTGACGGCTATTCGACAGATGAGATATTCAAATCGGCAAAGGAAATTGTGCTGCGTGGTGAGAGCCTTGCAGATGATTGCGAATTCAAACCGAAGCTTGCATCAGAATTTACCGGAAGCAAAACACGCTTTGTTTGGTATCCGTATATACCGATTGGTGACTATACCGTACTCATGGCAGACGGCGGCACAGGTAAAACAATATTTTGTTGTGGGATTCTTGCAACGATGAGTAATGGACGATTGCTACCGGGTGACCATATTAAAGAAGCACAAAAAACGCTGTTTATCTCCGCAGAAGATACAGGGGATAAGCTGCATGATATCTTGAAGGCTTCGGGTGCTGACCTTGACATGATACATATCCTGGACTGCACAGAGTCTGAAGGCTTGAACTTTACCGACCGTGCAGAGGAGTTTAAAAAGCTTATTCTTCAGACACGCGCAAGGCTCGTAATAATTGACCCGTGGCACGCTTTTCTCGGTGCGGACGTGGATATAAACCGTGTCAATGCAGTTCGCCCGGTGTTCCAGAGACTTGCGAACATAGCAAAGGACTGTGACTGCGGTCTTGTTCTCGTTTCGCACGTAAACAAACGCGCTCAGGGCGAGAATGCGAACAATGCGGCAACAGGCTCAACCGACTTTGTAAACGCTGCCCGTTCGGCAATGCGCGTTATATTCAGTGAAGAGCCGGACGGTGAGAACTGCCGCATAGTCGTACATACAAAATCGAACTACGCACAGGCAGGCGAATCGGTTAAGTTTCGCATAAACGACAAGGGCGGATGTGTATGGGCAGGGTTCAGCGAGATAACACGTCGCACGCTCGAGGAAGCCGCACGGTGGAGAAAGAAGCCGGGCGAGGTTATATCGAGCCGGAACGAGGCTGAGGAGAGAAACAAGGCACTAATTGAAGCGATAGAAGAACTGGCAGAGCAAGGAAAGCCCGTCAATGTCAGTTATGATGAAATGAAAGATACTTTCGGGGAAGATATTTTCGGGTGCTTGAAGCCTAAAAAGGCTCTTGACGAGATATGTAACGACTTGAAAGATTTGGACATTTCAATTCAAACAGGAAAAACTGTCAAGTATCAGGGGCGGACTCGAAACGGTTTTTGTATTCTCAAGCATCTTTCTGAGAGTGAGCAGGGAGAACAAGTGGAATTTTAAAAAGTCTATACTTTTTGTTAGGATATAGTTTTATAGACTTTATAGACAAAATAGACATTTGGTACATAAAGTCTATAAAGTCTATACTCCCTACGCACAGCAAAAAACATAGACCTTTATAGACTGGCAACCGCGCTCTGATTGAGGCTATTTGTGAAAAAGCTGTTCCGGGCGATACCGTCAACATCTCATATGACGAAATGAAAGAGGTATACGGTGAACACATTTTCGGTTATCTTCAGCCGAAGCGCACACTTGACAGCATAGCCGCACAGCTTCGGGACGAGTACGATATTACGATTAAGACGGGGAAAACTGTGTTTTGCAAAGGTAAAACCAAGAATGGTTTTGGAATCACTTGCCCACTTCCGATAGATGAACAAGTTGAGCAAATGCAAATTGAGGAAAATCTATAAAAATCAATAATTTCTGTTAGGATATAGTTTTATAGATTTTATAGATTTTGGGTAAATTCGTCTATGAAATCAATAAAATCAATAAAACATACGCACAACAAAACTATAGAGCTTTTATAGATTTGGGCGATAAAGCGGTATACATTTTTGTTAGGATATAGTTTTGTATATATTGTATATTTTAGCTATGTTTACTTGTCAATATATACAAAATATACAAAACCTACGCACAGCAAAATTATCTATGTTTTGTATATGTCGGTTTATACTTTTGTATGGAGTTAGTTTTATCTACTTTATCTACCTTGTACACCTCTAGTTGATAAAGTAGATAAAGTAGATGTTTCCTACGCCTAACAGAAAACATCAACTTTTGTATACCGTCGCAAGGAAGAGCTTAACAAAACTTAACAGAATTTAACACAGAGAGGGGGTGAAAGGTTGAGTTTGAAAAATAACGATGAGAAGCTTATGACCGCATTGCTCACGAGTGGGAGCGTGACCGAGGCGGAGAAGCTTACCGGGATAAGCCGGACAACGATATATGCCCGGTTAAAGGATAATGAGTTTAAGGCGGAGTATGACAGCCGTCGCGCAATGTTGCTTGAGGAAGGATGTAACACGCTGCAGTCTTCTCTGACAACGGCCATTAACACCGTAAAAGAGATTATCGAAAATAAGAAAAATGCGCCTCAGGTACGTCTGAACGCTTGCGGAATGATACTTCAGAACTGTTTGAGATATGTCGAACAGATAGACATACTCTCACGCATTGAAGAGCTTGAAAGGACCTTGGGAGATGAGGGATAAAATTTTAAGAAGAATTAAGGCGTTAGAAAACCAAAAAGTACTCGAGATTGAGGATGTTTCCGATTACGAGAGGGAAATATTCGGATGCGTTGGGGGAACGTGCGATGAAGGGAACAAGAGAAATACTGCGGAAACTGAGAGAGCTTGAGTCTCGGTGTCCTGATGATATTGAAATAATTGCAGAGGATTTTGCCGGAACTCAACAACGAATGACCGTTAAGGAATTTTGCAAACGTGAAAATCTCGGCTTTGTTCGGATTGTTTCCGGAGATAACACAAAAGACCTTGATAGAATCATAGAGTATTTGTCAATGTTGGGAGGTGAAAAAGGTGAAAATACCTGAACACATAAAAAAGATTGCAGAAAAGCTGTCTGATGCGCTTGTTGTGCAAGTAGAGGGTGAAGACGGAGAAAAGAGACTGCTTATGGCAGATGAGTTTATTTCCGCTACGCCTAAGCCGCCGCTCGTTAAACTGTTCTGCTCAGTTTCTTCAGATGATGTCTGTGCGTACTGTGAGTTCTGCGAATGGATAGAGACTATCAAGAGTAATAAAGAGGAGTCGTGATGTAAATTGACACGCGAGGAAGCACTGCGGCACCGTGAGCTGAATAAGGAACTCGAAAAAGAACGTGAGAAGCTTGCCAAGCTCCGGGCGAAGATGTACGCCTCGAATACAGCTTCTTTTACTTCCGGATCTGTTCGCTCCGGTTATCATAACAGCCATGTCGAAACGGTTGCGCTCAGAGCAACAGCCATTGAGGATAGAATATATGAGCTTGAACGTAAAATCTTCCGGGAGTACATAAATCTTATAAGTTACAGATTCTGCGCCGGGTATCCTTTGGGCGAGGTTATTCGTTACTATTGTATAGAGTGCCTCGAGTGGAATGAAATTGAGCGGAAATTGGGTTATGAATATTCCATAAGCTCTTTAAAGAATAGATTTAACTATTACTTTAAAAAACAAGAACAGTGCGCCGACGAGGAGGTGAACGACGTGTAAAAAAAGGAAGAGTATCACCGGCACAAACAAAAATATCAATACATAAAACAGAAAGGAATTAAAAAAATGAAAATCAATCACAACAACACAAAAGAGTTAATCAAAGACTGTCTTACAACAATCAGAGAGCAGGCAATAGCAGCCGACACTTACAAAAAGAAGCGTATAGCGATAGAGTCTGACCAACGTCTGGCACGTGACTATCAGCAGAAGCAAATTGACGAGCTCCGCAATGCATATTTCTATATGTACGACAAAACGAAGGAAACACTCAAGGACCGCCTCGATAAGATTGAGGCAGAAGAGCTTAAAAATGAGGCAATCCTTGAGCTTGATATTCCGGAATATGCAAACAGTCTCAGCACGGTCGTTGCGGCTAAGGGCAAGCTTCCCGAGGACGTTGTGGCAACAATGCTGAAGACTTTTGCTGGACATCATCAGTTGCTTCGCTCTCTCGAATCTGTATTTGAACAGTTTGACGTTAAGACAGGAGTATTCAGCTCGTATACGATGAGAATATCTGAAAAGGTGCAGAAGCTCAAAACCCTTGCAGGAAACATCGAGCGCAGTGAGGTATCAAGCTTTATTGATTTGAATAAACTGTACACAATGTTTGTTGATATGGGCGAGAAACTCGGGTTGTCATTCCCGGATGATGTCCGTCAGTTCACTGCAATAAGTGAAACAGTTGGAGATGCCATGGCACGCGAGGCTATGGGGCTTTCAGACTAATCGTGATACGTAATTAAAGAATAAAATGCTTTACAAAAAGGGAAAATACATGTTATAATCTATATACAATAATTATGGTGCTTTGGAGTAGAGATTGTGCTGCTACACACCCTTTGGGTCAAAAGAAATACGGGAAGGGGCACACCCGTCAAAGTTCCGATTTGAGAGACCGCACAGCGGTCTCTTTCATATTTTAATAAAAAAACACAACGACGGCCAGACTCTTACCGGATAAAGTAAGAAGCTGACCGCCGTCGCGCTCTGATAGTGAATTGTAAAGACAGATAAAGAAACTAAGCTCACGATGTATTTATTATATCATGTTATTATTATATCGTCAAATGATGTTGACAACTTTTTGACCATTTAAAATGTTGTCAAATACTTTAAAATGCTTTAAATCGTTTCACTTGCAAACATAGAAAAACCGCATAATCAAGCCGTTTTCAGCCTGTTATGCGGAGTTGCGAAAATGGTCGAGATGACAGGATTCGAACCTGCGGCCTCTGCGTCCCGAACGCAGCGCTCTACCAAGCTGAGCCACATCTCGAAGCGAACTATTTAATTATACGGACGAAAGCATAATTTGTCAAGAGGTTTAAACGAAAATTTTTATTTTTGATTAAACAGCACAGTTTTTGCCATACAGAAATTACAACTAATATTAAAACCTAAACTGATAAAAATACTATTGAAGTCAAACAAGGGAGGTGAATTTGAAATGGCAATCGTACCGAACGCACAGGAAGCACTCGATAAGTTCAAGATGGAGGCTGCATCTGAAGTAGGCGTAAACCTCAAGCAGGGTTACAACGGTGATCTCACTTCACGTCAGGCTGGTTCTATCGGCGGTCAGATGGTTAAGAAGATGATTATGTCTTACGAGCAGAACTTAAGCAAGTAACAATATTCTTAATCAGAGAATATAAAGAGGCTGTTGCATTTTGGCTTTTTACTTAAAACCGATTTGCAACAGCCTCATAAATTCAACTTATTTCCGGTTTGTCATTTTTTCTGCGCCTTAAATAACCAAGATACATAACTGCGGCTGAAAGGCCCCAGAAATAAGCGTTCATATAAGGTACTTCGAAAATGTTTTCAAAAAACGAGTGGGAGAGAACCCCTACCTGGCCTGCGACTATTCCGCAGGTAAGATATGACATCTTGTTCTTTTGTGTCTTAAATATACTTCTGCATGACCAGAGAAGGTTTCGGAGAAGAAGCCATATATAAGAGATAAGTCCCAAGAGCCCCATTTCGGTGAGGGTTTTGAGATAGTAGTTATCCATATAAAAATATGTGAGCCCTTCTATCTCTTGGTTTTGCATTGCTATTGCGCCGCCAAAACGCCCTAGCCCGAAGCCGAAAAATTTGTTGGGACGCCAGAGCGAAAGGCCTATTTCCCAACGCTCTCCGCGCCCTCCCGATGAGTTTGCGGCCGCAAAGTCAGACGTAAACAGAAATGCGATTCTGTTTGAAATTTCAGGGACACAGAATATAACGCCTAAAATCGCAATACCTGCAATGAGCAGTAGTTTGCGGTCAACAAGAATGGAGAAAACAACGACTGCGATTGTAAGCCCGAACCATGCGCCTCGGGAGAACGTGAAAAGGGTTGCAAGGCACAGGATGCCTGTTATACCCCACATAATGCACTTCACCCAAAGCCTTTTTGCATAATATGCACACGCGGCCAGCATGGGAGCCGTCATTACAAGGAATGCACCCATAACATTAGGGCTACCGATAATAGAATAAACTCGAGTTCTTACACCGGCTTCGGCTTGGGCAACCCACTGCGCGGGCATGGGGGCTTTTGTGATATACTGATATATGCCATGGAGGGCGATTGCTGTTGCCATTGCACACATCGTGAAATAAAGAACTTTAAAATCTTTATCATTCTCAATGAGCCGTGTGAGGATAAAAAACCACAGCATAAACTGACATACCGCCCGGAAACCGGCAATGGCAGGGGCGATTTTCGGAGAAACAACCGCTACCAGCAGAAGACCTATCGCAATAAAGAACAGAAGCGGCATATCAACCGGAGTTATACGCGGCTTTGTAATTTCTCGCTTTGAACATATGCGGAAAATGATATAAGCTATGCAGAACAGCATAAATGCTTCGTCCCATACAGACGAGAGAAAGCTGATATTCAGAACGTCACGGATAAATACATCCACCGGCAGATAAAGCGCGAATACCGCAAGCAGCAGACGTTTCATCCCGAGAGTTTTAAAAAAGTTCAGAACCAGGCTTTGTTCTACAAGCTTTGATGATGAAAATACGCGGGCAGCGCGCATTACAAAGCTTTCTTGTGCTGCCGGGTGAAGGCTTGCGCCGAAATCCGACAGGAGCTTATTAAACTTATATAGCGCTTTATAAAATTTTGAGTATACGGCTTTGGGTGATGCTGAGAAGAACGCAACATAAGCACGACGTGTTACAGAGTCGTGATAGCAACGCCCGCAGAATGCAGAAAACTTCCCGAGGATACTGTACGGAAAGGCGAGTGCAATTATTGCACAAAACCGCGCAATACCGCAACTTCTAATAATATTATCCATCAAACTCAACCTTCTCAATAATTGCGTTTACTTCAACTGTTTGTGTCTTGAATATGAAGCCGCGCCCTATGCGAACCTCCTGAGTGCCGATTTTGAGAATCGGCTCGGTTTTTGAGTGCTCGGCTTTGATTGTTATTAAAAGGTCGCATTTCTGCGGGTCTTCTGATGTAACAAATTTACCGTCATCAGTTGCGCCTGCGGAGAGATAAGGGATGCTCTCAACTGAAACAACTTCAGCGTCAATATAACCGCTGCCGGCGATGAGGCGCTCCCCAGCCTCAAGCTTCATCACTTCTTCCTCAAGATAATCCATAGCTCCGCGTACGCGCATTGTGACTGTCATGTCGGACTTAGGCGCGATTACATTGCTTGCAGCAGGTGCTGCAAACTTATATACCGCAGCAACGGCGACAAGTGCTATGACAAGGAGAATGGCGAGGTCTATGATGTTGATAATACCAAACAGCTTACCTTTTTCATTAACGATTTTCATAATATTAAATTCCTTTCGTTGTATGTATCGCTTGACCGATTACGTCATCTATTATATAATATGTGTAAAAATATAACAACTCTTTTTTATTAAAAATTCTAAATAGGAGCAACCATGAAGATAGTTCATATGATAGGCGGCGGCGACGTCGGCGGTGCGAAAACACATGTCCTTTCGCTTGTTTCAAAGCTCTCTGAGGACAATGAAGTTGTTCTTGTATGTTTTCGAGACGGCGAGTTTGCAGAAGATGCGAGAGCACTCGGGATTGACACACGGGTTATTGACAGCAAAAATCCGATAAAGGATTTACGCGACCTCAAGGGAATAGTCTGTGACGGGTTTGATATTGTCCACTGTCACGGCGCGAAGGCAAATGTAATGGCTGCGGCCATAAAGCGCCATATAAAGGTTCCTGTGATTACAACAGTTCACAGCGACTATCGCCTTGACTATATGGGGAGTATTGTAAAGCGTCTGACAAACGGGATTTTAAACACAGTTGCCCTTCGGCTGCTCGACGGCTATATTGGTGTCACAAACGCTTTTTTAGACCTTCTTATCGAGCGTGGGTTTGACCCGTACAAGCTCTTTGCCCTGAATAACGGTATAGACTTTGATACCCAAACAACACCAAAAACACCGAGAGAAGAATATCTTGCTCGGCTCGGCATAAAGTGTACGGAGAATACAGTGGTTTGTGGCATTGCTGCGCGTTTCCACCCTGTAAAAGATATAGCGACGGCGGTACGCGCAGTGGCTGAGATTTCCGATATATGCCCTGAACTTTACCTTCTTCTCGGCGGCGATGGAGAGCAGAAAGAGATGCTTGAAGACCTGGTGCATGAGCTTGGCCTTGAGGGACGAGTTGTATTTGCCGGGTGGATAGACGATATGGATTCTTTCCTCGGTGCGGTTGATATAAGCATAATTTCCTCGGTAAGTGAGGGCTTTCCATACAGTATACTTGAGTCTGCGCGCGCAAAATGTACAATGGTGTCTACTCCGGTTGGAGCCATGCCCGAGGTTATTGATGACGGTAATAACGGGCTTCTGTTTGGCGTGGGTGACGCATCTGCGCTTGCAAAGCATTTGCGGTATCTATACGAGAACTCTGATGCCCGTAAGGCGATGGCAGAGAAGTTGTTTGAAAAGGCAAGTGAAAAGTATTCATTTAATGCCATGGTATCATCGCAGATGGCAATATATCAGCGCGTAAAAAGCCTGCGTGAAAGCTCTAAATCACGACGTGGGCAGGTTGTTGTTTGTGGCTCGTATGGCAGGGGTAATGCCGGAGATGACGCAATACTGAAAGCCGTCATCCGTGAAATCCATCAGGTAGATAACAATACGCGTATATGCGTTATGTCAAAAAGTCCTGAACAGACCAAAAAACGCTATCACGTCCGCTCAATTTATACATTTAACATATTAAAAATATTATCGTCAATGCGCCGCTCGCATCTGTATATAAACGGCGGAGGCAGCCTCATTCAGGATTCTACATCAAGCCGTTCTCTTTATTTTTACTTATTCACGTTAATAGCAGCTCATATATGCGGCTGTAAGGTAATGATGTACGGTTGCGGAATAGGCCCTGTCAGAAAAAAGAGAAACCGTGCTCTTGCTGCGCGTGTTATACAAAACAATGTTGATTGCATAACGCTTCGCGACCCCGACTCGTTTGATGAGCTTCGGGTGATGGGAGTTACAAAGCCGGAGATGTGCCTTGCGGCAGACCCGACGCTTGGCATTGCACCTGCTGATGACGAATCGGTAAAGAGGGCACTTTCGGCAGAGGGGATGGATGTGACAAAACCCTATCTCTGCCTTGCGATGCGCAACTGGAAGGGTATAGACGAGAAAATCGACCATATAGCAAAAGCCGCAGACTATGCAGCGCAAAAGTACGGCCTTGGCATAGCTCTCATACCGATGGAGAGAAAACGCGACCTGCAGATAGCCGAGCTTATCCGCAAGAAGCTCAAATCAGAGTCGGTGATTATACGCGGGGAGTATGATGTGCATACCGTTATAGGAATGCTATCAAAGATGCGCGTTATAATGGCTATGCGCCTTCATGCGCTTGTGTTTGGCGCCGGTCAGGGTGTCGCAACGATAGGTATAGCGTACGACCATAAGGTTACCGGCTTTATGAACTATATCGGCAGAGAAATGTGTGTGTTGTATGATGAGTGCTCTTCCGATATACTTAAAGGCTTTGTTGACAGAACAATGAGTGATGCCGAGTATGGCGAGAATATGCAAAGGGCATGCCGTGAGATGCGTGAAAATGAAAAGGAAAACACAAACAAGCTCCGCGAGTTTTTTAGTAAAGAGGTAAATTTAAAATGAACAAAATAGTATGTCTTTCAACAAGCTGCTATCATCCGTTTCCGACGCGCAAGCAGCATGTAATGAACAGAATAAGTGCGGACGAGATTTTATACTTTGACCCACCTGTAACATACCTTGCACCGCTTAAAGACAAAAGTGCCTGGAAGCGTTTGTTTATGTACAGAAAGCCCGGTGAGCGTGCGCGTGATAACCTGACCGTATACGCAACCCCGCCCGTACTTCCATTTTTTAATAAGAACAGGCTTATAAACAAAATAAATCAAAGAAGAATTGCAAGGTTTGTGCGCAAGAAAATGAAGCTGCATGGCTTTGAAAACCCAATTCTGTGGTGTTATTCACCGACATCGGCAGATGCCGCTCAGTACATACCGCACAGCGCACTTGTGTATGACTGCGTAGACCGCCACAGCGCATATAAGGGATTTATTGACGAGGAGACTGTAAACACTCTTGAAAAAAATCTCTCAGAGCAGGCGAATACCGTTTTTGCAACGGCAATCGGCCTTTACGACACGCTTGCCGAATATAACGAAAACGCAGTAATGCTCCCAAATGGCGTCAACTTTGAACACTTTAACCGCGCAGCAAACGAAACCTTTGAAATACCATCAGACATGAAAGACATTAAACACCCGATAATGGGTTTTGTCGGCATGCTTCAGGAATGTATTGATTATGATAAGATTGAGCTTATTGCAAAGTCGCGCCCCGATTGGTCGGTTGTACTTATCGGCAAACCGCTCCCCGGTGTAAACCTCGACCACTTAAAGCAGTATAAAAATATCCACTTTCTCGGCATGAAGAAGTATGACGAGCTCCCGGCATATATTCAGAATTTTGACGTATGCCTCAATGTGTTCCGCGACGGAAACCTCTCGCGTGATGTAAGCCCGCTTAAGTTTTATGAATATCTCGCGACAGGCAAGCCCGTTGTAAGCACGCCTCAGCCTGAGCAGGTGCTCGGATATTCTGATGCGGTGTATATTGCACGAGGGAGCGCAGATTTTATAGCAAAATGCGAGGAGGCAATGGGAGAGCCAGACGATGAAAAGCGTTCACTCCGCATAACCTATGCTCGCGCCTGCTCGTGGGACGCAAGAGTGCGCGAAATGGAAGAGATACTTAAGAATAACGGTGTAGAATAATGATCCCCCCGTGTAACGGGGGGTATTTCATTTTCGGGCATAGCCCTAACTGTTACTGGCGACGCACAAGTGCGTTTTAGGTGAGAGTGTGAGAAAAAGTCTGTAAAATTGATTCCTTCTATGATAGAATAAAAATATCATAGGAGGAATTTTTTTATGGCAAAAAGAAGAAGAGAAAAAATGAGCGAAGGGAAAAAGAATATCATAGCTAGTTTAATTCAGG
>JAZNAQ010000004.1:0-13996 GCA_045586595.1 Eubacteriales bacterium | reverse complement strand
AGACTCATCATTTTGGCTGTCGCCAAAGGCAACAACTTCAGAAATGGGTATGCCGAGCCGTTCGGCAAGTATCCTTACTCCGTTACCCTTTGTTGTGTCTGCGGGCATAATATCAATAAGGTTTTTGCCTGATGAAACGATGGTAAGCGAGTTGTTACCGTTAAATCTATTTTCAAATTCCGGGATTCTTGCCGTGTCGTCGTGGATAAGAACTTTAAGTATATTATTATACCCATCGTTTAGGGGATAATCGGATGCCGTACATATTGGAACACGGAACTTTGCGGGTGCAGTCTCATTATATTTCATAAAAAACTTTGCCCTTACACTTGAATATGCGTGATAAACATAATTTGGTGTATAGAACAGATAATCAGTACCTTCTTCGGTTGCCGCACCGATTATTCTTTTTGCATCCTCAGGTGAGAGAAATTTGCGATGTATTACTTCTTTTGTAGTAGGGTTTATAATCTGGCCTCCGTTGCAGGTTATAACAGGGTCAGCTATGCCGAGGTCGTGAATGTACTCTAAAATCTGCAAATCTGTTCTGCCGGTAGCTATAATTATTTTGACGCCGCTTTGGCTGAGATTTCTGAGCGTGGCTTTGTCAACATCAGATATTCTGTTTTCTGAGGTGAGGAGTGTTCCGTCAAGGTCAAATATACAGCAAGTGATTTTCATCAGTTACTCTCCGTTATATTTAAAAAGTATCGCTATCCCCGTTAGTTTGGGCGGGGATAGCGTGTTTGAGCTTTATTCCCAAGTTTTCCAGACTTCGGGGCAATATCCGATAGTTATTTCTCTGCCATTTCGTACAATCGGTGTAGAAATCAAACCGGGATTGTCCATAAGTTTTTCCGCTTTATCAGAGTCGTTTGCAAGATACTCGATGAAGCTTTGGTCATAACCTTTTGCTTTTTTATTTATCATTGCTTCTAAACCGGCCTTTGAGCGAACAAGATCAAATTCGCGAGGGGAGAGGCCGAATCTCGGAAGGTCTATAGACTGGAATTTAATTCTGCGTTCTTTGAAATATCGCTCTGCTTTTTTTGTATCAAAGCAGCTCTTGGCGCCGTAAATCTGAATGTTCATCATAGTGAAGCCATAACGGCCATTAAAGTATGCAAAATCATTCTGTGCATACCAAGTATTGTCACCGGGACGGGAGCCTCAATACTAAAATGACCGCTAAAGCCAACCTCCTTAAGCTCCTTATTATGTATTTTTCATGCCCTGAAATCTATCCGATTTTATCAATGCTAATAGTATCAAATCAGGTGGTTGATGTCAAGGCGGAAGTGTGTTTTTGCAGTAAATATGGCAATTTTTATATATATTTTGCAACTGTATTGATTTGAAAATTTAAATGTAGTATTATTAAGTTGTAAAAATTATTTTGGAGTTGAGTGTATGAAAAAACTTGAGATTTTCGATTGCGAGGCTTCTTTTGGAATTTCTGGGTATAAGCGTGAAAATACTCCGATTACAAAAGAAGAAATGCTTTTGAGATTTGACCGATACGGGATTGACTGTGCAGTAGTGAGGTATGAGTATTCACTGTCCGGTGTCGCGCGACTCGGCAATATGGAACTCATTGACGAAATTCGAGATAACCCAAATCTTTTCCCGATGTGGTCGGTGCTTCCTCACCATACCGGAGAGTTTCCGACGCCCGAAGAATTGGTTTCTCTTATGAAGGAGAATGATGTCAGGATTATAACTCTTCCGGCAGGGAAATGGGTAGTAGGCGAGTGGACATGTGGCGAGCTGTTTAGAACGCTTGAAAAGCATAAAATTCCGCTGCTTTTACCTCTGGCGAGAATAAATAACGGATATGCAGGGCTGTATGAGATTCTTCAGGAACACAGTGACTTGAGGGTTATTCTTACAGGTGTAGGATATACATGTCTTCGTGATGTGTATCCGCTTCTTGAAATGTTTCCCAATCTTTATATTTCAACATCTACATATAAGGCATTTGAGGGAATTGAGGATACAATTGAGCGTTTTGGTGCAGGCAAATTGGTGTTTGGAAGCGGAATGCCTGCGCTTTCTGGAGCCGCGTCTGTTGCGTTGCTTACTTATGCAAGAATAGGCGACGAAGACAAACAGATGATTGCATCAGGAAACCTTAAAAAACTTATGAGTGAGGTGGAACTCTAATGATGAAAATATGGGAAAATGTCAAATACGGGCTCCCTGTAGAGGGTGTGCGAATTATTGATGTACACGGTCATTGCGGCGAATACGACGCTCATTATAACCCGAGAAAGGGTTCGCCCAAAACCATAGTAGAGCTTCTTGATAATCTTGGTGTCGAGTGCGCTTTTTTGTCTGCGAATGTTGGCTTTAAATCAGACTATGCAAGAGGCAATCGTGAACTTGCAGAGGCAATCAAAGAATTTCCCGGTAGAATATATGGGTATGTTTGTCTGAATCCTACTTATATGGATGATATGATTCCCGAAATGAAAAAGTATGAAAACAACCCGGGTTTTAAAGGGATGAAGTTTCATATAAGTATCAACAAAACAGCATTTTCTTCACCGAAATACGCCCCTGCGTTTGAATATGCAGATGAACACGGTCTTGTTATTCTTATGCATACATATGGTATAGATCCGCTGCTTTCCCTTGCTGCTGTTTCTGATAAATATAAGAATGCAAAGTTCATTGCGGCACACAGCGAGGTTGGAATAGACAGCGTAGAGCGTATAGGTGAAGCTGTTAACAGCCGGAGCAATTTCTATGTCGATACTGCACTAGCAGGTGCAGCTGAGGGGAGCATAGAACTTCTTGCTAAGTATGTTGACACAAAGAAAATCCTTTTTGGTACAGATATTGCATTCTATTCACCGAACTTTACCTTTGGAAGAATCGTTATGGCAGATATTGATGATGAGGCAAAGCTTGACATACTTGGTAGAAATGCCGCAAAACTATTTGGTATATAATAAAAAAACACTTCAGACAAAAGTCTGAAGTGTTTTTTTATGCAATATCAATTTTTAGCCCGTTTTCTGCTGAGGTTACGGTAATGGCGGAAATACTTTTGTCGTAGTTTTCGATTATAAGGTTTGCGATAGCATCCTCAAGCTCTTTTTGAATTGTGCGTCGAAGGTTTCTCGCCCCGTATTTTTCAGAGAACGACTTTTCTGTAAGATAATTAACAAGGTCGTTATCATAGTTTAGGGTTATCTGCTTCTCAAGAAGTGAATTACTCAAATCACAAAGCATAATTTTTGCAATTTCCTTGAAGTTTTCACGAGTGAGAGCATTAAAAGCAACAATCTCGTCTATTCGGTTTATAAACTCAGGGCGCAGGAAATCGGAAAGCGCCTTCATTGTACGCTCTTTGTTATAATCTGAAACCGAGTGGTTAAAGCCTGCCGTTCCGCCCTTGAACTGGCTTCCTGCATTTGAGGTCATAACAATAACGGCATTTTCAAAGTTAACCTCACGGCCTTGTGCATCTGTGATACGTCCGTCATCAAGAATTTGCAGAAGAATGTTGAGAACATCTGGATGAGCTTTTTCAATTTCGTCAAAAAGTACGACTGAATAGGGCTTTCTGCGTATCTTTTCTGTAAGCTGCCCGGCTTCATCATATCCAACATATCCGGGAGGAGCGCCGATAAGCTTTGAAACAGCATGCTTCTCCATAAATTCTGACATATCAAGTCGTATAAGAGATTCAGGAGAATTGAATAAATCTGACGCGAGGCATTTGACAAGTTCTGTTTTGCCGACACCTGTTGAACCGGTGAACAAGAAAGAAACGGGCTTTCTCTTGGGAGATATGCCGACCCGGTTACGTTTAATTGCAGCAGCAACTGCAGAAACAGCCTCATCCTGACCAATAATACGCTTTTTTAAGCGGCTTTCAAGCTCGGAGAGACGTTTGAACTCTGTCTCGCATATTGCAGATGCAGGGATTTTTGTCCAAAGCTCTATGACGCGCGCAAGATGCTCTTCAGAAAGCTCGGGTATGGGCTCAGCATCAAGCTCGGCTCTACGTTCAAGAAGCTTGCACTCGTCGCTTTTTAACAGCGCAAGGCGTTCGAAAGCCTGCTCGGATGTATCAGACAGAAGCGACTCACGCTCAACTTCAATATCGTTGAGTTTATTTTCAACCTCTGCGCGTTCACTGATTGATTTGCTCTTAAGATTTAAATCAGAACACGCTTCGTCTATAAGGTCAATCGCTTTGTCCGGTAAAAATCTGTCTGTTATATACCGCTCGGACAGAATGACCGCCAAACGCGCTGTTTCATCTGTTATTCTTACTCCGTGAAACCCTTCATAGTAATGGGCAATACCGCGGATGATTTCAACGGTTTCTTCGATTGAAGGCTCGTTTACTATTACCGTTTGGAAGCGTCGTTCAAGCGCACTGTCTTTTTCTATGTGCTTGCGGTATTCTGCAAAGGTCGTTGCGCCGATAACCTGGATTTCACCGCGGGAAAGGGCAGGCTTTAATATGTTTGCTGCATTCATTGAGCCTTCGGCATCGCCTGCACCTACAAGGTTGTGCACTTCATCAATAACAAGTATTACATTACCTTTTTTCTTTATATCGTCAATGAGACCCTTCATGCGGCTCTCAAATTGTCCGCGGAATTGGGTGCCTGCGACTAAAGATGTTAAGTCGAGGAGATGAATTTCCTTATCGCGAAGCTTTGCGGGGACATTGCCCTCGGCTGTTTTTATGGCAAGCCCTTCTGCTATTGCTGTTTTGCCGACTCCGGGCTCACCGATAAGACAGGGGTTGTTTTTCTGTCGTCTGTTTAAAATCTGTATTACTCGCTCAATTTCAACATCACGACCGACTATGCGGTCAAGTTTACCTTCTTTCGCGCGGTTTGTAAGTGAAATGCAGAAATTGTCAAGAAACTTATATTTTGGAGTTTTTTTCTCACCCTTGCGCGGGTCTGATGAGCCTTGAGCCGGACCGGGCTGCATATGTTCGGGGTGGGGGACTGCTCCGAACAGCTTGTTGAGAAATGGGAAAGTAGCTGTTTTTCCGTCGTTGTCATCAGAGTTGCTATCATCTTCAGATATACTCGGAAGGTCATCACCGCCAAATTCACCAAACATACCCATCATTTCATTTGTCATTGAGTCTAGGTCTTCGTCTGTAATGCCCATTTTTTTCATAAAGTCATCAACCGGTTTAATCCCCAGTTCTCGGGCACATTTTAAACATATGCCTTCGCTTACGGATTTTTCACCGTCCATTTTAGTGACGAATATGACAGCAAGGTTTTTGTTGCATCTGCTGCATAAAGTAGGTTGCATAGTAGTTTACCAATCCTTTTTTGAGAATGAGAGAACTTTTGTTGTGTTAAAACGATGTGGTATCGTGTGTTTTTTTGAATTTATAATATTGATATAAATAGCTGAAAAAAGCTAGAAAAGACATTGCAACGGCAAAGTAGGCAAAAATTGTTCGTATAGCAACCGGAATAATTCCGTCAAACAACAGAATTATGATTCCTCCGATTACAAGAACAACAGTTGCCAGCTTTCCGAACACGTTTGATTTAAAAACTGCTGACATCTCATGATATAGCTTTACACCGCCGAGAACAAGAAGAAAATCTTTTGCAAAAATCAGTGCAATTATCCACCACGGAATAAGGCCGGCAATGGCTATACAGACAAAAACCGTAATGGTCATCATTTTATCAGCAAGGGGGTCGAGTATTTTGCCGAGTTTTGTAATGAGGTTGTATTTTCTTGCAATAATGCCGTCAAGAACATCTGTGATGCCGGCAAGTGCATAAACACCGGCAGCATATATATATGCAGTTGGGGAGTCCGAGAGAAATACAACCACAAAAACAGGAACAAGACACATTCGGAATATTGAAAGTAGATTAGGTAAATTCATATTTAAAACTTCCTAGCATTTTAAATTGGCTTTTCGTAAGTAAAATAGTTACATAATTTTTAAGTTTGCTATAATTGCCGCAGGAGAAAAATTCATTATAAATTTCAGGACAGATGTTGAACCTACCAGCTCATCGGTAAGAATAATTCCGAGCTTTAAAAGGATATACGAAAGCACCATAACTATAAGATAACCCAATATCAGACCTAAAATAAGTCCAAGTGTTTTATTTACAAAATTAATTCCCGGAACTTTTGAAGCAAGATTCACTACTTTTAAGAGGAATAATAGTATGAGCAGGGAGAGCACAAAGTAAATTAAAAAAAGAACAGAATATGTAATTTTATATGCGACACTGTTTGTCATCGCCACAATAGGCTTAATGAAGCTTTTTGTCATGGCATCTGTAAAGTCAGAGATAGCATCTCCAACTATTTCTTCTGAAATACCGAGTTTTATAAATATATCTGTAACAGAATCAGGAGATGTTGCAGTATTGTTTTCTGAAAGCTCTTCAGTCTCATGATTTACTGCGGATGTTATGTAGGGAGAAACATATTTCTCAGCTATATACGGTGTTGTTTCTTTTGCAAGAAAACCTGCAAGTGAAAAGGCGAGTATAAGAGCAATTATTCCGGTAAGCGTTTTTATAAGCCCGCGGTGTCTGCCGCGAAGTGCTGAGAATACAAGAACAGCAACGGTGATAATATCAACAATCATGGGAGTGGGTACCATATTGAAAACCTCCTATGAATTATTTTACATAGAGCATCGCAAAATTATCTCCAATAGCTAGAACGGAACCATCACTGTTTGCAATACAGCGTGTTACAGTTGCGGGGATTTTAAACTCACAGTGTACTGTTAAGTCGTTTTTGTAAACGACACATTTGTCTGAGAACTGAACCGCCGTATAAATGCCCGCACTTGAAATTGAGTAAACATCCTCGGGGAAATCAATACTCAGGTTTTCTCCGTTGTTTTTCATTAGAACAAGCCTTGTGTTTCCGCCATTCTGATAGTTATCAAGAAGAATAGATGTCAATTTGCCTGCTGATTGGGAAAAAGCCTTTACGGGGAGCTCGTTGTGGGAAATTTCAGCAATCAGAGTTCCGTTTGTGCCATAAATAAGTGTTCTGTCGTTACAGATAACAGAAATCTTGCTGTCAGAGTAATAAGAAACCTTAAGCGGCATTGAATCTCCTAGGGGAACCGTAGAATAGAAACCGTCTGCATTTGTTTTTGCAAGTGCGAGAGTTGATTCAAAGTTACCCTCTGTTGTACCGTAGGTTATGATTGCCGCAGATTTGCCGTCAGGCGAAACCGCAGTATCGAAAACATACTTTTCAGAAGAGTGAAATTTATAAATTGCTTTAAAATCAGAGTTGTAAATCGTTACAAGAGATTTGCTGTCAGGGGCATCGGTTACAATCGAAAAGAAACCCGATTTATTCATATTGACATTTAAAATCTTATCTTCTGTGGTGCCTGAATATAACAGCTTTTTACTATTGGCAACATAGAAATTAACTCCGCCCAAGTCATATGCGACAAATCGCGAGTTGGATGAGGAGACTGCGGGAGAGCGAAGAAGTACCGGTTTTGAAAGTGTTGCGTTTCCGGAAAGCTTGTATGCAGACAACTCTTCGGGAGATATTATGCAGAGATTGCCGTTTAAGACAATAAAACGGTTATATTCGTTTGCATCGAAACTTATTGAGGCTTCTGTTGCATCACCGCGTACACCGTTGAAAATCCAATACGAAATACGGCGGAGTGAGCCTGAACTGAATTTATTGTTAAGAAAAATAACTGTACACACAAACAGAAGAACTGTAATGAATACAGCAAAGCGCCCGGAAAGACGTTTGTTTCTTTTTTCTTTTGCGGACATTTTTAACCCTCCGTTATCAAAGGTTTGACAATCCGAACTTTTCTGGATAAATTACGTTTGTCATATATAATCCGTGTGCAGGGGCTGTTGCACCGGCGCGAGCACGGTCACAGCTTCTCAGTATATCCGGAATGTCGCTTGGTGAGGTCTTTTGTGTTGCTACGTCAAGAAGTGTTCCAACGATGGCTCTTGCCATGTTATAGAGAAAACCGTTTGCTGATATTGATATTGAAATAATGTTTTCATTTTGCGATACATCACACTTAAAGACTGTACGAACAGTAGATTTGACCGGTGTGCCGAGACTTCTGACAGCCGAAAAATCGTGTGTTCCAACAAACTGGGCCGCGGCTTGTTGCATTTTAGCAATATCTAATGGATATCGGTAATGAAGAGCACGCTTTTCAAAAAACGGATTTCTGACAGAGTCGGTATATATATAGTAAGTATATTCTTTCTCTGTGCAGGAATGAACCGGATGAAACCCATCGGGAACAACTGTTGCGTCTTTTACCGAAATATCATTCGGCAAAAGTGAATTAAGCGCGTAGGCAATGCGTTCTGTGGGTATTTCAGATGATGTTCTGACGCTTGCTACATATTTTTTTGCATGAACCCCAGTGTCGGTTCTTCCACATCCAGTAACTTTAACACTTTCGTTAAACAGGGAAGACGCAGCTGCGGTAAGTGTGCTTTGTATACTGGTTGAGTTGGCCTGGGTTTGCCAACCATGATAATTTGAGCCGTCATATGACAACACTAAAGCTATATTCCTGCTCATATGAGAACACCCAATGTCGCCGTATATGACAGAACTATCGCGGCGAAAAACACAACCGCAGAAACTGCACAAGCGCATAAATCAATCGAGGACAGCTTCAGTACACGCATACGAACACGACCATCTCCTCCGCGGTAACACCTGCATTCCATAGCAAGCGCTAAATCCTCAGCGCGTTTAAAGGCATTTATGAAAAGTGGAACAAGAACTGGTATGAGAGCCTTGGCGCGCTGCACAATACTGCCTGTATCAAAGCTCGCGCCTCGTGATTTTTGTGCGGACATTATTTTGTCTGTTTCTTCTATCAAAGTTGGTATGAAACGCAGTGCTATTGACATCATCATAGAAAGCTCATGTACCGGAAATTTGATTTTTTTAAGCGGAGACAGAAGTGATTCGAGGCCGTCTGTAAGCATAATGGGAGATGTGGTGTATGTGAGCATTACAAATGTGCCGGATACCAGAAGAACAATTCGTATTACCATAAAAAGAGCAGTGTATACGCCGCCGGTGGTTATGGCGATTGAACCGATTTTAAATAGTTCAGTTCCGCTGTTAGTATAGAAAATATTTAGGATTGCTGTAAAAGCAAGAAGGATAATTATAGGGCGCAAACTCTTGAAAATAAGACGCATATTTATCTTGGTAATAAGGATTACCGCAAATAGAAACGCTGTCATAATTGCGTACGGAACAAAACCGCGGCAAATAAAGAGTACAACAATGAAAACGATTGTAAGGACAAGTTTGACCCGTGGGTCTAAGCGGTGAATAAAGCTATTGCCCGGGAAATATTGACCGAGAGCGACATCTTTAATCATGTTTGCCACCTCCAAGGTCAAGAATAGCTTTTACAGCCTGTTTGACCGTATATATTGAACCATTAAGTTCAATGCCGCGCTTTTTTAAAGCGTTGACAATGTGTGTTATCTGGGGAAGGTCAAGACCCGCTGACACCAATTCATCTGAATGTGAGAAAACTTCGTTTGGAGTTCCGCTTAGTATAATCTTACCGCCGCTCATAACAATAAGCCTGTCTGCGGTTGCGGCAATGTCCTCCATACTGTGCGAAACAATTACGATTGCAGCCCCTGTTGTATCGCGATAATTGCGGATGTGTGCAAGCAAATCTTCGCGGCCTATCGGGTCAAGGCCTGCCGTGGGTTCGTCAAGGATAAGAACCTTCGGGCGCATGGCTATAACGCCGGCAATCGCAACCCGGCGTTTTTGCCCACCTGAGAGCTCAAAAGGTGAAAGCTCTAAGAAGTTTTCGTCAATGCCTGCAAATCTTGCGGCTTCAAAAACTCTCTCTCTTATTTCTTCTTTAGAAAGCCCCATGTTCGCAGGCCCGAAAGCTATGTCTTTATAAACGGTCTCTTCGAAAAGCTGATATTCAGGATACTGAAGAACGAGACCTACATTAAAGCGTATGTTGCGGGTAAACTCTTTTGTTTTGAAAATGTCTTCGCCGTTATAAGTTATCGTCCCGGAGGATGGCTTATTAAGCCCGTTCAAGTGCGAAATTAAGGTTGACTTGCCCGAGCCGGTATGCCCGATAATTCCTAAGGTTTCCCCCGGGAATATATCGAGATTTATATCGCTTATTGCAGAACATTCAAATGGAGTTTTCGGGCTGTAAATATGAGAAAGCCCGCGTACACTCATTATTGCGTTCACTGTATGTGATACCTCCGAAGTTTATCTGTTGATTGATGCGGCAATCGCATCGGCACATTCTTCAACTGTAATCTGGTCAAGCGAAAGATTGAAACCATTTTCATTTAAACAGTGAAGAAGCTCTACCGTCTGCGGAACATTAAGGCCTAATTCGCGGAGTTTTTCAACCTGTGGGAAGATTTCTCGCGGTGTACCCTCAGAGACGATTTTGCCGCTGTCCATTATAATGATTCTATCTGCTGAAACCGCCTCGTTCATGTGGTGAGTAATAAGAACGATTGTAATGCCGTGTTTTTTGTTGAGCTCGTCAATGATTTTCAGCACATCACGACGTCCTGCAGGGTCAAGCATTGAGGTTGGTTCGTCAAGAACAATGCACTTGGGCCGCATGGCTATAACACCTGCGATTCCAATTCTCTGCTTCTGCCCGCCTGAAAGAAGGTGAGGCGCGTGGTCGCGGTAATCATACATACCTACGGTTTTTAGCGCATCGTCTACACGCTTTCTTATTTCCTCACGGGGAAGGCCGAGGTTTTCAGGCCCGAAAGCTACGTCTTCTTCTGTTATTGTAGCGACAATCTGATTATCGGGGTTCTGGAACACCATGCCGCAGGTTCTCCTGATTTCGTAGAGAAGCGATTCATCAAGAGTATCCATGCCGCCTACATAGATTTTGCCGCCACAGGGCAGAAGAACAGCATTAAAATGTTTTGCAAGTGAAGATTTACCAGAACCGTTATGCCCGAGGATAACGAGGTATTCGCCCTCGCTTACCGAAATATTAACCTCGGACAAAGCGTTTTTAGGTGTTGCGCTGTCGATATTATATTTAAAAGTAAGATTCTCTGATTTTATAATATCCTTCATTTTACAAACCTCAAAAGAATATTGCTATATCGCAGACCATCTCATTGCACTTCCTGCGGGCAGGTAAAGCCCTGTTTCGAGAACAGGCAGGCCGAGTTCGTCACATTCGCTTTTGCCGCCGTATTTTTTTGTGAAAATCATGTCTGACATATACTTTGTAACAGACGGTGCAAGCCCTGTTGTATAAGAACTTATAAGAACAAACAACGGAGCATCTGAAAGAACACCTGAACAGAGATTAACAAAATCAAACAGATTGTTTTCGATTTTCCAAATCTCGCCTGTAGGCCCGCGTCCGTATGAGGGCGGGTCCATTATGATTGCATCGTATTTGCGGCCGCGGCGTATTTCGCGCTCGACAAACTTTGCACAGTCGTCTACTATCCAGCGTATGGGAGCATCGGAAAGGCCTGAAGACGCGGCGTTTTCACGCGCCCACGCAACCATGCCTTTTGCCGCGTCAACATGGCAAACAGAAGCGCCTGCTTTTGCTGCGGCGATAGTTGCAGCCCCTGTATATGCAAAAAGATTAAGTACATTTATCGGGCGGCCGGCAGATGATATTTTTTCCATAATAAAGTCCCAGTTAGAGGCCTGCTCGGGGAAGATGCCCGT
This sequence comes from Eubacteriales bacterium, assembly GCA_045586595.1. Taxonomy (GTDB): domain Bacteria; phylum Bacillota; class Clostridia; order Oscillospirales; family JAAYXM01; genus SIG480. The sequence goes on along the minus strand of JAZNAQ010000004.1, from coordinate 2,269 downwards.
GTGCTTAAAGTTCATGGGTTTTAAGTTGAATGTAAGGTCTTTGTATGAAATAGACCAGCTTGCCGGTAATGTTCTGTTTGTCCAGCTTCCGCCACCGCTTGAAGAACGGGAATAGAGCGCGTCATACTTCTGCCAACGCGGATTTTTGCGTGGGGATGACCAGATTGCCTGAGGTTCCGGTCGGACGAGATAATAATCCCCCCATCGCTCGAGCTTTTCGCCGTCTCCGCAATCTATTACACTGTAATCTTTAAAATTTTCAGCAATCCACATAATTTCAAATTTCCTTTATTTACATTGATATATTATAATATCATAAAAATTGCGAAACGTCAATGAACAGAAAGCTTTTTTGCAGTTGGTATATTTGCGCTTTAAGTCTAATAAATATCTAATATAAAAGCTTGAAAGGAATGTTTTTAAATGATAGTGTTTACAACAAAACTGACAAGGCGAAAGATAGTTTCAGGTGTACTTGCTGTCTGCATAATAGTATGTTCAGCTGTAGTTGCAGTACGGAATATGAGCGATACTGATACTGTATCGGTATCTGATGAGCAGACATTGAAGCAGGAAGACATAAAACTGAAAACAAACGATGACAGAGTATCGCTTCTGGAGGGGTATGGTTGGACTGTGGACAAAGAACCGCTTGAGTTTATGGAAGTAAAAATCCCCGAAGAGTTTGACGGTGTATATAACGAGTATAACGAGATACAGAAAAAACAGGGGATGGACCTTTCGAAATACTCGGGGAAACGTGTTATGAGATATACATATAAAGTTAACAACCACCCGAGCAACGAAGAAGGCGTAGTGGCAAACATAATAGTATATAAAAATAAGCTTATTGCGGGCGATGTGTGCTCACCGAAGCTAGGTGGGTTCATGCATGGTCTGTCTGAGACTGAACAGACCTCAGAAGAGCAACAGGTGCCGGAAACTCAGACTAAAACACAAGAAGAAAAGCAGGGCTAACGCCCTGCTATAGCTTTAAAATCGAGATAATTCTGCAGAATGAGCGCTGCTGCAACGGAGTCAACCTTTGCACGGCGCTTTTTGCCATGATAGCCTGTCTCTGAAAGTATGCGGTGTGCATCAACGGTTGTACATCGTTCATCCCACAGAATGACAGGCAGATTTGTTCTTTTGCGAAGCTTTTCGGCTATTTCCTCGCTTTTCTTTGCACGGTCGCCTATGTCAGCATTCATATGTTTAGGGTATCCGAGAACAATTTCGCTTGTATTGTGTGAGAGTATGCTTTCACATAGCTCATTAAAGGCAGTTTCCGGGTTTGTTACATTTATCGTAAAACTTTCACCCGCAAGTGTTCCGCTCAGATCAGAGTAGGAGACACCTATTCTTTTATCACCGTAATCTATGCCAACTGTTCTCATTGACAAAACCTCCGTGTTCGGTTAAGATATGTTTAATAATAACACATTTTCAGTATAAATTACAAGCTACTGTTATTGAGGAAATTAGCATGAAGATTAATTATCAGCTTTTGTGTGATAAACAAATTGAACAACTGACCCGATGCGGTCATGTACCAAAGCTTTTGCTTCATAGCTGTTGTGGGCCGTGCAGCAGTTATGTGCTCGAGTATTTGTCAAAATATTTTGAAATAAGCGTGTTGTTTTTTAACCCGAACATCTTTCCTGAGTCAGAATATGAAAAACGCCTGAAAACTCAGGCAGAAATAATAGAAAAAATGGATTTTTTGAATCCTGTTTCACTTATAAGCATACCTTATGATTATTCTGAGTTTTTAAGTGTTGCAGAAGGTCTCGAATCAGAGTACGAGGGCGGGGCAAGGTGTACTCAATGCTTTAAGCTTCGTCTTAGAAAGACTGCATATGAGGCGAAAAAACGTGGTTTTGACTGCTTTACAACTACACTTTCTGTAAGCCCTCATAAAAACGCAGCATTGCTAAATGAAATAGGGAACAAGCTTTCGACGGAGACAGGGGCAACATTTATTACTGCTGATTTTAAAAAGCGTGAGGGTTATAAACGCTCTATAGAGCTCTCAAAAGAATATGAGCTATACAGGCAAGAATACTGCGGATGTGAGTTTTCGTTGCCAAAAGAGTAACTGACACGTGCAAAAATTGCACGTGTCAGTTTATTGAATAATGAAAACCACGCGATAGTCGCGTGGTTCAAAAGAGGCTATTGCCGATGAACAAAAAATTCTCCATTGTGTTAGAATAAAAATGACCTGCCAGTCAAATTAAAAACACAATGGAGGATTTATCTATGAAAA
>JAZNAQ010000003.1:0-6314 GCA_045586595.1 Eubacteriales bacterium | reverse complement strand
AGGAGAAAGACGTGCCGAGGATATTGTCACCAAGATAGCCCTTTTCTTCTGCCTGGGCAATAGCTTTTGTAAGACGTTCGATTGCAAGCGGATATTCGGCTCTGACGTAAACCACAGCTTCTTTTGCTCCGATAGCATAAGCGCCGATAAGCATACCCTCAATAAGGTTATGCGGGTCACTTTCGATAACCGCTCTGTCCATAAATGCGCCCGGGTCGCCCTCGTCACCATTGCAGACAACATATTTCTGCTCAGCGTTCTGTCGGCGTACCTGCTCCCACTTGCGGCCTGCGGGAAAACCGCCGCCGCCACGGCCACGGAGGTTTGATTTTGTGATTTCACCGGCTATTTCCTCTGCGGTCATGTCAAAAAGTGCCTTTTCAAGTGCAGAGTAGCCGCCGATAGCTATATATTCGCGGATAGAGTCTGCATCTATCTTTCCGCAGTGCTCGAGAACAACTCTGGTTTGCTGTTTATAGAACGGGATGTTTTCCTGCTCATAGTAAACCTTGCCGTCCTTCTTATATGCAAGGCGTTCGATTTTCTCGTCGCCGATTATTGACTTGTCGATAATTTCTTCACAGTCCTCGGGCTTAACCTTTGTATAGAGCCAGCCGTGGGGGTCGATGCGGAGAAGCGGACCCATCTCGCAGAAACCGTGGCAACCGCTCTTTTTGAGTCCGATGCTCTTATCGTGAGGGTCAACCTCAAGCTCTACGGAGACTGCGACATTACGCTCTGCCAAAAGCTCCTTTAACCTACCATAAATTTTGAGTGCACCGCCTGCTACACAGCCTGTACCCGCACAGACTATGATTTTTTTGCTCTGCGAATTATACGCCGCAAGGGCAACCTCGCGGAAAGCTTGTAAATCATCTCTGTTCTTAAGCATTCTCAATTTCCTCCTTAAGCTCACGCAAAAGCTCTGATGCCTTGTCGGGTGTCATTGTAGGGTGAACAACGTCATTTACCGTGATTACCGGAGCCAGACCGCACGCACCGAGGCAAGAAACTGTTTCAACAGTAAAGTTGAGGTCATCTGTTGTGTTCTTTTCGGCAGAGAGCCCAAGCTCCTTGCGGAGACGCTCAAGAATCGGAAGAGAATGGCGGACGTGACATGCCGTACCGTCGCATATTTTGATGATGTATTTGCCCTTCGGCTCAAGGGAAAAGTTTTCATAGAAGGTGGCAACACTGTATATTCTTGCCTCGCTCATGTCAAGCTTTTCCGAAAGATACGGGAAAACCTCACGCGGCAGGTAGTGATAGTGCTCCTGAATTTCCTGCAGGATGGCAATAACAGCCTGCTGGCTGCATTCGTGATCGGCAAGGATCTTATCTGTTACCGAAAAATCGAAGTTTTTGTTCATTTCAAATTCTCCTTAAAGATAGTCAAAAAATACCGTCTGCCGAAAAGCTCGCGACAGAGGTATAGGTTTTGCCAATATCTTATTTGTTAGTTTATTAACTAACTCATATAAATTATATATGAGCATGCAAAATTTGTCAATATAAATACAAATTTCTGAGAGTTATTCGTGCTTTTAGACAAATATAAAAGAAGGCTGACGCCTTTCATCAGCCTTCTTTCATATATACGATATATTTTAGTGATATAGGTCATAACAAAAAGTTATAGATAAACACTGCGGACAGCAGAACCGAGGTAGCACAGGAGATGGCTGTGATAATGTTCTGCTTTGAGAAATGGCGGCGACTTCCACAGTGTGAGCGTACATAATCGTCGGCTACCGCACATGCCTCGCGCAGAATGTTTTCTGCATCCACCGACGATGTTGAAAGAGCGTTGTCGCCCAGAATAAATATTGCCTGCTCAAACATACTTGAAATAGGAGTTTTTACAACAATCACGCGCTTGGAAATTCCCTTTACCATTTGCAGTTCTCCCCGATAAAGCTTTTTCGCATATATTTTAGCCTTAAAACCGAAAATTTATTCTTCGCGTTCTATTTTCACAACAGCTGCTGTCATATCGTCGTTTTTGCCGTATACGGCGAGCGAATATGCTATGAGTGCATCAGCAAGAGCTTTTGGCGAGTTTTCGTCGGTACATGAAAGGAACTCAAGGAGCTTTGCATCGTCGTTCCCGTCGGCACATCCGTCGCTTGTCATAATAATAAAGTCGCCTTCTTTTAGTGTTATGCTTGTTTTGTCAGGGGATGCAGGCTTTCCTACGCTCATTCCGGCGGGGAGTGAAGATGAGGTTATGCGGCGAATGTGTCGCCCGCGCTTAATATATGTCGGTGCGCCGCCGAATTTATAAAAATCGCAGTTTCCGGTAAACAAATCGGCATACATGAGGTCTAGCGTCGAGAATGCTCCCGTATACTCGGATTTAAGAGTGAGGGCTGTCTGGAGTGTGCACAGTGCGCTTTGTGGAGCAACTCCTGATTTGAGAAGCCCTTCAAGGAGCGACACGCTTGATGCACTCTCACTTGCCGCGAGTTTTCCGCTTCCCATGCCGTCAGACAGAAGAACTGCGAGCCGCCCGTTTGACGGGCGGAAAAAGCTGCCTGAGTCGCCGCTTATTTCAGACCCGCAACGACGTTTTACAGCCGCGCCGAATACACCGCGAAGCGGAGGAGTTTCTCTCATTACAATATCGTCCAGTTTTTCTCCGCGCGTGTATTGTGGGGCAGACACTCTCGCACCCACCGCACTGTATATGGGGAGCTTGAATTTTTCAAAATCTTCTGCAATGTTACTCAGGTCCTTGCCACAGAGGTGGATGTTTATATGATTTGCATGGTCTCTGTAAACTGCGGTATCGCAGAGTATGCCGTTTGAAGCGAGCAGGTCGCGCAGTGCTATTTCAGCGTCCTCGTCAAACCGTGTGTTGTCAGATATATCCGCAGAGATTGATGAGAATATTGCGGACGCGTCTGAATACTGGCGGGTTATAAGGTCCTGACTTTCGCGAAGTCTTCCGTCAAACTGGTTCCGGTAACGCATTGCAAATATTTCGCGGTTGACGCTGTTAACAAAATTTTCTATATGCAGGCATCTTGATGAAAAGTGAATAGGAAAATCCTTTGCTGACAGCGTGCCGTTTTCCCGTATAGCATTGCCTGCGTTATTAATCGCATCACGCGTTGCCTCAAAATCTCGCTCCCAGCAGATTTTTGCGAGTGTGCATTTTTTACAAATCTCGCGTGAGGTGCGCTCAAAGATTGATTTCTCATCGCCGTGGTTTTTTTGAGTGTTTCTTTCGCGTGTATCGCTTAAAACCTTGCCGAGTGAGCGAAAAGTGTTCGCTGCAAGATTTAACCGCTCTGCAGCATATGTGCGTATGTGTATGTCGCGTCTTGATGAGCTTTTTATAAAAAACCTCCGTGCATATCGGGAGAAGATATTTGCAAAGGCGAGAAATGCGGCAGAGGCAACTGCCAGCTCTGCGGCTCTGGAAATGAGCGAGTGCGGGTTAAGACAAATCGCTGCAAACAGTGTGAATGGCACGGCGAGAGCACATGCGATGTACTTGCTTTTTCCTGAAAAAACACCGGAGCATATCCCTAAAACGCCGTACAGCATACAGAATTCGGGGCTCGAGCATGAAAGAGATACCGCAAAACCCAGAACTATTCCTACGGTTGAGCCTGCGCCTATTCCGCCGGTAAAGGCTGAAAGGAGTACGAGCGCAAATGCAAGCATTCTACCAAGCGACACAGCCCCTAAAAACGTAATGTCGCAGAGCGGGACGACAGCCGCTGAAATGAGCGATAGAAGCCCGATGGGAAGTTGTGCTGAGCTGCGTGCCTGCGGGTGTGTTACATATGAGAAGAGAGCTGTACAAACAGCAGCAAGACTTACCTCAAATATACCAAGCGCCGTATCAAAGAGAGGAAAGCCGCTATCGGCGAGAAACACAAGATTGATACACATTGACGGAACTATAACCGAAACGGGCGAAAAGATACGGTGTTTGGAGATGGATGTGCCCGAAAAGACAAAGTGCGCCGTAAATATAAGAATTATGCATGCTATGTATTTGAGCGAGTTGATTCGATCGATAACGCTGAGATAACCAAAAACTGCACCGAGAAGGCCAAATACCGTGCCTCGCTCTGCACTTCCGACAACTGCGCTTGCCGCAAGTCCAAAGGGAGATGCACTTCCCAGAATTACTCCGCGCGAAAGGAGAAAGGTTACGGCGAAGTTTGCGGGGTATATCAACAGCGAGGATGATAGCCGCGTTCTCAATGCATATGCAGTCTTTTCAAAAAGAGCGGGTGGTTTTTTCTTATTTTTCACGTCCATTTTTTTATCATTCCTTTTTAACATATTTATTAAAGTATATATAACTGCATATAAATATGTAGTCGGGAAATGTAAGGAGAAATAAAAATAAAATGTGCAAAATATAAAACAAATGGGAAGTATGAGAACTAATGTGCAAAAAACAGCGGTATAATGGCGTATTTTGCGAGGATTTTTTTACAAAGTGCAAAGATATTGGCAAAATGAATAAAAACTTTTTGTTAAAAATTTAATTTTCTTTCAAATTGCTATTGATATTTGCACGAAAACATAATAAAATAGTAAATAGCAAAGTTTGCAGTATTACGAAAGGGGCGAATTTCACAATGAGTTTAACAACAAACAAGTATGTAAACGATTGGGTTAAGGAAATCACAGAGCTAGTTAAGCCTGACTCGGTCGTATGGATTGACGGTAGCGAGGAGCAGCTTGAAGCACTTCGTGCAGAAGCTGTTGCTTCCGGCGAGCTTATAAAGCTCAACCAGGAGAAGCTTCCGGGTTGCTACCTCCACAGAACAGCGATTGACGACGTTGCTCGCGTTGAAGACCGCACATTTATCTGCGCACCTACAAAAGAAGAAGCAGGTGCTACAAACAACTGGATGGACCCGAAGGAAATGTATGCAAAGCTCACAAAGCTTTATGACGGCAGCATGAAGGGCAGAACAATGTATGTTCTCCCGTTCTCAATGGGTGTTGTAGGTTCTCCGTTTGCTAAGGCAGGTATCGAGATTACCGACTCTATCTATGTTGTTCTCAACATGAAGATTATGACACGCATCGGCAAGGCTGTTCTTGACAACCTTGGCGACAGCGCTGATTTCGTTCACGGTCTCCACAGCCGTGCTACAATGAATCCTGAGGAGAGATATATCGTTCAGTTCCCGCAGGATAACACAATCTGGTCTATCAACTCCGGTTACGGCGGCAACGTTCTTCTCGGTAAGAAGTGCTTTGCTCTCCGTATCGCTTCCTACCAGGGTCGCAACGAGGGCTGGATGGCTGAGCATATGCTCATCCTCGGCGTCAAGGCTCCTAACGGTGAGAAAAAGTACATCGCAGCAGCATTTCCGTCAGCTTGCGGTAAGACCAACCTTGCTATGCTTATTCCGCCGAAGGAATATGCAGAAAAGGGCTATGAGGTTGAGTGCGTAGGTGACGACATTGCATGGCTCCGCGTCGGCGATGACGGCCGTCTTTGGGCTATCAACCCCGAAGCAGGCTTCTTCGGCGTTGCTCCGGGTACCAACATGAAGTCTAACCCGAACGCTCTTAAGACATGTCTCCAGGATACAATCTTCACAAACGTTGTTCACAACACAGAGGACAATACAGTTTGGTGGGAAGGTCTCGATAAGAACCCGCCGAAGAACGCTATCAACTGGAAGGGCGAGAAGTGGGACTGCGAGTCCGGCGAGAAGGGTGCTCACCCGAACAGCCGCTTCACAGCACCGGCTTGCAAGTGCCCGTGCATCTCTCCGGAATTTGAAAGCCCGAAGGGCGTTCCGATTTCAGCTATCGTATTCGGTGGCCGCCGCGCAAAGACTGCTCCGCTCGTTTACCAGTCATTTGACTGGAACCACGGTGTATTCGTAGGCTCGGCTATGGCTTCTGAAACAACAGCAGCAGCTGCAGGTGCAGTCGGCGTTGTCCGTCGTGACCCGATGGCTATGCTTCCGTTCTGCGGCTACAACATGGGCGACTACTTCAACCACTGGATTGAAATGGGCGAGAAGATTACAAAGAAGCCCAAGATATTCAACACAAACTGGTTCAGAACAGACGAGAACGGCAAGTTCCTCTGGCCGGGCTTCGGCGACAACCTCCGCGTTCTTGAGTGGATTCTCAAGCGCTGTGACGACGAAATCGGCGCAGACGAGACAGCTATCGGCTACGTTCCGAAGGCTGAGGACATCAACCGCGAGGGCATCGAGGATGAAGTAACAATGGATATCCTCAAGGACATCCTCTCTGTTGATGCAGACCTCTGGAAGGAAGACGCTGCAAACCTCGAGCAGTTCTACGCTAAGATTCAG
>JAZNAQ010000002.1:0-9315 GCA_045586595.1 Eubacteriales bacterium | reverse complement strand
TCTGCCATATCCGTAATTCCGCAAAACAAGTACACAATATAAAAAACGGTAGAAAAAACAGGACAAAGCAACAGACATATACTACTTAAAATTCTGCTGTTTGTAATTATGTTTGCACATTTACTCGATCTCCTATGCATTATAATACATATCATAAACCACATATCCACTGATATTTTCAAGTGAGCCGTCGCTTGTTTCCATACACATCATACATCTCGGCTCTTCCATAGGAAATCCGCTTGTAGGGTGTATACCATAGTCTGAGGAGGTTTTAAAGCCGACGCGATTGTAGAAATGATAGTCTCCCTCAACAGTAATGCCCTTAAAACCGTGCTTTTTAACCTCTTCAATACCAAGCTTCAGCATTGTAATTCCAACATGCTTGTGAAAATAATCAGCATGGACAGAAACAGGGGCAAGCATAACAATACTTCCGTCATTTATATGACTGCCCTCTTTTGTTTCGGAAATCGGAAAATGCGAAAGCAGGAAATGTCCAACGATTTTTCCATTAAGCTCAGCCACAAAGGAAAGCTCAGGGATATAATATTCCGACATTCGTATTTCCTCAATCAGCGCAATAATATCGCTTCCGTCAGAGTAATCCGTGCCCTCTTTAAATGAGCGTAAAATCAGCGAAACAATGTCCTTGTAATCCTTTGGCGTTTCGGGTCTTATCGTAATATCGTTTCTCATAAATTCTCCTTATACATAAACATAATAAATTTGTTGTCGGTAAATCCGTTCTTGCGGTAGAAATTCGGTGCAGGTGCATACTTGTTCGTGCAGAGAGTAAGTCCCGCAAGCTTATGCTTACTCACATATTCTTCCGCCGCATTTATCAGCATACTACCATAGCCGCTTCTTTGCATTTCGGGAAGAATAAACATTTCGTCGATGTAAAGTTCGCTGTTGTTCCACCAGATTTTTTCATGGGCAAACATCGCACCAATAGTTTTTCCATCTTCTTCAATGACAAAGCCGACAAATTTCTTTGCCTCAAAATAATCTTCAAGATAAGCGGTACCTGTTTCCATTGTCCAATGGCACTGCCACATTTCATTGTTATAAACAGCACAGAGAATTTCTGCACAGGCGGAAATGTCCGTTTTCTGCATTTTGCGTATCATATTTTATCTCCTTTATTGTAGTTCTTTGTGATAAATCCTGCTCTCCTCGCCATAAATATCGGTACGGCTTTCCATATATGTGAAGGGAACTGTGCACTTCAAGCTCCATACTTTTTGTTACACCTATTTTTCTAAACTCACTTGCTTCAACGTTGATGTGGTCTTTAAACGGTATCAGCCGCACAACCTTGTCGCCGTTATAATAGCTCGGCATCTTTGCCCACATTGTTTCCTCAAGGTCAACATTTACGCTGTCAAAAATCAGCTGACGAAGTGCTGTAAACATATCGACAATTTCCTGCGGATATTTTTTAAGGTATGTTTTTATCTGTTCGTTCATATGATATTCTCCGTTTTTCGATTATTACTTGTAAATCCCAAGAAATGACGTGATTTTCCCGTATGTATACTCGCCCTCAATAAGTCCGAATTCAGGGTCGTAATACTTACCGTCATACAGCAAAGTCCAATGGGTATAGCCACTGTTTGTATGTACTGTTAATATTGAAAATTCGTGAGGAACAGGATTTTTCTTGGAAATACGGGTATTCCTTTCTGCGTGCTTTATACCGTAAAAATCAAGTGCTTCAATCAGCTGTCCGATACTTGTCGGACCATTTGTTTTCATATCCTTGATAACTTCTTCAACAGTTTTTCCTTCTATCATTGCGATACACGCCTGACCGCAGGTTTCAGGGGTAGGCTGCATAATAAGCTTCATAATCATTCTCCTTTGTAAGTTTTTTAATTTCGTAATTTCAACGTCTTTTCATCATAAGATAGCAATCAATACCCTTTTTATAAAAATCGGGTAATTGTCCCACGCATTGATAACCAAGTCTTTCATATAATTTTTTAGCATTGATATTGAAATCATCAACAGTAAGAAAATATTTATCCGACGGATATTTTTCCTCAAAATAAGACATCAGGAGACTGCCAATTCCATTACCACGGCAGTCCTCTTTCACAGAAATGATATGCAGATAAGGATAGCTACCGAAAACACCATTTTGCATACAATAAATAAATCCGACACATTCGCCTTGTTCATTCAGAGCAATGTACAGTTCCTTCTTTTCAAGTGCATATTGAAGCATTGCTTTTGCTTTTTGCTCGTCACTAAAGTATGCATTGCCAAGCTCTGATTTCTGTAATATTTCCGTGCAATCGGTTATATATCTGTTTTCTCCATCAATAATAGTTATCTTCCCGTTCATTAAACATACCTCATTATTTTTTCTCAGGAATTGTTGTACATCTCTCCGCTCTGCCTGACTTAATCAGCATAAGCATTGCCACAAACTCACGACTCAGCATATCCTGAATTTCGCTCTGATTGAATTTACACACTCCTGTTGCAATAAGCGCACCTATTGCATAGGTGTTAATCCAATTGTGCTTGAACAGAAGCTTTGCGTTTTCATAGCTTAATTCATAATCACGCTGTATGACCTCAACACTAAGCGTTGCCATATCACCGAGATTTGCAAACACGTCGTCAAAATTCTGTGCTTCTGGTTTCTCGGTCATAAATAACAGACGGTAAAGCTTCGGCTGTTCTACCGCAAACAAAACCATCTGAACGCCAAGTTTCTTGTACACAGGGGTAAAATTCATTGCCCGTCTTGCGTAAACCTCAAATCGTTCAAGTGCAGCTTTACGAACCTCGAGCAGAACCTCTTCCATATTTTTAAACGCAGTAAATATCGGACGGGTAGAACTGCCGAGTGCAGCCCCAAGTTCACGGGCAGTAAGTGCTTTTAAACCCTTTTCTGCGGCAAGGTCAAGGGCAACCTCTATTATTTCTTCTCTTGTAAATTTAGCTTTCGGCGGCATTATCCTTCTCCTATCTGTAACACTTGTTGCGTAACATCTGTTTTTTTATTATAGCAGATATGTGTGGAGTTGTCAAGAAGAATTAAATCAGTATTCCCACCTGCACACGCCGCCATTGGTATTAGGGATAAGTTCCCCGATAGCAATTCAGTGGGAGTTTCCAATAACATTTGAAATGGCACAGGCGTATCAGAAAGCTCATGGCAGGTGGATGCAAAAACGAAACTGGCACGATTTGATTATGGTAATAAACGTGGAAATAGGCACGTAACGAAAAGGCTCCTGTGGCAGACAATCAAGTCTGTTGCGAGAGTTTTTGTATTTCATTATCGTTCTCAAATCGTTTCTAAATACGTTTTTTTCAAACGATAAAAAGAAAATGAAGAATCGCTATACACTTCTATTAGCATTCACCAATCACACTTCGGTTTATCATCGATTTACAGTTAAAATACAACAAAAATCATATAGTCACCTTGACAAAAGAAGGTTGATGAGTTATAATTTTAGTAACAACAGAATATTCCGATGAGGGAGTAGTGGCGTAAATACGTGGCAAGTCAACATACTGGTCTTTGACCTGGCTTGTCTTAATCAACGAGACTCATATATTGCATTAACATTTCTGGTTAAGCTGTATATGGTGTCGTCATTTCCCTGTATACCAACCGAGTTTGCTGATGCAATCTCGGTTTTTTTGTTGATTTAAAGAAAGGAAAGGTGAAAATTATGTTTCTGGAAATCAGCAAAATCAAAAAGGGCTTCGGTGAAGGCGAAAGCAGAACAGAGGTGCTCAAGGGTATCGATGTGGGGATTGAAAAAGGGGAAATCTGCGTACTCCTCGGTCCGTCAGGCTCAGGTAAATCTACACTCCTCAACATTATCGGAGGTATTGACAGTGCAGACAGCGGTTACATTTCCATTAATGGCGAAAAGACTGCCGATATGAATGAAAAGGCACTCTCCCTTTACCGCAGAAAGCATCTCGGATATATCTTTCAGATGTACAATCTTATCCCAAATCTGAATATCAAGGAGAATATTGAAGTCGGGGCTTATCTCAGTGATAAACCTCTTGATGTTGATGATATCCTTCGCACGCTTGGCCTTTATGAACATCGTCACAAGCTGCCTAACCAGCTTTCAGGAGGTCAGCAGCAGCGTACCGCAATTGGACGTGCAATTGTAAAAAACCCCGATATTCTTCTTTGCGACGAACCTACAGGTGCGTTGGATTACAACACCTCAAAGGAAATCCTTAAGCTTATTGAGGACGTAAACAAAAAATACGGAAACACAGTTGTTATGGTTACTCATAACGATGCTATCAAAAATATGGCTGACCGGGTAATAAAGCTTCGTGACGGTATGATAAGAAAGAATTATGTCAATACGGAAAAGATTTCAGCTACTGAGCTCGACTGGTAAAAAGGAGGGTAACATAGATGAAAAATCCGCTTATGAAAAGACTTTCCCGTGAGCTTAAAAGCGAGGTGGGAAAATATCTTGTCATTTTTATCTTTATGGTAATCGTAATCGGCTTTGTTTCGGGATTTATGGTTGCTTCGGGAAGTCTTGTAAAAATCTACAATGAGAGTTTTGAGAAATACAATATTGAGGACGGCAACTTTGAACTTTATGCCGAGGCTGACGATACAGTTCATGAAGCTATTGAAAATGACGGTAAAATCAGAATTTACGAAAATTTCTACATAGAGCGTGAAACCAAAGAGGTTGACAGCACCCTCCGTATTTATAAAAATCGTGAAGAAATTGATAAGGTTTGCCTTATGAAAGGCGCATTGCCCACAGGCAAAAAAGAAATTGCAATTGACAGAATGTATGCCGAAAACAATTCCCTCGATGTGGGCGACGTACTTACTGTCGGCGACAAGGAACTGACAATTTCAGGTTTTGTTGCACTTTCAGACTACAGTGCGCTTTATGCAAGTCCCTCTGATATGATGTTTGACGCAATTAAATTCGGTGTTGCGGTTATGACGGAAGAAGGCTTCAACGCAATGGACGAGAGTGGTTTCCACTATAATTATTCTTGGAAGTACAATAACGCCCCTGCTGATGATATTGAAGCAAAGAAAATGTCTGAGGATTTGCTTGAAATTATTTCCGAAAACGCAATTATAACAGGCTACATTCCCATGTTCTCAAATCAAGCCATTCAGTTCGTTGGTGATGATACAGGCAAGGACAGAATGATGTTCACGGTATTTCTTTACATTGTTGTAGCAATCCTTGCGTTTATTATGGCAATAACTACGAACAATACAATCACAAAGGAAGCAAATGTTATCGGAACTCTTCGTGCTTCGGGATACACAAGAGGCGAAATTATCCGCCATTATCTTGCAATGCCGATGCTTGTCATTCTTGTATCCGCTCTTGTTGGTAATATTCTTGGCTATACGATTTTTGAGAACATTGCTGAGAATATTTACTACACCAATTACAGCATATCCACTTACGTTACAAACTGGAATGCCGACGCATTTGTGCGTACAACAGTTGTACCTGTAATTCTTATGTTTATAATCAACTTTGCAATTCTTGCGTATAAGATGCGACTTTCACCGCTTAAATTTATTCATCGTGACCTTAAAACAAGACAGAAGAAAAAGGCACTGAAGCTCAGCACAAAAATTGGTATTATGCATCGTTTCAGACTGAGAATTATTTTTCAGAATATGCCTAACTACATCATGATTATTTTCGGTGTCTTCTTTGCAAACATCATTCTGCTACTTGGTATGGGCTTCCCACAGCTCCTTGACAAAAACCAACAGCTCATTTCCGAAAATATCATCTGCAACTATCAGTATATTCTCAAAGCTCCCATTGAAACAGAAAATGAGAACGCAGAGAAATACTGTGCCCATAGTCTTTCTACAACAAGTGACGAACTTAAAAGCGAAAGTGTTACAATCTACGGTCTGAACGCCGACAGCAATTATATTGATGTTGCAATAGAAACTGGCGTATTCATATCTGAAGCATACTCGCAGAAATTCAAGGTTGCCACAGGTGATACAGTGACCTTGAAAGAGGAATTTGGAACAACGGAATACAGCTTTAAGGTTGAGGGTATATACAACAATCCTACTACGCTTGCGGTATATATGGACAGAGCTTTCTTCAACGAAACTTTTGATAATGATGAAGATTATTTTAATGGATATCTTTCCAATGAAAAGCTCGATTATATTGATGAGATGTACATTGCAACAACAATTACCGAAGACGATATGAACAAGGTGGCGCGTCAGCTCAACCATTCCCTTGGTTCGATCTTTGACCTGTTTTATTGGTTTGGATTGATTATGTTTATGCTGATCATCTACTTGCTTTCGAAGATTATCATCGAAAAGAATACGCAGTCGATTTCAATGACCAAGATTCTCGGCTACAGCAATGCCGAAATCGGTGGGCTCTATATCATATCAACAGGCATTGTGGTAATACTTTCGTTCCTGTTGACCATGATTCTTGTAAACAGGATCATGGAATCGGTATGCGAGATAATGTTCTCGGGCTTCTCGGGGTGGATACCTTATGATGTTCCGTTGTCGGTGTTCGTAATCATCATTGTGTCGGGAATCGTAGCTTATGCGTTGATTGCCTATATGCAGTTCCGACGCGTAAAGAAAATTCCACTCGACCTTGCGTTGAAAAATGTGGAGTAAGAACGCAGTGCTCCGCGCAGCTCTGCCGGCTACCACCGCGCACCTTCGCGGAGCCCACACCGACGAGCTCTGCTCGTCTAACACTTCGCCCCTTGGGCGATAACACCGCGCAGCCCCGCTGCGCTATCACTGCCGCCCTTGGCGGCTATCACTGCGGCCTCCGGCCGCCAACAGCTTCCATTCCTTCCTCTGCATATAATACACGAGTCCAAAATGGAGCATTACGCCGCAATGCTCCATCTGACATTCAAAGTGGACTGCGGGGATGCCGCAGTAACGAGTTTCTTCGGTGGTGAGGACTTGGATTCCGCGGTACGTGTGCAGAGTGCCGTCCTCGTCCTTTAGCTGAAAGCTTCGCGGAATGATGCGGCCCGTGCTTGTGAACCATGCGTCGCACGCAATGGGAGTCTGCGTGCCGCCGAGTGCGCCGGCATCGGGCTTGGCTGTATTCGTGCCGATCCCCATCAGCATGGTGGGGCCCTCCTTTCTGAATCAAGGCAAATGCAAATAAGCCTGCAACATCTGCCTACGTCATGGGCGCCGGCGCGAGATTGTGCTCGGTGGTCCGAGTACGCTGTGCTGTCGGTGCGAGCGCCTGAAAGGAGTTCTTGCAAGAAGCTTATTCAATATCCAGTTTCGTATAGTCAACCGTCCGCTTTTCGCGGGAAATGCCCCCGCTTAGGTGGTCTATGGGGGACTCTAAGAAAGAGGCGCGCTTTACGGAATCTTTGCCGTAGCGCCTCCGGATCTCATCGATTGTCTGGTCGAAGCGCTCCAACTTGTCGTGGTTGGAGGTCTCGAACAGGCTCAGCTGGCGGGAGCAGCTTTCGTCGAACACCTGGCTACTATGCAGTCCGAGGTGGCGAATCGGAGTGCCGTCCCAGGATTCCTCGAACAGCTTCGAGGCGTAGCGGTGCAGCTCCGAGGTAATGTTGGTCGGATTGTCCAATACCATCTGATGACTGTGGTATTGTAGGTCAAATGTCTTGATGCCGACGGAAAGCACGCCGGCCTTCACGTGGTTCTCGCGCAGACGGGCGGCGACGGTCTCTGCCAGACCGAGCAGCACGAGCTTGGCGGTCGCCACATCGGTAATGTCGAACGGGACGGTCGTGGAATTGCCGTAGCCCTTGTTCGGCGGCGGAGTCTCCAGTACGGGAGAGTGGTCAATTCCGTTGGCAAATGCCCATACCGTATCGCCCTGCTTCTTCAAAGCACCCCTCAAAATCGCGGGTGACGTTCTCGCCAGCTCGCCGATCGTGCGAATACCCATGTCACTCAGTTTCTTCGCCGTTGCGCGTCCGATAAAGAACAGCTCCTTCACGGGAAGCGGCCACATCTTGGACTCAATCTCCGAGGGAAACAGGGTGTGCACCAGGTTGGGCTTTCGAAAATCCGAAGCCATCTTAGCAAGCAGCTTGTTCGTGGATACGCCGACGTTGACCGTAAAGCCGAGCTCGCGATGCACGCATTCGCGAATCTCTTCGGCAAGCGCTACCGGGTCGGGGTAGAGCCTCTGCATCTCACTCATATCCATAAAGGCCTCGTCAATCGAATACTGCTCGACCTGCGGGCAGTAGCGACGAAGAATCTCGATAAATGCCTCCGAGCACTGGCTGTACAGCTCGTAATTGGGTGGCGCCAGATAAAGCTCCGGGCAAATCTGCTTCGCCTGCACAACCGGCATACCGGTCTTGATGCCCATGCGTCCGGCCGAAATGGACTTCGCCAAGATAATGCCGTGTCTGGCAGCCACATCGCCTCCGATTGCGGATGGAATCTCGCGCAGGTCGAGCGTCCCGCCGAGGTGGTGAAGACGATACGTCGCCTCCCAGCTCAAAAATGCACTGTTCACATCAATATGAAATATCAGGCGCTCCACGCAGATTCCCTCCCTTCAAGCTGTGATAGTACGTACATTATACACGAACATTTGTTCGGAATCAAGAGCGAATTTGCGTTTCCTCCAAGAAAAATGTACCTCCCCGTGTTGCAAGGAGCGGGCGGGTTGTGGTATATTGCTATGGATGAGAAACGATGCGGAAGGAGAAGGTGCGATGGGGAATGAGAAGAAGCCTGCGGCGGAGCCCGGGACGGCGCGCGTGTCGAAGCCTGCAAAGCTGCAAGCCATAACCTTTACCGCGCTGATGACGGCGCTTGTGTGCGTGATTGCACCATTTTCCGTGCCCTTGCCGGGAGAGGTGCCGCTGTCGCTCGCCAATCTAATGCTGTTGCTGGCGGTTTGCTTGCTCGGCGTGCGATTGGGAACGGTCTGTGCGGTGCTGTATTTGCTGCTTGGCTTAGTGGGCGTCCCCGTATTTGCCGGCTTCGGTGCAGGTCTCGGAAAGCTGCTCGGACCGACGGGTGGTTATCTGCTCGGCTACGTGCCGATGGTTCTGCTGGCGGGCTGCATTGTGCGTGGAAATCGTGCGCGGTGGGGCGTGCGACTGCTCGGACTGCTGCTCGGAATGGCGGTGGATTATCTCATCGGAACGCTTTGGTTTTGTTATGTCACGGGAACCGGTGTGTCGGCGGCGCTATTGGCGTGCGTCTTGCCGTTCTTGCCCGGGGACATTTTGAAAGCTCTGCTGCTTTGCTACGTTGCGCCGAAAGTGCGCGGCGCGGTGGAAAAGGCGGAAGTCGGA
>JAZNAQ010000001.1:0-5791 GCA_045586595.1 Eubacteriales bacterium | reverse complement strand
TTCTTTGGATGGACAGCATCAGAAACGACGAGGGCAAGAGAACCTACGCCCGCAATCCCCATGAACTGGCAAGAGTTCTGGAGGTGGAGACCCGCATGACCGTAGGAGAAATGTTCATGCAGGCCTGTCGTGTCAAGCTGCGCACCGACAAAATGGAGCTGCCCCAGGGCAGCTATGTGTTCAACCGCCTTGATGGCAGCGAGGTGAAAACCTCTTTCCGCGAACCTCAGTACTGGCTGAAAGCGCCTTATGCCCCCACATATCTTGAAAACTACGAAAAAGTTCTTGCGGAAGGAGGTGCGGACTGATGGCCGATACCTATGTGTTTGCAAACCCCACCGGCCCTACCGTGGCGGTGAGCATTGATGAGTCCCTCTGCATAGGCTGCAACGCCTGCGCCAACATCTGCCGCATGCAGACCATAATCCCCAACTCCGAGCCGGGCAAGCCCCCCATTCTGGCCTACCCCGACGAATGCTGGTACTGTGCCTGCTGCGTGGAGGCCTGCCGCACCGGTGCACTAAAGATGAATCTGCCAATAAATCAGCGCATTTTCTTCAAGCGTAAGGAGACCGGAGAGATTTTCCGCATCGGCGACAAAAACTGCCCGCCAAAAACTTATTTTGTACCGCCCTACGGCTGGTACGAGGATTAAGGAGGAAAAACAATGCCTAAAACAACATTTCAAAGGGTCGTATTCACCTTTTTCGGTGTTCTGCTGATGGCAACCACCATGGCTACATACAACAAATACCTCGTTTATGGCCAGTTTAGCCTTGAGCTTTTCAGACAGGTAGGTATTGCCTTCTGCCAGAAAGCGCCCCTTGCTTTTGTTCTGCAGTTTTTCGTGGTGCAGAAGTTTGCGGGAAAGCAGGCCGCCAAGTACCCCACCGACAACAAAATTCTCTATCAGTGCATACGCACAGGCTTCACCGTGCTTTTGATGTGCCCTATTATGTGCTGCTACTCCAATATCATTAACTGGATACAGTTTGACTGGACCTTCGGTCAGTTTCTGGAGTCCTTTATTACCAAAATGCCCGTGAACTGGGTCTTTGCCTTTGGCGTTCAGATATGGTTTCTTGGCCCCATCAACCGCTGGATTTTCCGCCATCTTTTCCCCGATAAAAAGCAGGTGAAGGCAGCATGATAAGCGAAAAACTCATACCGGCTCTGAGGGAAAGTGCCGACCGCTCTCCGGAAGCTCTGAAACGCCTTGCCGCCGAGCTGGGGCTGCCCCTATCCCATGTGGCCGGCATAGCGAGCTTTTACTCTGAGCTTTGCGGACTTGATGATGGCAAGGTGGACCTGAATTTTGCAAATGGCGGAAAAGAGGGAGCCATGTTTGCTCCCTCCGATTACGGAAAGACACTTGAAATCTGCAAAAACAGCACCGACATTATTGGTGTGCTCCGCGCCGCAGGCCTTGTTGGTCGCGGCGGCAGCGCCTATAACATCGCCGACAAATGGAGTGTCACAAAAAATGCCCCCGGCGAGAAGAAATACATAATCTGCAACGGCAGCGAGGGCGAGGGCGAGACCTATAAGGACATGAAGCTTATGCTCCGCGCACCCCATGCCATTTTGCAGGGCATGCTGCTCTGTGCCGCCGCAGTAGGTGCCTGCAAAGGCTTTGTCTATGTCCGAAGCGAATATCCCGAATGCTTTGAAAGCATGAAAAAAACTGTTTCCGAGGCCGAGCTTGGAGGCTTTGAAATTGAAGTTGTGAAAGGCGCAGGTGCCTATGTTTGCGGCGAGGAAACCGCTCTCATTCGCTCC
Organism: Eubacteriales bacterium; assembly: GCA_045586595.1. Classification (GTDB taxonomy): domain Bacteria; phylum Bacillota; class Clostridia; order Oscillospirales; family JAAYXM01; genus SIG480. The sequence goes on along the minus strand of JAZNAQ010000001.1, from coordinate 4,012 downwards.
ATAGTTGGCAAGCGTGGTGAGCCCACGCTCAAGCCTCCCTATCCGGGTATCAATGGCATTTTCCATAAGCCCACCGTTATCAATAATGCTGAGACCTTTGCCGCCGTCAGCGAATATTTCCTCAGCGGCGAAGTCAGCAAGCTCTTCACAGTCAGCGGCTGTGTGGAGCGCCCCGGTGTGTATGAATTGCCCTATGGCGTGAGTGTCCGGAAAATCGCCGAAATTGCAGGTGCAACGAACGTGAAGGGCTTCCGCCTTGGCGGCGGCTGCACAGGCAGTATCTACTCCGCCGAAGCCATGGATATGGTACTGGAGGCCAAAGCCGCTCTGGGCACCGCAAGCCTGATGTTCTTTGATGGGAACATTTCCGTCCGCGCTCTCTGTGCCGAAAGCGTGGAATTTTTGGCACAGCAGTCCTGCGGTATGTGCACCCCCTGCCGTTTTGGCTCCGTGGAGCTTGCAAAACTGCTGAAAGCGCAGGGCAGTAAAGACGAAATCAAAAAGCTCTGCGCCTACCTGCGGCTTTCTTCCCGCTGCGGACTGGGCCAAAGCATCCCCAACACTGTGGAAAGCGCCATGGCGGCTTTCCCGGAAGAATTTGAATAAGGAGGCGGCGATATGATAAATCTCAAAATAAACGGCACTCCCATCGCCGCCGGCGAAGGCTCCACCATTCTGGACGCCGCCCGCGCGAACGGCATACATATTCCAACGCTCTGCCATCTGGCAGACTGCAGTCCCGACAGCTCCTGCCGGGTGTGCGTGGTGGAAGTTGCAGGTATCCCCCGTCTCATGCCCGCCTGCTCCACGAAAGTGAGCGAGGGCATGGAGGTGCTGACCCACAGCGAAAAGGTCATTGACAGCCGCCGCATCACCCTGGACCTCATCTGCCGCCATCACCGTATGGACTGCGAATATTGCTCCCGCTATTCCAACTGCGAGCTGCATGGGCTTTTGCGGGAGCTGGGTATGGATGATAGAGTTTACGCCAATGTCCACCGTGAGCAGGAAAAAGACTTTTCTTCCCCTGCAATTATCCGAGACGGCAGCAAGTGTGTTCTCTGCCGCCGCTGCGAAAAGGTCTGCGAAAAACAGGGCATTCATGCCATCGGCGCCTTGAATCGGGCCGCAGAAACAAAAATCGGTTCCATCGTACCCATGCCGGAGAGTGGCTGCATAGGCTGCGGCCGGTGCCTTGCTGTCTGCCCCACCGGCGCGCTGAGTATAAAGGACGAGGCAAAGCCTCTGCGCACAGCCCAAAACAAAGGAAAAACTATTATCTTTGCCCTCTCTCCCTTTATTCAGAACAGTGGCAAACTGGTAAGTATTCTTCACTGCATGGGCGTACACAAAGTTTTCGACGGCTCCGGCTTTGTTGCCATGGCGGCGGAGGAAGTAAAGGCCGAGCTTGCCCTCGGCAAAAAGGGTATATCCCCCCTCTGCCCCTCCGCTGCCAAGCTCGTGGATGCGCAGATTCTTGGCCGCCATCCGGAGGCCATTTTCAACGAATGGTGCGTAAAAAAATATGGCGAAAATATTTTTACTGTCTGGGTCTCTCCCTGCACTGCGCTTAAAGCAAAGCACGAATGTGGCTTTGCCATGACAGAGATTGAGCTCTATGACCATATTCTCCGCTCCTGCGTCAGCCGCTACACCATGCGTCAGGTATGGTCTGATGCCGTGGAAGAAACCTTTGACTCCTCCGCAGCTTCAAGCCGGCTGCGCGATGAGCTCTCACCGGCTATCAGTGGCTGCGCGACACTCTCGGTCAAAGGTGCCGCTGACATAAAAAAAGCCGGCAAAGACTTTGACTTTGCCGACCTGCTTGCCTGCCCCGGAGGCTGCGCCTACGGAGGCGGGTATCTCAAAATGTGATATTCCTCTTATCTTCATTCTCCTGTAAACGAATCCCCACCGACCATTTGGCCGATGGGGATTTGTGTTTTATTGTTTGTAGTTTACATCGTAGCCGTGCTCCGTGAGCATATCAAAAAGCAGCTGTCCCAGCATCACGGTGGTATCGCCGCTTTCATAGCTGAGAAGCGCTTTGCCGCCATCGCGCAAATGCAGCAAAACCGCGTTGGAAGTGCCGAGAATGGTGTACTGGGAGTATTCGCCCAGGCTCTCGCTCTCCCACACTCCCCAGCGGCATACTTTGTCACTTCCGCCGCTCAAAGGCTCACCGAAATCAGAAACCTCCACAAGTTCGATAGTCGTAACATCTTTATAGTCCACGGCGAAGCTAAAGTCCTTATAGCTCACACTCAAGCGGTCCTCGCCTATGTCCAAATCAGTACAACCTCCGCCTCCCATAAGGGAGTACGCCGCCACGATGACCACAATACTTATTATTAGAATAATGCTGTATTTCTTGTTCATTCTCCATCACCTTTGCATATTATACTACAGTTTCCCTTGATGAACAAACCACTTTTCTTGAAAAACAACATATTTCGCTGATAAGACCGATTTATCACCCACAGAAATACAGACTGGAAATATAGGCATAACTATGTTATTATACACTCAAACCAGCTGTATCATAGCGTCAAGAATAACCGGTGATATTTCGCTCCCGATAGATTTTTGATAGCAAAATTCCTTATAGACCATAGGATAAGTATAATCTGCGGCAAATAAAACCACCAGAAATCAAATTATATATACAAAAAAGCTTAGAAAAGGATTTGATTCGGCGAGTGGGAATAATACAAGCTCAACACAATATAACTACAGTAGCAGACAGTGGTTTTCATTGCCTGCTACTGTTTTTTCTGCTATATTAAATAACGATTAAAATTAACAGTGAAAACGCTTGTTAGTGTGCTCAGGTAATTGAGAGCTGTTTTTGATGTACTAAGTCAAGTGATGATATGATGCAACAAGGAAAATAAAACGGGGAGTCGGGGATGAAAAAACTATTCAAAGTAATCAAAGTAATAATCCTGTTCGCGATAATCGTGGGCGTTGGTCATGAATTGTTTGCAAAAGATGTAAATATAGTAGATTCTTCGGATTCGGGATATGATTCAGCCCTGTACTGGCCGGTACCGAGGCACTATAAATTGAGCCAAGAGCTGCACTCAGGCGGCGCAATTGATATTAGTGATTCCAGCATCGAGAATGCTCCTGTACATGCTGCTGAAGGTGGAACTGTAACCAATGTTTACCATTGCACAAGAAACCACGAAGGTGAATATGGTGACTGCAACGGCTTTGGGACGGGTCTTGTAATTAAAGGCGATGATGGCCGTTATTACGAATATGCACATTTATATCCGGATAGTATGCCCGCCCAGGTATATAAAGGTGCAAGAATAAAAGCAGGCCAATGGATCGGTGAAGTAGGCAATACGGGCAATTCATCAGGACCGCACCTGCATTTTGAAATATCTACAGGCAATTCCTCGGATGGGATAGAAATAAATCCTCAGGATGAAGTGTATAAAGATGTAAATTGATTCAGTGAAAAACAGGAGTGCAAAAAATGAAAAAATATATTGCCCCAATCATTTTGATACTTATACTGTTCTGCAGCGCCTGCGCTGCGGAGCCGGAAATCTCAACATCTCCAATGCAACCGGAAACGTTTGCACCCACAACACCGGAGATACCCGCTCCCGCAACACCGGAAGCGGTGAAAGCAGAGCCTCTGCAGGCGGGAACATATGCTTTTCTCAATAGAGAGACCGGTCTTTACCTTTCTCACCGGGACGGAAGCCTTATTTTAAGCGATAGCCCCGCGAACTGGACTTTGAAGGAGTTTTCCAATCAGGTCTTTTACGTGTATGCCCACGACACCGATCTTTTGCTGGATATCGACAACGCCCATGTGGTGCCCGGGAAGACTATCAAGCTTTGGACTCTCACGGGATATGATGTTCAGAGATGGTGCGTCGAGGGGAATACCAACGGTACATACTCCATTTTGTACAGCGGAGATAATCAGTTTTGTCTGGGCTTTGAGGGCGAAAACGCACAGCTTCAGCTTCGCAGCGCCGATAACGGCATG